>NZ_CP009517.1:3600000-3920148 GCF_000970305.1 Methanosarcina barkeri 3
TCGGTCCTCTCAAGTTCAAAAGTAAGAGTACTTTCTCCGTCTATAAGAGCAAAACGCATCGCAGTTGTACCATGATCAATACCTATAAACCCCAATTACTTGTCTCTCCTTAGCGCCTCAGAGGGCAGTTTTTAAGATTTCGTTTAGTTCGTCCATAATTCTATCTCCCTCTTCAGCGGTTCCAACTGTTGTTACCAATCTTATTTCCTGAAAACTTCTGCCTTCAGAGAGTAATAGCCTCAAGTTCCCTCTCGCGTCCGCACGCAGCACCTTTCCGGTCAGGCTTCCTCCTGCAATGCCTTTTACGGAAATTACGGTTGGGATTACTTTCTTTACTTCAGGGTGCTGGGTCACAAGTTTTACAAGTTTTTTACCAGCTCGTCCCCCGATAATTGTTGTATGGGCTCCACCAAGCTTGTTTTTATAGGAACTTTGCGAGCTCTCATGTAAGTTATTTTTATTTACCTTCATTGTAGTCAAACCGGTACCTGTTCCCCTGGCAACTTTTCATTGTTCTATATATATTTTTTATATTTATTATGTATATATCCGGTTAGAATCCAAAGAAGTATTGCAGGCCATAAACCCACTTATCAAGGTTTTACCCTGAAGCCATATGCTGCAAAAATAAACCTTTCCAGAATTCCAGGCATAAAAATAACCGAATTCTGGATCGTTTCGCCTTTTTTAAAAACGCTTTCTTCTGAAAAATCCGTTTTTTCGTAAAATCAGATCTTTTCAAGTTCCTTCATGCTTATTAGCTTGATATTATCCTCTTCAAGTGTTTTAATTGCCTTTTCAATGTCATTGACTCTGACTATTAAAAGGGCTTTCTGATCCCTGGTGACAAAGGCATATGCATAGTCAATGTTGATCTTGGCTTTTCCGAACACTTCTGCAATACGGGACATACTACCAGGGACATCATCCATTTCGATTCCCAGAACATTTGTTTCGGAAACGGTAAACCCTGCATCATGGAGTATACTGTGAGCATAGTCGGACCTGTCCACAACCATACGGATTATTCCGAAGTCTCCTGATTCGGCAATGGTAAATGCTCTGATGTTTATGCCGGCGCTTTTCAATTTGTTTGCGACGTTTGCAAGTCTGCCAGGTTTATTTTCCGCAAAAAGGGAAATCTGCTTTATAAATTTATCTTCCATTCCAGCACCCGTATCCTTATATTGCTTATTCTATGTTTTTATGCTGTTTATTCTTGTTCTCTCTTACTTTTTGTAATCTTTTACCAGAATACAACAGTATAAGTCTCTACTATGCCAAGTATAATATAAATCTCTATATCAAAGTATATTATAAGTTTCTATGCCAAAGTATAATATAAGTCCCTACTATGCCAAAGTATAATATAAGTCTCTATATCAAAGTATAATATAAGTCTCTGTTTATATTTTCAGCTTACATACAGTGGTTAAGATTATAAACAGTTATGATCAACTAAGCAACTGGCTGCCTTTTAGAGTGTTATTTACCAGCATTATTCCTGTTTACAAACCTAATATTTTCTGCATTAGTTATTTTTATATTATGTATGAGAACTTACTTTACATCTGGCTTAATATTAAAAAGAAACTTCTCATTAAAAAATTGAGAGATCAGTCTCAAAAAAATGAAACCTGCAGGCTTTTAATATTGCAGGTTTTGTTTTCGCTCTTTGAAAAATTCAAATTTTTCGATTGTCGATAACTTTCTTTGATTTTCCTTCCGAACGGGGCAGAGAGCCGTGTTCTACCAGTTCTACCTCGACTGCAAGGTTCAGTACGCTTTTAAGTGCACTAGAAACCTTTCTTTTAAGTGCCATCATATCTGACATTTTATCACTAAAGGCAGATTCCTGCATTTCGATCTGGACTTTCATTGAGTCAAGGGGTCCAATCCTATCTACAATGATCATGAAATGGTTTCCAACTTCAGGAATATTCAGAAGGACAGATTCGACCTGTCCTGGGAATACATTGATTCCGCGCACGATAATCATATCATCCGAGCGACCGCTAATGCGTGTAATCCTGGGATGGGTTCTTCCGCACACGCAGGGCTCCGAAAGCTTTCTAGTAAGGTCCCTTACTCTGTAACGGATTAGAGGGAAGGCTTCTTTAGCAAGAGTCGTAATTACGAGTTCTCCGATCTCGCCGTCAGGAACAGGCTCACCGGTCTCAGGATCAAGGATCTCCACAAGGAATTTGTCTGCCCAGATGTGAATCCCGCACTGTTCTGAGCATTCGGTAAAAAGAGGACCACTCATTTCCGACGTTCCGTAAATATCAATAGCTTTGATCCCTGATTCGTCTTCTATACGTTTTTTGAGCTCTTCGGACCAGGGTTCTGCCCCGAAAAATCCCATCTTTAATTTGGTGTCGTCCCTGATACTGATGCCTTCTTTCCTTGCAGTCTCAATCAGATAAAGGAAGTAAGAAGGCGTGCAGGCTATAGCAGTGACGTCAAGGTCTCTCATAAGCTCAAGCTGGCGCTCGGTGTTTCCTGAACTTGTAGGAAGTACGGTTGCGCCCAATTTTTCGCTTCCGTAATGTGCACCAAGCCCACCTGTAAAAAGCCCATACCCGTAACTTACCTGAAGGATATCGTTTTTCCCCAGTCCAACAGAAGTAAATCCTCTCGCAAGAGACTCGGCCCACTCATCAATATCATTCTGGGTATATCCTACAACTATAGGTTTGCCTGTTGTACCTGAAGAAGCATGGAACCGAGCTAGTTTTGAGTTTGAGACGCAAAACATGCCAGTTGGATAGGTATCTCTGAGATCCTGTTTAACTGTAAAAGGCAACTTTCTGACATCTTCAAGAGTTTGGATGTCTTCCGGCTTAACCCCGTGTTCATCAAACTTTTTTCTATAAAAAGGAGAGTTTTCATACACATAATGTACAAGTTGCTTCAACTTTTCTTCCTGCAGCTTGTTCAAGTCTTCTACAGGCATTGTCTCTATCTCAGGGTCCCAGTATTCTGGCATTATTTCACACTCTTTATATTATGTATTCTGGGCTCTCAATATCAGGCCCGGTATTTTCAAGCTTTTTTCCTATGAATCTCATTTCATGCCGCTTTAAGGCCATGTTTCGGTTCTCTTTATCTCGCTAACGTTACTTTCTTACTCTGTTGCTTTCTTTCTCCAGAGTTTATTATTTTCTAATTATTATTTTCTAGTTTATTATTTCAACGGAGATATACTTCCGGCAAATACAATATGAAGATTAGCTGGATTAATATGAAGTTTAAGCTAGATTCTCATATAAATATTAGCTGTTAGGCAGAAAAAAGATTTTGTGAGTAAACCCGAAAGCTGGTTACATAAAAGGATAAAGTTCATAAAATGATTAGATATGGATTTTAGATAAGCTGGAATGTTTACTCATAATCGGCAAATTTTATAAGTATGGAGTCAATAATTAGGGTTCAGTTACTGAATTATATACTTGTAAAAATAAAGTGAGATTTTAAGTATAATACGAAGTAAGGGATTTTTTGAAATATATTCTGAATAACGAAACCTCTTTTGACCATATTCTGAATAACGCAAACCTCTTTTTACTTAAGAAATCACTCATTTTCAAGCTCTTTGATATCATCAAAAGAGATCTCTTTTGACGTTTCCCCCAGAGAAGCTTCAAGAATTTTCTTTGTTCTTTCCCTGCATTTATCCAGAACTTCTTTCATGTCACCGATCACATCTATTCCGGCAGCTCCGGAATGTCCGCCACCTGTGCCGCTGTATTCGTTACTTATATCTTCCATCAGCTGGCCAAGATTAACTCCGGCACTTACAGCATCACGCTTTGCTCTTGCACTTATCCTGACGTTTTCACCTTTGGCTGTGCCGACAAAAGCGATATCTGCCCCAATATTAATTAGCATGGAAGATGCAGAACCTCCGAAAGAGCTGACGTGGGAAGATGCTATCAACATATCCTGTACTCTATCGAGCTCGACACGGCTTGCGGCTTTCAGAATAGCTATACGCATGGAAATATCCTGTGGGGTAGCAGCCATAAGGTCCAGCACTTCCCCGTACTCAACACCACTATCCTCAATAATTTTGGATACTGTCCGGAAAGTGTCCGCAGATGCATGTTTGAAATGCCCGGTATCCGTTACGATTCCCGTGAGCATCCCTATCCCCACTCGCCTGTTAATAGGTGCTCCCATTGCTTTCAAGATATCGTAAACTATTTCTACGGTAGAGGTACTGTTCCTGTGCAGATAGAATTCGGCATTCTCTGTCAGAGCAGTAGTTGTATGGTGATCGATTACACAATACCTGGTAAGCTCCAGATCATTTAATTGTGCTTTTGTTGATGTATCAACCACGACGACAAAACTGTAATCAGCCGGATTGGGTTTGTCCACAACTTCAATGCCAAGTCTCTCTATAAGTACAGCAGCTACACGGTTACAGCCGTCTACAAGTCCGATAGTGCCTCCGATAGATTCCGAAAGGGCAAAAGCACTGCTAACAGCGTCCGGATCTGCATTCCGGTGACACAAATATAAAATATTTCGATAGTCAAGGAGCCGGTTGAAAAACTCCGCTTCATCAACTTCCATTGTCCACTCTGGCTATCGTTTTAAGAGGTATCGATCTCCATAGATTCAAGAGCTTCGAGATTTTTGCATAACTGCTTTATAAGTTTTGGCAAGACTGCACTTTATTTAATATTCCTTATGCGGGAATGAAAAATAAAATTATTGTGCTCTAGTGCCTAAAGCTTGTTGAATCTGCTCCTGAAGCTGTTTAAAGCGAGATGTGAGCCTTTCTTCCTGTCTGGAAATAGACTGAAGCCTGAGTGAGAGAGTTTCTTCCCTGTCTTTAAGTTTTGTAATGGACTCTCCCTTATTCGTTTTTATTACTAACTCCCCTACATTGCGGTAGACTACTGCGTCGTCAGCGAGTCTTTCTAGCTCATCAAGAGCCATTTTGGACTCTTTTTGCATAGCTTCAATCTGTGATTTTTGCATAGCCAGAGCCTGTATCTGCTGCTGTATTTGCTGAAGCTGTGCTATCTGATTCTGAACTTGAGGAGGTAATTCTGCAGTCATATGATTTTCACCTGAGTCCTCAATAAACCTGAAGGGATTTTAATGTTTCTGTCCTTACAGCCTTCGAAAAATCTCTCTTCGCCATCAAAAATTAATCTGAGACCTTCTGCCAGAAACTTAAATAACAGTTAGTCATAATAACTAAACAGTATGATATTTGTTGGCCTGAGGTGGAGATAACTTAGCTATCTCCAACACGATGATTTAAGAAAAATAACCTGGTAAGGAGTAATTATAAAAAAATAGTTATAAAAAAAGATATATTAAAAAATTATTTGCCAAAAGTCAAAAAATTATTTACTAAAAGTTAAAAACCATTTATCAAAGGGTCATTGCAAGAAACATTTAATAAAGGGGAATAATAAGGAGATAATTATAATTAATTAGATTAGAATATAATCGATCTCATTCAGACTAATTTAGACTTTAAATTAACTATTCAGGAGATATTCGAAAATGGAAAAAGGCGGAAACCTTAGAGAGATAAAATCTCTGCTTGAAAAATTCACTAATGCCCATGGGATCTCAGGCTTTGAGGATGATATCCGAGAGCTTCTTGAAAAGGAACTTGAACCTTATGTTGATACCATGCGCAGAGACTGCATGGGAAACCTCATAGCTCTCAAAAAAGGAGAAGGCCCTTCCATAATGCTGGCTGCCCACATGGACGAAATCGGGCTCATGGTCAGGTATATTGATGATAACGGCTTCCTCAGGTTTGTCGGGATCGGAGGATGGTTTGACCAGACACTTCTTAACCAGAGAGTTGTGCTTCACGGTAAAAAAGGTTCAATTCCCGGAGTAATCGGATCAAAGCCTCCTCATGTAATGAAAGATGAAGACAGGAAAAAACCAGTGAAACTGGATGACATGTTCATCGATATAGGAGCAAAAGACAGGGAAGACGCTGAGAACCTCGGAATTGAGATAGGTACGGTAGCGTCTATTGACCGGAACTTTGTTCCCCTGGCAAACGGGAAAGTGACTTCAAAAGCCTTTGACAACCGTGCAGGCATCGTTATCCTTATTGAAGTTATGAAACGGCTTTCAAAACACAAAATCGAAGCAAATGTCTATGCCGTAGGTACCGTGCAGGAAGAGGTGGGACTTAAGGGAGCAAGAACCTGTGCCTTTGGAATTTGTCCAAATGTTGCGCTTGCTCTTGACACAACTATTCCCGGAGACCATCCCGGTATAAATAAAACCGATTCTTCCCTGGAACTCGGAAAAGGCCCTGTGGTTACTGTAGCCGATGCGTCCGGAAGAGGTCTTATAGCTCATCCGCAAGTTCTTAAGTGGCTTAAAGAAACTGCTGCTGAAAATGATATACCCTATCAGCTTGGAGTCGGTTCCGGAGGCACAACCGATGCAACCTCAATACACCTTACAAAAGAAGGTATCCCTACAGGTACGGTCAGCATAGCCACCCGATACATCCATTCCCCTGTTGAGGTCCTGGATACGGCAGATATTGAAGCATGCGTTTCCCTCATTGTAAAAGCAATAGAAAGGGTAGACAAATACTTTGAAAACTGTTAAGAGGAAACTCTATGTAATTTCAGGCAAGAGTTACCACTTTGTTCCGCATGTGCGGGAAAAACTCTTGCAGTTCTATTTATCTGACTTTTTCTCATATTTTTTCTTATCTTCTATTTTTCTCTCTTTTATTTCCCTAACCTCTTTACTATCTTTATTTTTGATGTTTTGAAGTGATGTTTTGAAGAAGTGATCGTAGAAAGAGATGGTTTCTTCTAAAGTAGGATATATTGTTAACTGGAAACTAAAAATACTATGGTCTACTTATTGAGGAAAAGTTTCAGAGAGCCACGGCGTAAACTCGGAGATCTTCCTGAAAAAGCCGAGTTCCTGAGAAAAGATATATGTAATATTTGTATTAATACATTGGAACTTGTAAAATAGGACATAATATTATAATATAATGAGTATATTATTTTTAATATTATTTCCTAAATTGCGAAAGAACCTATCTAATAAAACAAAGACTGAGGGATTATATTATTCGAAAATGTCCGCTTTCTGGATACCACTTTGAGAGATGGTGAACAAACACCTGGTGTTGCCCTTACAAAGGACAAGAAACTCTTAATCGCCCAAGCACTTGATGAGATTGGAGTCTCAATAATCGAGGCCGGTTCTGCAATCACTTCCGAAGGTGAAAGGGAGTCTATCAAGGCTGTTGCAAATGCAGGTCTTGATGCTGAAATTTGCAGTTATTGCAGGATTGTAAAGTCCGATATTGACCGTGCTCTGGAATGTGACGTTGACTCTATCCACCTTGTAGCACCTGTTTCGGACCTTCATATAAGGACGAAAATCAAAAAGGATAGGGATTCAGTACGGCAGATCGCAGCTGAAGTAACCGAGTATGCCAAGGATCACGGCCTGATTGTGGAACTGAGCGGAGAAGATGCTTCGCGTGCAGACCCTGAATTTCTAAAGGCTATCTATGCCGACGGAATAGCTGCAGGTGCTGACAGGTTATGCTTCTGTGATACTGTAGGCCTTCTGGTACCTGAAAGGGCAAAAGAAATTTTTAGGGATCTATCTTCCTCCCTGAAAGCTCCTATCAGCATTCATTGTCACAATGATTTCGGTTTTGCAACTGCAAATACGGTTGCTGCCCTGGCTGCAGGAGCAAAACAGGCCCATGTAACTATTAACGGGTTAGGAGAAAGAGCTGGAAACGCATCCCTTGAAGAAGTAGTAATGAGCCTGGAATGGCTCTACAAGTACGATACAGGTATCAAACACGAGATGATCTACCGGACTTCAAGGCTTGTAAGCCGGCTTACAGGAATTCCCGTATCGCCAAATAAGCCTCTTGTAGGCGGAAATGCGTTCACTCACGAAGCAGGAATTCATGTTCACGGTCTTCTGGCTGATAAGGCAACCTATGAGCCTATGAGCCCTGAATACATCGGAAGGCAGCGTCAGATCGTACTTGGAAAACATGCAGGACGTAGCTCGGTTACCCTTGCCTTAAAAGAAATGGGGCTTGCAGCTGACGATACCCAGATCGAAGAAATTTTCAACCGGGTCAAGCAGATTGGTGACCAGGGAAAACATATAACCGATGCTGACCTCCAGACTATCGCGGAAAACGTACTTGATATCTACAAAGAACCCCTGGTAAAACTGGAAGAGTTTACAATTGTATCCGGGAACCGGGTGACTCCAACGGCGTCGATAAAACTTAACGTAAAAGATAAAGATATAGTACAGGCAGGAATCGGAAACGGACCTGTAGATGCCGTAATCAACGCAATCCGGAGAGCTGTAAGTTCCTGTGCGGAAGATATTATTCTTGAAGAATACCACGTAGACTCGATCACTGGCGGAACCGATGCCCTTGTAGAAGTAAGAGTAAAACTTTCCAAGGATGGGAAGGTAGTTACCGCAAGCGGAGCCAGGACGGACATTATTATGGCGTCGGTAGAGGCTGTAATGAACGGTATGAACCGCCTTATACGAGCTGAGTGATTTCAAAAAAATGAACTTTAAAGATTTCTCAGGAGGGCGTATAGTTACTTATTTATTCCTGTGCCCTCTCTTCTTTTTCCTTCTGGAAATTTTTGAAATCACGTACTGACGATGTTTCTGGATCAGGAAAAAACCTTATCCATATATACATGATCTATTATGATATATTTACAAAATTAATAACAAGAAATTGTGAGTGTGAGAGATAAATATTTTTAATGACACACCCTTACTGGAAACACACTCATCTTCAGGTGAGTGTCCAGTTAAATCACCGTTAAGAAATAAAAAGGAGTTAAATAATGACAACCGGGTCAACAGAAAAAGTTAATGGCGCAAGGGCTCTGATAAAGTGCCTGGAAGAAGAAGGGGTTGATACCATCTTCGGATATCCGGGAGGGCAGATCATTCCCTTCTATAACGAACTTTATGATTCGAATCTGCGCCATATACTTGTGCGCCACGAACAGGCAGCAGCTCATGCTGCGGACGGGTACGCCCGTGCAACTGGAAAGACCGGGGTCTGCGTATCCACCTCAGGTCCCGGAGCAACCAACCTGGTAACAGGGATTGCTACCGCATATATGGACTCAGTACCTGTTGTAGCCTTAACAGGGCAGGTCCCGACGTTCCTGATAGGAAATGATGCTTTCCAGGAAGCCGACATTACGGGAATTACCCAGCCCATTACCAAGCACAATTATCTCATACAGGATGCAAAAGAACTCCCGAGAGTTGTAAAAGAAGCCTTCCATATCGCTTCTACCGGAAGGCCTGGCCCGGTATTAATTGACCTTCCAAAGGATGTACAGAACGCGGAGATTGACTTTTACTATCCTGACAAAGTAGAACTTAGAGGGTACAAGCCAACTTACAAAGGTAATACTCAGCAGATCAAACGCGCTGCCGAGGAAATCGCAAACTCCTGTATGCCTATAATTTACGCAGGCGGTGGAGTGATAAGTTCTAATGCAAGCGCCGAGCTTGTGGAACTGGCTGAAACAATCAATGCTCCGGTTACAACCACCCTCATGGGAATAGGCTCAATTCCAACAGAACATCCACTATATGTCGGAATGCTTGGAATGCACGGGAGTAAATACGCAAACTATGCTATTCAGGAATCGGATCTCATCATCGCTGTGGGTGCAAGGTTCGATGACCGCGTGACCGGGAAACTCGAATCCTTTGCTCCCAATGCCAGGGTTATCCATATCGATGTCGACCCTGCAGAGATATCCAAAAATGTAAAGGTTCACATCCCAATAGTCGGAGATGCAAGGCAGATACTCAGATCTCTGAATAAACATATCAAGCGTTGTAATTCCGAAAAATGGGTCGAAAAGATAAAACAGTGGAAGAAGGAGTATCCGCTCACCTATAAACAGATGTCACCTGATATTATAATGCCTCAGTTTGTTATCGAGCAGATCTCTAAGGCCTGTAAGGATGCAATTATAGTTACCGAAGTCGGTCAGCACCAGATGTGGGCTGCTCAGTTCTTCAAGTATAAAGAGCCACGCACTTTTATTACATCAGGCGGACTCGGAACAATGGGATACGGTTTCCCGGCAGCTATAGGAGCAAAGGTCGGAAAGCCGGATAAAACGGTTATCAACATTGCAGGGGACGGGTCTTTCCAGATGAACTCTCAGGAGCTTGCAACGGCAGTCCAGAATGATATCCCGGTTGTTTCCGTAATTCTGAATAATGGTTATCTGGGCATGGTAAGACAGTGGCAGGAACTCTTCTATGATAGAAGATATTCTCATACTTACATCAAAGGTAGTGTTGACTTCGTCAAACTTGCCGAAGCCTACGGAGCCCTTGGACTGCGTGCGGAAAAGCCTTCCGAAGTAAGGCCTGCAATTGAAGAAGCTGTCAGGTCATGTATGCCCGCTGTTGTTGAAGTCATTGTTGAGTGCGAGGCAAATGTCTATCCTATGGTACCGGCAGGAGCTGCAATCAATGAAATCCTTGACATTGAAGAGCACGCAGATACTCCCTGCCCTATGCCCAATTTGCGTAAGGTAAAAGTTGATGGAGTTCTCGACCTGGAGGAACAGTGATGAAACACACACTTGCAGTTCTTGTGGAAAATAAGTCTGGAGTTCTCTCAAGGGTAGCCTCGCTTTTCTCAAGACGAGGATATAATATCGACAGCCTGGCTGTAGGAGTTACGGAAGACCCTGAGATTTCCAGAATGACTATTGTGGTTCAGGGAGACGATCAGGTCCTCGAGCAGGTTACAAAACAGCTGAACAAGCTTGTAGATGTTATTAAGGTCTCGGATATCGGAGTTGATGATGCAGTTGAAAGGGAACTTGCTCTCATCAAAGTATCTGCTGACGTAACTGCAAGAGCTGAAATTATCCAGATTGCAAATATATTCAGGGCAAGAATAGTGGACGTTGCTCCCAAATCCATAACTGTTGAAGTAACAGGAGATGAAGGAAAAATCGATGCAATTGAAAAACTCCTTCGACAGTTTGGGATCAAAGAAATGGTCCGAACAGGCAAGATTGCCCTGGTTCGTGGTCCAAAGAAGGTCTAAACCACAAAAATTACAGTAATAATTCAGCGGATTTAAAAAGAATCTATATACACTGATGAATTGTCAAAAATACTCGGTTATCAGCCTGTGAAAAATTTAAAACACGATTATAACCAGCAATTATAAAAGTATGGGCTTTGAATTTTTGCCCTAAGATCTGAACTAAGATGGGAATGAAAGTGTTCTACTCAGGCTGATAGTTGCTGTTTTTAATTGACTTCTTTTTTCCGATTTTAGACCACATTATAGTTTGGACACAAATTATGGTTTGAAAAATAGGTTGAGAGGTTTCTATCTAAGATTACTTAAGGAGATTTATAATGACAATAGGGTCACTAGAGAAAGTTACCGGCGCCAGGGCTTTGATAAAAGGCCTTGAAGAAGAGGATGTTACCACTATGTTTGGTTATCCTGGCGCAGCACTGCTCCATATATATGACGAACTTTATGATTCTAATCTTCGTCATGTACTTGTACGACATGAGCAGGCAGCTGTACATGCTGCAGACGGATATGCTCGTGTAACAGGCAAAACTGGAGTATGCATGGCTACCTCTGGCCCCGGAGCAACCAACTTAGTAACCGGAATTGCAACTGCTTATATGGATTCGATACCGATAGTCGCACTTACCGGACAGGTCCCTCACTCTATTATCGGGAACGATTCCTTTCAGGAAGCCGACATCACCGGAATCACTCTTCCCATTACAAAACACAGATATCTCGTACCTGAAGCAAAAGATCTGCCGCGAATAGTAAAAGAAGCCTTCCACATAGCCTCTACCGGAAGGCAGGGACCTGTACTGATCGATATGCCAAAGGATGTAATTAACGGGGAATTTGAATGCAATAGTATTGAAACCGTTAAACTTCAAGGGTATAAACCTACATATCGTGGAAATGCTCAGCAGATCAAAAAGGCAGCCGAAGAAATCGCAAATTCCTGTATGCCTATAATTTACGCAGGCGGTGGAGTGATAAGTTCTAATGCAAGCGCCGAACTTGCGGAACTGGCTGAAACCTTGATGGCACCAGTAACTACGACACTTATGGGCATAAGCTCGATTCCTGCCGAACACCCTCTGAACCTTGGAATGCTGGGAATGCATGGAAGCAAGTATGCAAACTACTCGGTTCAGGGGTCCGACCTTATCATCGCTATCGGTGCCAGATTTGATGATAGAGTTACTGGAAAACTCCAGTCCTTTGCTCCGAATGCGAAAATTATCCATATTGACATTGATCCTGCTGAGATCTCAAAGAACGTGCCTGCACATATTCCTATAGTAGGGGACGCAAAAATAGTTCTTAAGTCTCTGATTAAACATGTAAAACAGTGCAATTCCGAAACCTGGCTCGAGAAGATAAATGAGTGGAAGCGGGAATATCCTCTTACTTACGAGCAGGGAAAATCCATAAAACCTCAGTTTGTTATCGAACAGATTTCTGAAGCCTGTAGCAATGCAATTATAGTTACCGAAGTCGGTCAGCACCAGATGTGGGCTGCTCAGTTCTTCAAGTATAAAGAGCCACGCACTTTTATTACATCAGGCGGACTCGGAACAATGGGATACGGTTTTCCGGCAGCTATAGGAGCAAAGGTCGGAAGGCCGGATAAAACGGTTATCAACATTGCAGGAGACGGGTCTTTCCAGATGAACTCACGGGAGCTTGCAACTGCAGTCCAGAATGATATCCCGGTTGTTTCCGTAATTCTAAATAACGGTTATCTGGGCATGGTCAGACAGTGGCAGGAACTTTTCTACGATAGAAGATATTCTCACACCTGCATAAAAGGCAGCGTGGATTTTGTCAAACTTGCCGAAGCCTATGGTGCTCTGGGACTTAGGGTGGAAAAACCGTCCGAAGTAAGGCCTGCAATCAAAGAAGCTATTGCATCAGGGCGTCCATCAGTTATTGATATTACTATCGAATGTGAAGAAAACGTGTCTCCCATGGTGCCGGCAGGAGCAGCAATCAATGAATTCATTGGCCCGGAGGGAAACAAATGAAAAAGTATACCCTTGCGGTCCTGGTTGAAAACAAATCTGGAGTCCTGGCAAAAGTTGCCGGACTCTTTTCCAAGCGTGGATACAATATTGATAGCCTTGCCGTAGGCGTTACTGAAGACCCTGAGATTTCCAGAATGACTATTGTGGTTCAGGGAGATGATCAGGTCCTCGAACAGGTTATAAAACAATTTAATAAGATTATTGATGTGATCAAGGTTTCGGATATTGAAGAAGATGATACTGTAGAGAGAGAACTTGCTCTCATCAAAGTGACAGCCGATATGACGACAAGGGCCGAAATTATCCAGATTGCAAATATATTCAGGGCTCGAATTGTAGACGTTGCCCGCAATTCAATAACCGTTGAAGTAACTGGGGATGAAAGCAAGATACAGGCAATCGAAAAACTTCTCCGGCAGTTTGGTATCAAGGAAATGGCCCGAACAGGCAAAATTGCTCTGGTTCGCGGCCCAAAGAAGGTTTAAATAATAAGGGCAGGTAAAGAAAGGTAGCTGCTTAATAATCTTTAATAGATTGGGGCGCCTAGAGGCGTTTTGAAACCCGAGAGGTTTCATTAAGGCAGTCACCTGCTGAAACTTCAAAACTACCCCTCTATGGATAAGCAACTTTTAAAAATTGATTCAAGTCAAATTAATTCTCAGGGAAGTTAATTGATTTCATAACTATAGTCTTCCCCTAAAAAATAGGAGCTTTACTCAAAAACTGAAAAATTTATCAGGAGAATCAAACATGGCAACTATAATTTATGATAACGAAACTACTTTTGATGCACTTAAGGACAAAACTATTGCAATAATGGGCTATGGAAGCCAGGGCCATGCTCACGCCCGCAACCTCCATGAGTCAGGGCTTAATGTCATTGTCGGGCTCAGAAACGGCAGTTCAAGCTGGGCAAAAGCCGAAAGTGACGGCCTGAAAGTTATGACAGTGGCAGAAGCTGCAAAAGCCGCGGATGTTATCATGATCCTCCTTCCGGACGAAAAGCAGGCCTCTGTGTATTATTCTGAAATCGAGCCAAATCTGAAACCCGGTAACGCACTTGCTTTCGCACATGGTTTCAATATTCACTATAGCCAGATCGTCCCCCCAAAGAATGTTGATGTTTTCATGGCTGCCCCCAAAGGCCCTGGTCACATTGTAAGAAGAACCTATACCGAAGGCATCGGAGTGCCGGCTCTGATTGCAGTCTACCAGGATGCAACCGGAAACGCCAGGGAAATTGCTCTTTCATATGCCAAAGGGATCGGTGCAACCAGAGCAGGTGTCTATGAAACTACATTCCGTGAGGAAACCGAAACCGACCTTTTCGGAGAACAGGTTGACCTTTGCGGAGGACTTGCATCTCTGATCAAGACCGCTTTTGAAACGCTTGTTGAAGCAGGATACCAGCCCGAAATGGCCTATTTCGAAACCTGCCATGAAGTCAAGCTCATTGTGGACCTTATCTATGAAGGCGGACTTGAGAGAATGTGGCACTCTGTTTCCAATACTGCAGAATACGGAGGCATGACAGTCGGCCCCAGAATTATTAATGATGAGTCTCGTAAAGCCATGCAGGAAGCCCTGAAGAGAATTCAGAACGGAGAGTTTGCCAAGGAATTCGTGCTCGAAGGCATGGTCAACCATCCAGTACTCAAAGCCATGGAACGCCAGGAAAAGGAACACCAGCTTGAAGTCGTCGGAAAGCAGATCCGTGCAAACATCCCCTGGCTCAACAAGAAGATTGATGATGACTGATTCTATAGTAGTTGACATCCTGTAGACAGAACATTCATAAATCTGGAAGTATAAAACTCAATCCGGAGGGGAAGTAATGCCATTAAAAGGAGAAAGCAAAGTTATTAACACTATCCTTAATAGACGGAGTGTCCGGGAGTTTACGGACAAACCTGTTAGCAAGGAAGATATCAACATAATCCTGGACTCAGGGCACTGGGCTCCTTCCGGATTGAATAACCAACCCTGGCGTTTCATTGTCATCCGGGACCAAGAAACCATCCAGAAACTCTCGGAATGCACGCATTACTCGGGTATCGTGGCAGGAGCTCCTCTGCTTATTGCTACTTTTCTGAACAATGAAACTTCTTACAACAGGACAAAAGATCTCGAGGCAATAGGAGCTGCAATCCAGAACATGCTCCTTACCTGCTGCGAACTTGGCCTTGGCGGGGTTTGGCTCGGAGAAATCCTGAATCAAAAAGAGAAAGTCAATTCCATTCTTGAATGTCCTTCCGATCTTGAGCTGATGGCAGTTCTTGCAATAGGAGAACCGGTTCCAAAGGAAAGAACTTCAACACGCAGAGGACTTTCCGAAATAGTATTTGATGAAAAATACGGCCAGAAATGGGGAGAGTAAATCTATCCTGAAATTTTCAGGCCAAGTTCCTTTTAATAAATTGTAAATAATTTGAGATGTTTTAATATAATTAGGGATTAAGTTTATAAGCTATTTAGCACTATAACCAGCCAGTTAACTGATAACAATTTTATCTCTTAACGGACTGATCTTAACTTTTTCATAATGAAGGTCTGTAGTGTAGAGGATATCACTGGAGCCTCCGGAGCTCCGAACCTGGGTTCGATTCCCAGCAGACCTGTTTATTAAAACATTAGGGTTTAAGGAATAGTTTTATTTTTATATTATTCTTATTATAAGGGTATAAAGACAGAAAGTAAATAACAAAATATCAAAAACAGAATCGGTTTTAAAGGTGCTTATATATGTCTAGAGGATTAAATCGTCGCTTCTTGCGTGCTGGAAGAAGGATATCTTTGGTTCAGCTAATTCTCATAGCAATAATACTGTACTTTTTACTGCGTATCCTTTTGCCGCTTTTGTGGACCCTGTTTTTGATCGTAGTTCTGATTATACTCTTGAAAGTAGTGCTGGAAAACTTCTAATTAATTTTTGATGTATTTTCCCTGTTCTATATTTTCACTGCTTTTGTTGCACTGGTTTTGTTGTACTGCTTTTGTTGCACTACTTTTGTTGTACTGCTTTTGTTGCACCACTTTTGTTGTACTGGTTTTGTTGCACCGCTTTTCAATAACTTTTTAAAATAACAACAAATTTTCCTGTAATTTCCTATTGTCCAGTTGAAATTTTGGCTTAAATTACTTTAGAATTTTACAATGCATTTTTTAGGTATGTTGAATGTGAGGCGATAACTCATATATGTTCTCTATGAAATTTTTGAACAATCGCAGATCATAAAATAACTGTATGATTAAAAATCAGTATCAAAATCGCATACTTTGAGAGTTTTGCATAGAGTTTTATAGCTTCTTCGCAATAAATAATTTTAGTAAGTTCGATGAACTTTCCAACGTTACCCAAGCTCCATAAAACACGCTTATAACAGTATGATTACGTCAGCCTTGTACATATTTAAGCTTGTTTATTCTACCTTCAGAGTAAGATTTACAGGAATGAAATATAAAGCACGATAAAACAACGACATAAGTAAAAAGTTCTTCACTCAGACGGTATAGCAAACACCTGATATGTTTATCTTTAAAAGGTGATGACATGAATAAAAGCATAAAATTTATGATCGCTTTTGTTGGAGCAGTCTTTTTGATAATGTTTGGTGCTCTAGCGTTGTCAGGCTCGCAAGATGGTATTAAACTTGCAAATAATTCCTCACAAGATAATACAAAACTTGCAAATAATGATATGCCTTTATACGGCGAGACAAGTGCATCACTTGTACCACTAAGTCCTGAAGAATTAAACAATGACTCTTATACGATTATAATAGGTACAGTGAAGGAAATAAATCCAAGCAAATGGAATTCTATCGACGGAAAAAGGCCCGATGGGGTTGATTCATTTAGCCTGGAGAATTTTATCTATACAGATATCACCATAAGCGTAGACGAATATCTCAAAAACCCATTGTCATCCAAAGAGGTTACGGTGAGAGTGGATGGCGGAACAGTTGGAAACGATACTTTAGAAGCTAATCATGAACCGAGTTTCAAAACTGACGAAAAGGTTCTACTCTATCTGACGAATGACCTTGCCAACCACAGTAAGGACATTAAGCCGGAACACTTCAAAGTTACAGGATGTATGCAGGGTAAGTTCACATTGACTGATGACGGGAAAGCTGTAAGACGTGGTAAAACTGTTAGTCAGGAGGAATTGTTGAGTACAATTAAAGAATAAACGCGACTTATTTAATGAGTAACATGTAGGTAGTATAACCACATTTTTGAGGAAGCAAATTAGGTTGAAAGAATCTGTTTGTAATCTACGAATACTCTATTTAGAGTACTATCCTCCATGAATATTTTCATGGTTCTTTTTTCAGGTTATCCCATAACTGATTTATCTGCATATCAATAAGAGTCTTAAACTCATTTAATAATCGGAAGATCGATTGACTATTAAAAATTAGAAATTTAAGGGTATAATTATAGTTTTGGAACGGATCATATGAACATCCCAAATATATTCAACTTAACAGCACAGGATGCATTTAATTATGTCTCAAGCAAGGTGTTCGCAGATCAGCAACTTTGCATGGTTCTAAAGTTGAGCGGGCAAGTTGATGAGACTTCCTTTGCCAAAGCGCTGCGTCTGACGTTAGACCAGGAACCTGTGCTGGGCTCCAGGTTTGTCGAGAACTGCGGCAACCCTTATTGGGGACGCAGAGATAATCTGGAAAAAATAATGATATGCTCCATGATTAAAACCCCATCCCCGGAGCAAGGAATAATGACGTTTGTTAACGAGGCTTTGCATGCAGATACGGATCCCCTGGTAGTATCAAGAATCTTCAGAGAGAAAGATGCGGATACGATCTGCATCAAAGTAAATCACTCTGTCTGTGATGCCGGCGGGCTTAAAAAATATGTATCGATATTGTCTGACGTATACAGTAAGCTATGTGAAGATCCGAGATATTCCGTTAGTCCGAATTTATGCGGTAAAAGGGATCAAAGTCAGGTCTTTAAGCATATAAAAGATTTTAGTAGTATCGAACCAAAGGGTGGTCCAGAACCAACCTGGACGCTCCCTCAAAAAGGCGGAGTTTCACCAATGCGTTCCATCAGGCATATCCCGAAGGAGCGATTCGTTGCAATTAAAGAGTATGCCCACGATAAGAAAGCAACTATAAACGACCTGCTCCTGACTGCATTATACAGGACGCTTTTTGAGATAAACAATACAGAGTATAAAGTGCCCATGACTATCCAGGTGTCCATAGACCTGCGAAGATATTGCCTGGATAATGAAGCGGAAGCAATATGCAATCTTTCAGGAGCACTGTATCCTGGCGTTGAAAGAATACAGGGAGAAGTATTTGAGAAAACCCTTGAAAGAGTTATCTTTTTTATGAGAAAATTGAAAGATAATTACCCAGGAATCGAGAGCGCAAAAGGACTGGAATACATGTACGAGCAAGGTTATCCTGCTATGGAGAAGTGGATAATAGATTCAGGCGTACTAAGTAAGAAACACAACTTAACGTATCCACTGCTCTCAAATTTTGGGGTCTTGAAGGAATATAACTTTGGAGGGTTGCTTACAGTAAAAGGGTATATTACAAGCCCTATCATGTATCCACCTGGGTTTATGCTAGGAGTTTGTACTTATAATGAGGAGATTACACTCTCTATTGGATACTGCGGGCAAGAAAACCATAGGCTTGTAGAGAGCTTCCTGGACATCTATTTGGAGGAGCTTCCAAAATAAGATCCCACACGGGGAAAGTCAAAAGTGAAATTAAAAAAGAGAAAGTCGGCTAAGTGACTGTAAATCTTATTTTTCCAGGATGTATAGTATTCTTCAGTAAGTTTCTTTTTTCAATTTTATCGAGTAATTATACTCTTGAAAGTATTGCTGGAAAATGTTTAATTAATTTTTGATTTATTTCAAAGATTTCTGAACTTCTGGATATTGGAATATTTTATATAAACAGAAGTAAATTAGTAATATACACTGAGCAGTTACTATTATTTTTCTTAGTTGTATGATGAAAGAAAGTCAAAATATTCAAATTGGGAAGATCATCATTAATAGACTTCGTCATGATGGCCGTAATATTCCAGAATAACAATTTTTTCCTTTTCATCTATAGAGAAAATCAACACAAAATGAGAGTCAATATGAACTCTTTTCCAGTGATTGAGAGGAGACCTCAAATTTTTATATCTATGTGGGTCCTGAAGAATCTCATTTACCTTATTAAATATAATTTCAACTTGCTTCTTATCCTTTTTTGCCAGCTTCTCAACAACTTTTTGAACTTCGGGTTTTACCTGTAACCGATACATGTCAGATCAGGAATTAAGCACTTTTTTCCAGTTCTCAATTGTTCCGACATCTATAGGTTCCTGTTTCATGATTTCCTGGGCTTTTTCAATAAATTCAGGCCTAAGCTCAGGTTCCATGAGTTCTTTTTCATATTCAGCAGCCATATGCATGATAGCAGCACTTTTGTCTTTTAAGCCGTATTTGGCTTTTATGATATTGAGAACCCTATTTGTTTTTTCATCAATTCGAATAACTGCTTGAACCATAATGTATACCTCATATATACATGGAATAATTTCATATATATACATAATGTTGAAGCAATTTTAGAGGTTCCGTTGCAAAAAATTTGATTATTTTACTTGATTATGTCAGATTAGACAGTTATTCCATTGCAGTTATTGATTTCACTACAAACATATACTTGAGATATGAGATCTATGATGATGTTTTACTTTGTAATGTGACATAGTCAAGTTAATTAACCTGATACACTTTCAACTTGCTGACTCACAGGTCAAATCATGGTCGTATTCTCAGGCTCACTGTTTGACTTTTAGAATATGTCCTTTTACATCTGATTTTAAAAAATGTCTCAAAGCGATTTAGAATGATAGGCGTTTTTACTGCTAATGGAAACACAAAAACGCGATTAGAAATGAATACAGGAAAATATAAAAAGTGCAGTATGTTTTCCTTAAAATAATTGCAGACCTATAGCTCCCTTTATTATTTAGTTTTTATAAACAATATGCTGTTTTTATGGAGTCGAGAAGAATTGTATAAGATTGAACACAAAACCAAACTTATATATACTGTTTCATTTAATATAAGGGAATATTACTAAAAAGTATAGAAATATTACTAAAAGATGCAAGGAAAAACTTTTTCTGAATCAAAATCGCGGAATACAGATCAACCTGTATAAGAACTAGTTGTTCTTGATCCTTTAGTATACAAATTTGGAGAAGGGATATTATTCCCTTCTCTTTTTGCGCCAATACAACTGTTTTTTAATGTTCCTAAAGAGCTAGTACCAGACATCTCGTTTTTGGTACCATGTGGGGTTTCCTTTTAATATTGGTTGGTATCGTTTTTAAAGCTCTTCTCAAATAAGATGAGCTTTAATAATAATATACACTTTCTATATTATATACTTTATTACATTTAATAATTATATATTAAATTTTTATTAATATTATTCTTTTTTAATATTACTATTACTGCACCCATTAGCGTTTTAGTTAATCTGTATTAATGTACAGGTTAAACAATATGCATTACAATTTTTAAAAAAGAAGAGGTTTAGAGGACCCTGGAACTGACCTTCCGCAGATATCTTCAAAAAAATTTCATAAACATAGTTTTTCTCAAAAACTCTGCATTTTGTTTTTGGATTAACCAAATTTCACCCAATTTCGGCAGTGTCGCGAATTTTCTGTAAATTCAAAGTCAATTTTTTGGACAAGGCATGTGAAACTCATTTACTGATCTCGAATTTTTGACTCAAAAACATATTAAATTTGTAATTTTGTAGAAAAAATTTTCACACTGTCCAATTTCCCCTTAAAACTCCTCGGAAATACGTAGTTTTTAGCATATAACCTATGCATTTTGCTCACATATCTGTGAATATATTAACAAAAATCGGATTTAAAAATCACATTTGTTCATGGGCTTTACCTAAAAACCTATGCACACGGTGTAAAGTGAATTTACAGAAATTTTATTACACTATCATTTTTACTGAAAAATTAAAACATTGCAAAAAAGATTCCACAATAATAATATATAATCCTAAACAGATAATTCAATCACATAAAGGAAGGTAATTACCATGGCAAAACCTATAGAATTAGGGCTTGTTCTTGAAGGAGAAGACGCAAAGGAGTTTTTCAGGAACGAAAAAAATCCTATAGTTTCAAAGAAACTCGTTGAAATGTTCAAGCGTGCAAAGAAAATAAATGAGCAAAATAGGTCTTAAGCTTGAACTCTATAATTCCAGATTCCGAGCTCCGGACAATACCACTTAATAAAACTCATAATCTTTCTTCTTTTAGTTGTTTGAGTCAGGAATTAAATGATTTTCTTAAAAGCGATGCGTTGATTGATCAGAATAATATGATTAGTCGAACTCGTTTGTGCTTTTGGAATAAAGAATTGGTAGGATTTTTTACTCTTATTGCAGATACAATTGAAGCTAAAGCCGTAATAGATGGGCTTGAGCATTATGAATACCGTAAATATCCTGGCGTTAAAATTGCAAGATTGGCAGTTGATTCCAGATTTAAACGAAAAGGAATAGGAACATATCTATTACTAGCAGCAATAGGCAAAACCTTATCAGTTTGTGAAAATATAGGATGTAGATACATTCTAGTTGATTCAAAAAAAGAATCAATCGGCTTCTATCAAAAAAATGAGTTTAAACTTGTAGAAAAATATAAAGATCGCCAATTTGTTCCTATGTATCTTAACATACAGCCTATAATTGCCGAAAGTGGAAGTTTTGACTCTAATGATTTTGTTTTATCCTGAGAGCCTATCCCAAAAGCCATTTAGTTCTTAATCATCAAGAATTTTCAGGATTGTTGTCATGATCAGAAACTTGAGTGATCATTCGAAATACAGGATTCAGAGAAGCAATTTTTAGTTTTAGGATCAGCTCTTTAAAAAAGAAGAGATTTAGAGGATATTGGAACTGACCTTCCGCAGATGTCTTCAAAAATAACATTTTTCTGTTATCGTTTCAAATATGGTCGTATTCTTAGGCTCACTGTTTGACTTTTAAAATATGTCTTTTTACATCTTATTTTAAAAATATCTCAAAGCAGCCTAGAATTATAAGCTTTTTTACTGTTAATGGAAACACAAAAACGCAGAGAGAAAGGGATCTCAGAAAATTTAAAAATGAAGTAATTTTCCCAATAAACAACTGAGTAACATAAAAAAATATGTGCCCTGCATATCCGGATAACAGTTTTGTTTTTTATTATAGTACATCGATAAATCAAAAGAGTTAAGCTGTATAAGATGTTAAACAGTGATTGATACAATGAGTGATTCAATGATAAAAAACCGAACAGTTGCTATCTTTGTAGCTATATGTTTAATCTTGGGAACCGTCCCTTTTGCGTTAGGTGCTACATCTCAAACAAGTAGTTCAACCTCCAACACAGTTTATATCAGTGCTTTGGATGTTGGTGCTCCTAAGGAAACTGCAAATCAAGAGTATGTTAAAATTACAAATAAAGGAACAAAAGCAGTAAGCATGAAAGGTTGGAAAATCACAGATAAAGGCGCTAAACATACCTATAAATTCTCGTCTTCTTATACCTTGAAAGCTAAGTCTACAGTGACTCTTTATACTGGAAAGGGTAAAAACACTGCAACCAAGCTGTATTGGGGAAGAGTAGCACATGTATGGAATAACGAAGGAGATACAGCATATTTGTATAACGCTCAAGGAAAATTAGTTTCTTCGAAAACTGTAAAAGTGAAATGAGAATTATCTCATTTCTATTTATTCCGAGTTTGACAGTTTGATTTTATGTTTAAAGACTGTTTTCATATTCGTTGGCATAAGTAATATTATTTCAACAAATTTTTGCCCATTCTTACGATTCAATTTGGCAGATGATTCTCTTTCTCTTGATGTCTATTTTTATGATTTATGATCAAATTTCTGGTACAGAATTTGACAGATAGCATGAATCTCAGATAAAATATAGATACTATCCAAAAAGTCAGGTGCCAAAAGTGATAAAATGGGACAAAAATCGCCTACACAAAGCCGATAGACTGTTTTATGACTTCCTTTTACTTCTTTTTTGTTTCCCCCTGGCAAAGGGTCTTTTAGTTCTCGAAGAGCCTCTTTTAGTTGATCTCTACGATCTACAGGGACCTTTTCGAACACTTTAGGGTGGAGCAGGACTTTAAAGTTCATCGATGTTCACAAACTCGTCACGATGTTCTCTTATGAGCTTATCGCCTTCGTCTATAAGTTTATTGCAGTTGTGTTCATGGATCAATTTTCGTATAACGGTATTGTAGTCATCACCCATTTTTCCAATAGCTTTTAACTCATCACGGGTGTCTTTAGATATCTGTATAGTTGTAGTTTCTGACATAATAGTCACTATAGCTATTATGGTATTTATAGCTATATCAAGTAAAAAATGATAAAGTTATTCATGCTTTTACTTTTTCAGTTTTAATAACCTGCTTAGAATGTGCTTTTCTTAACTCGAGTACTTCGGACACTATAGGAAATATCAAGTTTTGACCGATTATTGCCACCTATCAAAAGTAAAAAAAGTATGAAATACAAATAAGGGAATTTTTATATCTCTTTTGTTGGCGTTTTTACCCACTCGAGAGTATATAAAAATATGATTTAATGGTTTTTAAACTAAAAAAGAAACCAGAATATTCTGGTTTCACTGTTCTTTCAAATACTCATCAATTGCCTTTGCCGCTTTCTTGCCAGCACCCATTGCGCTGATAACGGTTGCTGCGCCTGTGACAACATCTCCGCCTGCAAAGACTCCGCACTTGGAGGTTGCACCGGTTTCTTCATCTGCAATAACAGTGCCCCTTTTGTTCTGATCAAGGCCTTCCGAACCCTTGAAGATCATGGGGTTAGGGGATGTGCCGATTGCAATAACAACAACGTCGGCAGGAATAGTGAATTCCGAACCTTCTACAGGGACAGGGCTTCTTCTGCCGGACTTGTCAGGCTCACCGAGTTCCATTTTAATGCATTCGACTGCAGTAACATTGAATTTCTCGTCGCCAAGGATGCGGACAGGGTTTGTAAGGAGCCTGAAGGTTATGCCTTCTTCTTTAGCGTGCTCGATTTCTTCCCTGCGGGCTGGCATCTCGTCTTCCCCACGGCGATAGACTATGCTGACTTCATCAGCGCCAAGGCGGAGGGCTGAGCGAGCGGCGTCCATTGCCACGTTTCCGCCTCCGACCACCACAACGTGCTTTCCCAGCCTGACTCTGGTATCATATTCAGAGTCATAGGCTTTCATAAGGTTTACACGGGTCAGGAACTCGTTTGCAGAATATACGCCGTTGAAATTTTCGCCCGGAATTCCCATAAAGCTTGGAAGACCTGCACCCGTGCCCAGGAAAATGGCATCGAATTCGTCACAGAGCTCGTCTAAAGTCTTGATCCTGCCGATTATATAATTGGGCTTGAACTCGACTCCAAGCTGCTCAATATACTCGACTTCCTGACGCACAATTTCCTTTGGCAGCCTGAACTCGGGAATGCCGTAACTCAAAACTCCGCCGGCTTTGTGGAGGGATTCAAAAACTGTTACTTTGTGGCCCAGTTTTGCAAGGTCTGCTGCGGCAGTGAGGCCAGCAGGCCCTGAACCAACAACAGCTACTTTTTTTCCTGTAGGCTCTGGAATTTCAGGAACTTTTACCCCTTGCTTGCGTTCGTAATCTGCACAGAAGCGTTCGAGCCTTCCGATAGCAACTGGCTGTCCCTTCTTTCCAAGTACGCAGAGAGCTTCGCACTGAGTTTCCTGAGGGCAGACGCGACCGCATATTGCAGGAAGAGTGTTTGTGCCTTTAATCTTCTCTATTGCCCCTGAGAAGTCTTCCTCACAGACGAGCTTGATAAAGCCTGGAATGTCCACATTCACAGGACAGCCTTCAACACATTTTGGTTCCTTACAGGAGAGACAGCGGGAAGCTTCGGCAAGAGCATCTTCTTTTGCATAGCCAAGAGCTACCTCATTAAAGTTCTTTTTGCGCTCTTCAGCAGGCTGTTCTGGCATCGGGGTCCTTTCTTTCTTTACTTTTGAGGTTTTTTCACCATTCAGTTCTTGCATTTTTCATCCCCTCCATATTAGTGCAGTCCGCACCTGCATTCTTCATCGTACTTTTCCACGGCTTTTGTCTCTTCACCGCGGTACATTGCAAGCCTATTCATGAGTTCTACGAAGTCGACTTTTCGTGCATCAAACTCAGGCCCGTCAACGCAGGTAAATCTGGTTTTTCCGTCAACTGTAACCCTGCAGCCTCCACACATTCCGGTTCCGTCTACCATAATGGAGTTCAGGCTGACCAGAATTTCAACGTCATATGGAGAAGCTACTCCGGTTCCGACTTTCATCATTATTGGGGGCCCGATGATCACAACTCTTGCAACCTTCTCTCCACTGTCCAGAATCTGCTTCATTATATCAGTCACAAACCCGTGATGCCCTTTTGAGCCGTCATCGGTCGCAATGTACAGTTCAGAACTGGCATTCTTCATCTCGTCTTCAAGAATAAGAAGATCCTTGTTTCGGGCTCCGATAATGGAAATTACTTTATTGCCCGCTTTACTATATGCCTTTGCCTGGGGATAAGCCGGGGCGACTCCTACTCCTCCACCTACAAGAATAACGGTACCAAGTTTCTCGACGTCTGAAGGAGTGCCAAGAGGTCCGACAAAGTCTTCCAGAAACTCGCCTGCAGAAAGCTTTGCAAGCTGTTTTGTAGTCTTGCCCATTTCCTGAAAGATTACAGTTACCGTGCCATTTTCTTTTTCAAAATCGGCAATCGTAAGGGGAACCCTTTCCCCCTTTTCATTAATTCTGAGGATTATGAACTGTCCGGCTTTTGCAGCCTTTGCAACGTCAGGGGCGTCTATTACCATCCTGTGAACTGACGGAGCGATTTCTTCCTTTTCCAGTATTTTGTATGCCATAGGATCACATTTTCCTGAGTAAAAGCAATTCTTTGAACAAATGAATCGATAAGTTTTGATATGGCGGATTTACACAAGGATTTTCGTGTTCCTGAGCTTTTCCGCCTGGACGTTCTCCTTATACTGATTAATGGAATAAATATTCTCCCAAATAATTTTAATTATTTTGTCTATCTTGATGATTTTTGTCGAATTATATGTGCCAGCTCTTTCAACGCTTTCCTTTTAAAAGGAGCCGGAGTATTCTTCAACTTTTTGACCGTTGTTGCAATAATTTAATAAATCTAGTGAGTATAATAAATTAAGGGGTAATCCCTGAAAGGCTCAATCAGGAAGTTGATTGGTGAGAGGAGGGATAAAACAAACTCGGTACAAACTGTAGCCATGCATCTGAACTATAACCAGATATATAACCAAATTTATGGCCGTATTTGAGCTTGAAAACTTAAAACCTTCGCCTGAAGGAGAATTTGTTCACGAGATTATTATAAAGAACTGTAATAGTTTCATTCTGACAGGCGAATTAAGAAGAAAAGACAACTGGGATAAATAAATAAATAAATAAATAAATAAATAAATAAATATGGGGGTTAAACAAATGCCTGAAGAAAGAAGAGAAGGTACAAAGGGAGAAAAGGTAGAGGAAAAAGAAGGAGAACAAGTAGCTGACGTTGATCCGATCCACCCTACCGAAGCCAGAGGTGGCAAAAAAAGATCACTCCTGGACACCTGTAAATAATCTTACTTACTTTTTACTTTTTACTTTTTGCTTTTTGCTTTTTGCTTTTTGCTTTTTGCTTTTTGCTTTTTGCTTTTTTGCCGGGATATTTAAGAGGCTGAGAGATTGAAAGACTTATAAAAGTGAACATTTATGGTACAGAAAACTGATACTGAATCTCCGGTTCAGGGAAAAGATGTAAGGATAAGGAAAAAACCTATCATAAGCTACGACAAATACGGTGAGGAAGAGCAAAAGACCTTTTATGGGGAATAAAAAAAGGTAGACGTTATAATTGGAATATCACGATAGATTGTGTTTCTCAAGCAGTTTAAACATTTATTTTTGTTGGAAATTGGTTAACATATGATCCAAATCTCGTATGTAATCCATTTTGAAATGATTTTAGCATCCGAAGTAATGTGTTTTCAGCAAAAACACTATTAGAAAAAATACTATGAAAAAAATTACGTTGAATAAGAAAGAGCGATTACTCACTTCCTTTTTCTAGAACCGCATATTAGGACCCGAGTAGGCTCAACTCTTCCTGGGCAAAGCTTATTTAACAACTTTTATTATATATTGCTCTGACTCGTGTTTTCAACATATCTGTATACTATTATCCTACTATTATCCAGAAACCAATCTATATACCTTCAGTTCGATTATTAAGATACGTCCGTTTTAACCAATATCTAAAGGAGATGACAGGTATAAAATCAATAATTCTTGCAGGCGGTTCAGGAACACGACTCTGGCCTCTTAGCCGGGAAATGTATCCCAAGCAGTTTTTAAAGTTCGGAAGTAAGTCTCTTTTTCAGGAAACCGTCCTCCGGTGCCTTGAAGTGTCTGATATTTCCGAAATTTTCGTTGTAACAAACGAAGCTCAAAAATTTTTCGTAATCGGACAGATTGAGGAAATAGGATATTCAATCCCTCCAGAGAATGTCTTAATTGAGCCTGAAGGCAAGAACACTCTCCCTGCAATCTTTTTCGGGATGAAAGAAATTGAAAAAAAATATGGGCATTCCGTAGTAGGAATCTTTTCTTCGGACCATGTCCTTGATAAAGTTGCAATGCAAACAATTTCTTCAGCTGAAGAGCTTGCTTCGGATTATCTAGTTACTTTCGGGGTTGTTCCGGTTTTTCCTCATACGGGATATGGTTATATTAAACCCTCAGAAACCTGTGGGCCAGGTTACAGAGTTTCGGAATTCAGAGAAAAACCGGATAGGGAAACCGCAGATAAGTATATTCAGGAAGGCTGTCTCTGGAACAGCGGGATGTTCCTTTTCGATACAGAGCTTTTCTTCAACGAAGTTAAAAAATATGCCCCTTCTGTTTTCGCCTGTTTTGAAAACGGAAAGGATGTTAATGAGATTTATTCATGTGTGGATAAGATTTCCGTTGACTATGGAATAATGGAAAAATCCGATAGAGTCGCAGTTGTAAAACTTGAGCAGAAATGGAGTGATCTGGGAAATTTTGCAGCAATTTATGACGAGTTTGAAAAGGACCCTGTAGGAAACGTAGTCCATGAATGTGATCCTCTAATGCTGAATTCCGATGGAAATCTCGTATATTCAAGTTGCGGTAAGCTTGTTTCACTCATTGATATTAAGGATATGGTTATTGTTGACACCAGTGACGCTCTATTAGTCTGTCCTAAATCCAGCAGCCAGAAGGTAAAGGATATAGTCTCAACCCTTAAACACAGGAATGACGAAAGGGCATACATAGGGCAAACTGTTTACAGGCCCTGGGGCTCTTATACCTTACTTGAAGCTTCTCCGGAACATAAGATTAAAAATATCACAGTACTCCCTGATCATAAGTTAAGCCTCCAGCTGCACTACCATCGCAGTGAGCACTGGGTGGTTGTTAAAGGTATGGCCTGCGTGGAAGTAGGCGGACAGCAGTTTTTCCTGAGACCTGGCGAGAGTACCTTCATCAGCGCAGGAGAGAAACACAGATTGTCCAATCCCGGAAAAATTCCGCTTGAAATTATTGAAGTACAGTTAGGGGAACTTGTAGACGAAGCGGACATTGTCAGGTTTGACGATGTCTATGGAAGGAGCTGAGAAAACTCACAATTGGACAAGAAATTAAGGCTCTTCGCTATTTCGAGTGTGTTAACTTACATTTAGCTCCTAAATGTTAAGTAGCGTATCTAATTAGAAACCTTAGAATTAGAAACCTTAGAATTAGAAACTTTATAACTAGAGACACTTATGATTGAAAATCACATTCAAGTCTGATGTTTTTGTTTTAGATCTGAGTGCTTTCTAATTAAGTAATTATTCTAATATAACAAGTCAATATTTTTAATATATACGGACAGCGAAGAGCCAAAATTAATATGTGATACCAAATCTGTGAGCATGGGGAACATTAGGAAAAATCATATATGTATAAACAGTAGTAAAAAGAAATCATATAGTATTAACAATAGTGAAAAGAAATGTTTGAAAGCTCCAGGAATATAATAAAAACATAAATGATGTTTTAGACCGTGCTCAAGATAACTACTATTTTCTCAAATATCTTAAAAATCGATCCTATTCAACGCCAGAGCATAATTTCATTGTTCTGGCAGGTCTCATTCACAGCCATAGGCTTCCTGAGCACCATGTATTTCGCACATATGGCAGGTGCTTCAATTCTCGGTTCATATTTCCTGTTTTTAGCATACTATGGAATTTTTGGCATGGTTACTGATGGAGGATTTGGTGGGGCCGCAGTTAAGCGCATCAGCGAAGGTGAAGAGCCCGATGCGTATTTCAGTGCATACTTTGTACTCCGACTAGTGTTTACGATAACTGGAATACTGGTTTTGCTAATTTTTAAAGACTACTTTGTGGACCTTAATAAATCAGGCATGTTTGCCTGGCTGTTGTTATTGTTATTAGTCTCGGCGATTGCAGGACCAATATCAAGCGGTGTTACCGGCAAAAGCAAGATGGGAATACGTAATACCTGTGAAGGAATAAGCAATATTTCACGCGTAATGGTTCAGGTCCCGGCAATATATCTTGGGTATGAAACGGCAGGTCTGGCCGGGGGCGTGGTAGCTGGTGTAATCTTAGCAGCAATAATTGAATTCCGTTTTTTTGACTTGCATTTAGTACGCTTCAAATGGAAGCATATAAAGAGTTTATCTGTATTTTCATTCTGGCTATTTTTAACATCTAGTGGAGTGCTAGTATTTTCACAGGCAGATACTGTCCTTATAGGTTACTTTATGAATGTTGAAAATGTAGGTATTTACAGAGTAGTACTCCAGTTCACGGGAATTGCCACATTTAGCTCAAATGCACTGAGAATGACACTCTGGCCCAAAGTCAGCCAATGGGGTAAATCCAAGGAGATCTATCTTGTGGAAGAATCACTGTCCCGTTCGATCAGTTACTCATTGATACTGGCAATTCCGGTACTCGTTGGTGGTATATTACTGGGAGATCGTCTTCTATATTTGTTCTACGGTACAGACTTTGCCCAGGGTTATTATGTATTGATAATATTACTTGCTGTACAGGTGATCAATGTATTTCAATACTTTTTCACGATGTATTTGGATGCTCTGGATCACCCTCAAGAATCATTTAAGGTTACGGCAGTTGGTGTCGGAGCAAACATTGCATTGAACATAATACTTATCCCGATCATAGGTATAGACGGAGCAGCAATAGCAACACTGGCAACAATGACTTTGAATGCTTTACTTGCCTGGCGTGCTTTATCCAGATATATGACAATAAAACTGGAGCATCAAAGTCTATTTAACATTACAATATCTTCGGTTGCAATGGGAGTGCTTGTTGGTGTATATCGTTTGTTTGTACCACTTTCCAATGTGTGGATTACACTACTGGCAGTTGCTTTAGGTGGGATGATATACGGTTTTTTGATATTGAAGTTTGATAAAAAAGTGTACACTGAAATGAAAGATATAGTAGAGAAGGTTGGAATTGGCTTTGTTTGGCCACGCTGGTTGTGAGCTAGTACTTATATTCGGTAAGTATAGTATGAATTTTAATATTTAGTTTTAGATGAGCTCATCCTAAAACTAATATTGGTTTCTGAATTTGAAGTTTAGAATCTCAGTACTTAGATTCTAAACTTCAAATTCAGAATCTTAGTGTTGATATCTAAATTATAGATTTAGAATTATCAGTAGAACATTAAATAGTATAATATATCTGTTATATTGGTAATAAGGTAAAAGAAAATCTATTCCTGCTAAAGTTCAGGTTGTCCAAGTTTATAAGATCAAAAATAAACCTCTAATCCTAATAAAATGTCTTAACTTTGATTTTATTCAGGATATTTTGTGACGTAAAAACATAACGGAGTGAAAAAATTGCCTAAAGTTGCATTAATTACTGGAATTACAGGTCAGGATGGAGCTTATCTGGCTGAGTTTCTTCTTAATAAAGGATACACCGTACATGGTATAAAACGAAGGTCTTCTTCATTTAATACTGCAAGAATCGATCATCTATATAAAGACCCTCACGAAAGAAATGTAAATTTTTTTATGCATTATGGTGATCTTACGGATTCTTCCAACCTTATCCGCATAATACAGGAAACCCAGCCGGATGAGATTTACAATCTCGCTGCTCAAAGCCATGTACAGGTATCCTTTGAAACTCCGGAATATACGGCAAACTCCGACGGACTGGGAACATTGCGCCTTCTTGAAGCCATTCGAATTCTGGGCCTTGAGAAAAAAACAAAGTTCTACCAGGCTTCAACCAGTGAACTTTACGGACAGGTAAAGGAAATTCCCCAGAAGGAAACAACTCCTTTTTACCCTAGAAGTCCATATGCGGCAGCTAAGTTATACGCATACTGGATTACTGTTAACTACAGGGAAGCATACAAGATTTTTGCATGTAACGGTATTTTATTCAATCATGAGTCCCCAATTCGAGGAGAAACATTTGTCACCAGAAAAATTACAATGGCGGCCACAAAGATAAAACATGGATTGCAGGAGAAGCTTTATCTAGGGAACCTTGATGCAAAAAGAGATTGGGGATTCGCAAAAGATTATGTGGAAGCAATGTGGCTGATCCTCCAGCAGGAAAATCCGGATGATTATGTAATTGCTACAGGAGAGACTCACTCGGTAAGGGAATTTACGGAATTAGCGTTTAAGGAAGTAGGGATCGATATTATATGGAAAGGCAAAGGTAGTGAAGAATATGGAATAGACTCCAGTACAGGCAAAGTCTTAGTAGAAATAGATCCCAGATATTACCGGCCTACCGAAGTAGAGATACTGATCGGGGATCCCTCAAAAGCAAAGGAAAAACTTGGCTGGAAGCCTAAAATAAAATTGGAAGAACTAGTAAAAATTATGATAAAAGCTGACGAAAAAGCTGTAGAGCAAAATCACTCTTTTGAATAATAAGGTAAAGGTAATGATCATGGATAAAAAATCAAAGATTTACTTAGCTGGTCATAGAGGTCTTGTAGGTTCAGCCATTAAAAGAAAACTTGAATCAAAAGGCTATTCCAATCTGATCTTCCGCACCCATGGAGAACTCGATCTGACAAACCAGCAGGCGGTCAATGAATTTTTCGAACGGGAAAAACCGGAATATGTTTTTCTAGCTGCTGCAAAAGTGGGTGGGATCCTTGCCAATAACACTTATCCCGCCGAATTTATCTATGAAAATCTTATGATCGAAGCAAATATTATTCATGCTTCGTATAGAAATGGCGTAAAAAAATTACTTTTCCTTGGCTCTTCATGTATTTATCCTAAACTCGCTCCACAGCCCTTAAAAGAAGAATACTTATTAACCGGCCCCCTGGAAGAGACAAACGAAGCCTATGCAATCGCAAAGATTGCCGGCATCAGACTTTGCAAACATTACAATCAGCAGTATGGAACTAATTTTATCTCGGTAATGCCGACCAATCTTTACGGGCCTAATGACAATTTTGATCTTGAGACTTCGCACGTAATGCCTGCGTTAATCAGGAAGTTTCATGAAGCTAAGGTGAAAAATGAGCCTGAAGTTGTAATATGGGGTACTGGAAAACCTCTCCGAGAATTCATGCACGTGGACGATATGGCTGATGCATGTGTTTATTTGATGGAAAAATTTAATACATATGATATTGGAGAATTTGTCAATATCGGGGTAGGAAAAGATATTACAATAGGTGAATTATCTGAATTGATCAAAGAGATTGTCGGGTTTGAAGGTACAATTAGAAAAGATCTCTCAAAACCTGATGGCACTCCACAGAAACTGCTTGATATTACTAAATTAAGCTCACTTGGATGGAAAGCTAAAATCTCATTGAAAGAGGGGATTAAACAAACCTATGATTGGTACCAAAGCCAAAATAAGTGAAGAGTTTAAGAAGTATAAAAGAATAAAAAACTCAAAAAATAAATGGCTTGAAATATTTGTTAGCTATCTAAAGGAACGGCATGGATCCATAGCTAAAAACAGGTAAATGTGTCCTTCTATGACTGAACATTCAACTGATTACAAACTGGTTATTCGCCCTAAATATGGGCTTCTGGATCTGAACTGGCAGGAACTCAAGGAGTATAGAGAACTTCTGTTCTTTCTTGCCCTGAGAGAAATCAAGATCAGGTATAAACAGACAATGATGGGAGCATCATGGGCATTACTGCAACCTTTTTTTACAATGATAATATTCACTCTTATATTTGGCAGGCTTGCGAAGATGCCTTCAGATGGAGTTCCCTATCCAATATTTTCATACTCCGGTCTTCTCCTCTGGACTTATTTTTCCAACGCACTTACCCAGTCAAGCAACAGCCTTGTTGAAAATGCTCCTCTCCTCTCAAAGGTTTACATGCCCCGGATATTCATACCTACTGCACCATGTCTTTCAGGCTTTCTTGATTACATAATTGCTATGAGTATCCTTGCTGTTATGATGGTTTACTACCGGTTTATGCCTGGGATTTCAATACTCCTGCTGCCGTTGATTGTACTCTTGACATTCATGCTTGCATCAGGAGTTGGTTACTGGCTCTCGTCAATCTGTGTGAAATACAGGGACGTGAAATTCGTTCTTCCTTTCTTTGTTCAGCTCCTTATGTTTGTATCGCCTGTAATCTATCCCGTAAGCATTATAAGTGGAAAACTTCAATGGCTGCTCTACTTAAATCCCTTGACAGGTTTAATGAATGCTCACCGTGCGTGTTTGTTAGAGCATTCTCCTGTAGATTTTATCGGGCTTTCAATCTCGGCACTGATAACGATAGTGATATTTTTAAGTGGAATACTTTATCTCAGGAGTACGGAAAAGTACTTTGCGGATTTGATTTAAATGAGTTCACTAAAAAGAGAAGAACCGATAATCAGTGTAAAACATCTTTCTAAAGAGTATAATATCGGTATAGATAAAACGTATAAAACTTTATCCGGCACGTTTACTTCCGCTATAAAACATCCGTTAAAAACACTAAAGGATTCTCGTAAACCCTGTAGTACTTTTTGGGCACTTAAAGATGTAAATTTTGACGTTAAAAGTGGAGAAGTAGTTGGAATTATCGGCAGAAACGGTGCAGGTAAGAGTACACTCCTTAAGGTTCTCTCACGCATTACCTTTCCTACTGAAGGCGAAATTAAAATGTTTGGACGTGTAGGCAGTCTTCTAGAAGTAGGTACTGGTTTCCATCCCGAACTTTCCGGACGCGAAAACATCTACTTTAATGGTGCAATCCTGGGAATGAAAAAAAGAGAAATCGATGACAAATTTGATGAAATTGTCAAATTTTCAGGTGTCGAGAAATTTTTGGATACGCCTGTTAAGAGATATTCAAGCGGAATGCAAGTCAGGCTTGCCTTTTCAGTAGCTGCAAATCTGGATCCTGAAATCCTGGTTATTGATGAAGTACTTGCTGTAGGTGATGCAGCTTTTCAGAAAAAATGTTTGGGAAAAATGAAGGCTGTCTCCGAGGATGGAAGGACTGTTCTTTTTGTCAGTCACAATATGAATGCAGTTGAAAACCTCTGTACGAGAGCAATTATGTTAAACAGCGGAAAGCTTACGTTGGATGGCTATGACACAAGAGAGATAATTAACAAGTACTTGACAAGTAACGATCAAGAGAATAAAAACTGCACCTGGACTAACAAAGGAAATGAGTATCTAAATGCCTGGTTTGCTCCGGAAAAAGCTTATCTTACTGATGAGCTTGGTAACACTATTGATAATGGACAGTTTCACAATAAAGTTAATCACTATTTTAATCTTCATGGTACTATAAAAGAAATTGATCCTGCTTTACAGGTGGGTTATGCCCTGTATGATGAAAATAACAATTTGTTATACTGGACCAATTTCAACGATACCACTGAAGAAGAATGGCCTCAACTCTCGAAAGGTAAATTCTGCTTTACTGGTTTGATCCCAAAGAGATTTTTGAATGAGGGACTGTACAGGATAGAGCCAATGGTTTCTATGTACTTCCGTGAATGGATTATTCAGCCAGGAGTTAACGCGCCAATATTATATTTTGAAGTTAAAGGCGGTCTGAGTGATTCTCCCTACTGGCTAGCTCGAAGGCCAGGAATTTTAGCTCCTTTACTAAAATGGAACGTTGAAAAAGTTGACTGAGCATATCAGAGAACTAAGCTGGCAATAAGGGATAATAAGAATAAGAATAAAAATAAGAATAAGAATAAAAATAAGAATAAGAATAAAAATAAGAATAAGAATAAAAATAAGAATAAGAATAAAAATAAGAATAAGAATAAAAATAAGAATAAGAATAAAAATAAGAATAAAAATATATGAGACTGCCTTTTATAATGTCAAACATAGATTATGATCTGTGTCTCCTCCACAAGCAAGCTTGGAAATTATATAAAATACGAATATTTATAAGATAGAGTTTGCAACAACTTAAGCCACGATTAAAACAGTAAAAGTCTATGAGTACATAGTGATTAATTTTAGTTAATTGATCTTCTAAGATTAAGTTAATTAACCTTCTAAGATTGATTAATTTTAAATTGTTTGATAACCCGTTTACTATATAATGAAGTTTTAACAAACCAACTGCGAGAAAATGATAATGATCTCAAGTTGATTCAGGAAAAAAGGTAAAAGACAGTCTCTCTGATTGATTCGGCTGATTCATCTGGCTGATTTATCTGAGAGTGAACTAAGACTTCTATTTCTGTGATGACCGAGTATGGAAAACAGATAAGAAACTGTGAAAAAATGACTAAAATCAGTGTTATTATCCCAACGTGGAATCGAGAAGAGACATTGGGTAAAGCTATTAAAAGTGCCTTGAACCAGACTTTTCCTCCTTTTGAAGTTATCGTGTGTGGTGTTGATGGTTCCCCAGATCAAAAAGTTGTTAACTCTATAAACGATTCTAGAGTACGATGGATAGAGGGAGGATGTGATGGGCTTGCATCAATTCCTCGCAATAGAGGGATTAAAGCCAGCAGAGGAGATTGGTTAGCTTTTCTTGACAGCGATGACGAATGGCTGCCGGACAAACTTGAAAAACAACTCAAATTTGTTAACAAGACGGGATGCAGTGCTGCATGCTCTGATGCAATAAGGTCTATTCCATCTCAGGGATATAAAGGAACAATACTTAACGGAAATGTTTTTGAAGACTTAATATCTTTCCCGCTACTTACCAAAGATAATTATATAGTTTGCAGTTCGGTTTTGATAAAGAAAGACATTATAGAAAAGTGCGGTGGTTTTCCAGAAGATAGATCCCTGAAAGTTGGAGAAGACTATGCACTGTGGCTACGCGCATCTACATTTACAAATTTTGCCTTTATAAAAGAACCATTATTAGTTTATAAAGATGAACCTGAGACAAGCATAAGAGCTTTTACTCCTCCTATTTGGGAGTTAAGACGCAATGTTTTTAAGTCATTTATCGTATGGGCAAATAACAAAGAACACAGTATAAATGACAAGGAATACATTGGCCTGGCAAAAAAACTGCTTTTTCAAGCTCGTGTAAGAAAAATTGTATATAACATTGTTAGAAATATAAAGATGATGTTTGAGAAATAATCCGTAATAACCCGCAAAGATAGAAACAAAAAACAAAACATAAACTGCGATAACTGAACTCTACCATTCCCCTGGTGGGGGGCTCACAATAAGTGATAAGGCAACTTTCAGATTATGTGTATGTTATGACTTATTTGCATGTGAAACAATCTTAAAAAAACGTAAGACTCTTGTCTAAAACCAATAAGTGATTACAAATGAGAATCTTTTATGCTTCTGATACAACTCCGAACTCTTCTTTCCAGTCAAATCTCTGGCGCAATAATTTATATCAGCCACTTGTAGATTTAGGGCATGATGTGATAGAGTTTCAATACGAGTTAAGAGAAACCTTTCAAAATCTTGACATTTCAGATCCCAAGCAAAGATCTTTTATTTCAAGGAACAGACCAAAAGTAAGTAAAGAGTTACTTCGACAGATTAAGGCAGCTCATAAAGAAAAACCTGTAGATCTTTTTTTTAGTTATTTCTATGATGCCTGCGTAATGCCTGAAGCAATAGATGAAATAAAAGCCATGGGAATAAAAACTGTCAATTGGTACTGTAACGGATCTTATCAGTTGCATCTGGTGTCTGACATTTCTCCCCACTATGACTGGTGTTTAGTTCCTGAAAAGTTCAGGATTAAGGACTATTTAAAAATTGGTGCTAATCCTATTTACTGTCAGGAAGCAGCTAATCCTAAAATATATAAGCCATACGACTTACCTGTCGAATTCGACGTCACCTTTGTAGGACAAGCATACGGAGATCGACCAGCTATTATCAAGCACCTGCTGGATAACGAAATCAATGTGCGTGTATGGGGATGGGGATGGGATAAGTATTCTTCTGAAGCAAAGGCAAAGAAGGACTCTCTACTCCATAACCTTAGAGGTTGCACATCTCGGGCTTGTAAAAAGCTCCTGAAACCAACAGGCTGGAAAGTAGAAGGATCGGAAAATCAGATCCCTGCAGAGAATAAAGAATCAGCAATAGCACTTCCAGCGTCAATGCTGGGAGGGGTATTGACTGATGAGCAAATGGTTAAGATGTTCAGTCGTTCTAAAATAAATTTAGGTTTTTCTACATGCTGGGGTACTGACGAAATCGGAAATCGTGTATTACAGGTGAGGCTTAGAGATTTTGAAATTCCAATGAGCTGCGGTTTTTATATGGTAGAATATATGGAAGAACTTGAGGAATTCTTTGAAATAGGAAAAGAAATTGTTTGTTATACTGATAAAGAAGATATGGTTAACAAAATAAAGTATTATTTAAAACACGATGACGAACGTGAGAAGATTCGTCAAGCTGGATATAAACGTTGCTTACAGGACCATACTTGGCATAAACGTTTTGAGATGGCTTTCCATGAGATGGGAATGAATAACTTGGTAGATCTGAAAATTACAGTTTAACGCAAGTTTATACAGGAAAAAACCATCACTTAAAAGAGTGAGCTATGAATGCCAAGTATTACATATAAAAACCTAAAGGATTATATATAAAAATCTAAGGAATTATATCTAAAAATCTAAGAAATTATATCTAAAAACCTAAGGAATTCGAAAAGTAATGAGTAGAAATATTTGGTAAAATATAGAAAAATGGCCTTCCGAAGTACAATAAAGTAGAACTAGATTGAGAGTTGTAAGTAATTTATGGAACAGTAAAAGAAGCACCATTGAATGAAGCATAGAGTTACTTCGTTATTATTCACTTTGAGTGTTAAAATTAACCTTCAGAACATATTACCTTTAGATTGACTCAGAAAAGTAAATTCATGTTATATTAAGGTGGCCTATTGTGTGGAAAAAAATGTTTTATATACTAAAGTTAAGCCCATTATGGAAAAATTGGTCCAATATTCAGAGAAACCACTTGTAATAACCGGTAAATTTGCAGGCTCATTCTTTGCATCATACTTTAGATCAAAACTTTTTTTCTTTTTTCCTTATTACCATATCGGAGGAGCCGAAAAGGTTCATGTTAAAATTACTTCTTGTCTAAAAGAGTACAGCCCTATAGTATTTTTTGCGAATAAATCAAAAAGCTCCGCATTAAAAGAGCAATTTATGCAAAGTGCTAAAATATTTGACATAGGTTATTTAAACAACCCATTGTTAATTTACTTTTGGGCTGGTGTGCTATCCACAGTTGTAAATTATAATAAAAATTGTGTCGTTTTTGGATGTAATAACATACTTTTCTACAAACTAATTCCTTACTTAAAACCTGATATTCGTTGTATTGACCTCATACATGCTTTCGGGGGTGGGATTGAAAACGTTAGTCTAACCTATGTAAACAGGTTAGACAAAAGAGTCGTAATTAATTCACAGACATTGAAGGATATTAAGAAACAATATAGTTTGAATGACATTTCTGAAAAAATGAATGACAGGGTCTTTTTAATTGAAAACTGTGTACAAATTCCGGAAAGAATCATAAGAAAGAATAACGGGTCTACTTTAAGAATTCTGTATGTAGGGCGTGGTTCAGAAGAAAAGAGAGTACACCTTATAGGAAAAATATCTCGTATTTGCCATCAAAAAAATATGCCAGTTGAGTTTGTGTTAGTCGGGGACGTTAAGAACTCGATTCCCGAACAAGATAGAATTTATTGTAATTTCTTAGGCGAGATCGTAGACGAAAAAAGGCTCTCGGAAGTGTATAATAGTTCTGACATATTACTGCTTGTATCGAGTAGTGAAGGTTTTCCTTTAGTCATAATGGAAGCAATGGCATATGGCCTTGTAACTATAAGCACGGATGTAGGAGGTATTTCAGAACATGTTCATAATGGCTATAACGGTTTTCTTGTAAAAGACGATAGTGAAGATCTCATAATAAAAAATACATGTGATATTATAAGTGAACTTGCCTCAAACAAAACTTTGAGGGACAAAATATCAACAGAAGCTTATGAATATGCAAAGATGAACTTTAACTGTAAAGACTTCTGTATGAAATATAGAAAGCTGATCTATGGAAAATAATTAATTCAGATCAGGAGAAAAAGAGGAGAAAATAGAAAAGGAATAGAAGAGGAATAGAAGAAGAATAAAAAGGACCGGAAAAAGGACAAAATTCAATTTTGAAATTTATTTAAGAGCTTTTGGAAAAGAGATTATTAACAAATATCCTACGGCTAAATTCTATCAAGAAAAAAGGTATCATATATATCGATCTGATTCCGAAGTTCCTCAGTAAAAAGACAATATGATTTCTAGCATAATAATAGGTCTGTTTCAGGCGTCCGGATAGCCTGCAACCACCTGTACTGACTCTATTATGATCTGCTACTGCAGCCGGTTGGAAATAAAATTTAAATCCCAGGTTAATGAGTCGCATGTTCAGATCACTTTCTTCACGGCAGTAAGTGCCCTTATAGGCTTTTTCCTCATATCCACCTATGTTCCTTAACTGATCGACTGGATACAAACAACAGGCGTGTCCCATATCTACTTTTAAAACACTTCCAGGGTCTTGCCCATAGTTGTTGAAAATTTCGCCAGTGAATTTATTTACATAAAACGGGACATTACGCCTGACAGCTTCTTCATCCGGGTCTGTGTTTTCTATCAACCTCGGAACAATTACAATATCGTTCGTGGCAAAAGAATTGTAAGTACTGACAAGTTTTTCTAAACAGCCCTGATGCAACACCAGATCATCTTCAATGAAGAACACCAGTTGACCCTTAACTTCGTGGAGAGCTGCATTCCTGTTGCGTGGGAGACCCAGATTGTGTTCATGAGTCTTACCATTTATTCTTGAATCGTGGACCATGTAATAATTTATGACCTCTATAGTGTTGTCAGTTGAACAATCATCAGAAATCAAAAGTTCCCAATTGGTATATGACTGGTTTAAGACGGATTCAACACAGACCCCAAGAACCGATGCTCTATTATATGTCGGTAAAATTATTGATACTAACGGTTTTTTACTCATAAACTATTCACCAATTTTAGACTATAGAGTCTGCCGGCGACCAGATATGGTTATTTCTGCTAGTTAAATTGGAAAAACCAACAACTTAGTAATTTTGATCAAAAGAAGACTTTGCAGGACTGCAGTCATAGCTCTTTATATATTTTTAAAGTTTTTTTTGCCGAAATGTCCCAGCTAAACATTTTTGACCTTTTCAGTCCTTTTCTGATCATTTCTTCTTTGAGTACCTCATTTGTTAATATTTCATACATTTCTTCAGCAAATTTTTCAACATTAAAAGGATCTGCCTGAACTGCAGCATCTCCGACAACTTCCGGCAGTGAGGAAGTATTTGATGTTATTACGGGGGTTCCGCAAGCCATTGCTTCTAGAGGAGGTATCCCGAACCCTTCATATAAAGAAGGAAATACGAACAGGTCCACAGCATTGTATATCTCTGCCAATTCGGTCTCTGAGACATACCCCGTAAAGATAACGTCATTCTGTAAATTCAGAGCCTTTATCTGTTCAAGGAGCTTTTTCCTTACGAACAGGTAATTTGGTGTCCCGGCCTTTAATAATTTTATATGTGGTATTTTATTTTTCAATTTGCTAAATGAATTTATTAGAAACTGAACATTTTTTCTAGGTTCTTCAGCTCCAACATATAAGATTACCTTTTCATCGTTTCCAATGCCATATTTTGATAAACACTTTTTACTACTATTGGGGAAGTATAAGCTGTGGTCTACGGCTGGGGTTATGATCTCTATATTTTCTTCGGGATATTTTATATACTTGCTAATGTCCTGTTTGGAGAACTCGGATACCGTAATTATTTTTTCTGCTTTTCTTAATCCTTTTGCGTTAAGTTTCCAGAGAGGACTTCGAGTCTTGTAATACGCTATAGGAATAATATCGTGGCAGGTAACAATAGTTTTTTCTAAGTCAGTTAGTTCAAGGAGAAATGCCAGATCCTGACGAGTTATATGTTTAATATTATTCTTATTTACTTTCTTCTTCACAATAAATGGATAAGCAAAATACTCAACAGCCTTGTTAACTCCGGCGACTTTTGACAAATTAGGATATTCTATCTTATTTAATTTGATATTGTTTAACCTGCTATGAATCTCACTTTGATACTTTGACATTGCGAATATTTCATCTGTTTTGAGACCATTTATATAGTCAATTACCATACTTCAGTTCCCCAAAAACCCGGAATGATTTATAAACCTCATAATTTAGAGTAATTTATTATTTCTACTATATAATTTGTTTTTTATCCGAGTAACTTAATTTTTGTCCTTTATGTACTGCTTCTCAATTCTGGCTGAGACTTCATTCCAATCCATTATATTTTTGTCTATACCTGAGTTTTCTTTTTTTCCTTTTTTCTTAATTTTCATCAGTATTGGGGCAACTTTTTCTTTCGAAACCGGGTTCTCAATCCCAATACAGTTCCTTCCATCTACAAACTCCTCAAGTGCACTCCCTTTTGCCACTATACACGGAGTCCCCGCAGCCAACGCTTCCGCAACCGTTATACCATATGCTTCATGAGAAGAAAGCATCAAAAATATATCCGCATCTGCATAGCACTCAAGTAGTTCTTTTCTTGACAGATCTTTTAACCATTCAACCCTTTCTTCCACCCCTAAACTTTTCGCCATATTGCGAAGTTCAGCTTCGTAAGGCCCCTTTCCAATGATCCTCAACCTGAAACCCTGAAGTTCAGGCAAACTCTGGATAATATACTGTACCCCCTTATATTCCTCCAGGCGGCCCACATAGAGAAGAAGCTTTTCTCTTCCGTCATCCTTATTTGAGCTTTTTCCCGGCTGCCTCAAATCCTTGAACTCTTTAAGGTTTAGTCCGTTAGGGATTTTCACGGTTTTTGCGGCAACCTCAAAATCTGATTCTATAAGTTTCTTTTCATATTCTGAGACACATATTACGGAATCTGCCCTGGAGAAGATTATTTTCCCTAGAAACCTGTACGGCTTGTGCAGTAAGTCTCTGAATGCAGTATGGCCATGCCTGTGATAATGCGGTGTAAATACAAATGTTGCATTGCGCCTGCCCAGAGATGCAAAGAATGCAGGAAAAGCGTGATAACTGTGCGCATGAATTATATCATAGTCGTGCTTTTTGAGATAAGTATAGATCTGGGGAGCAAGGTAATACGCATTTCCAGGAGCAAAAGATCTGAACCTTATAACCTTTACTCCGTTCATTATCTCTTGCCTTTTCAATTTACCCGTAGGATCGGTGGTTATAACCTCCACATCGTGCCCTGCTTTAACCAGCCTTTCACTAATTTCTTTGACATGAGTTTCCACTCCACCTATGTCGGGAGAATAACGGGGACATATCTGGGCTATTTTCAAGGCTTAACCTCTCTCATACTGGGATCTATGTGGAGTAATGCATTAGTTTAATATAAAGATAATGTGATAGTTAAAGCAAATGACATCTAATAAAAGCGTTTGCATAGTCGGACCTTCGAAACGTTTTTTGAGCGGTATCAGTTATTATACTATCCGTCTGGCAAATGCTATGCCTATGGAAAAGGAAGTATCAGTAGTTTGCTTTCGGCAGTTGCTTCCAACTTTTCTTTTTCCTGGAAGATCCCATGTCGGAAAAAATATTTCCGACTTGAATTTTTCACCCAGGATTCCTGTCTTTGACGGCATGGACTATAACAATCCACTGACCTGGATTCAAGCATACCGCTTTCTTAAAGCACAAAAACCTGATATTATAGTTTTGCAATGGTGGACTTCCTCGGTTGCGCATATGCAGCTTCTGCTAAAGATATTTGCAGGTTTACTGAATAAACCAAAATTAATTATAGAGTTTCATGAAGTCGTAGATCCTTTTGAAGAGTCAATACTTCCTATCCGTTTATACTCAAAAATAACAGGAAAATTACTGCGTAAAAACCTTGATGCATATATTACTCACTCCGAGTCCGATAAAGAGCTTGTTGCAAAAAGATACTCTATTTCCCCTGAAAAAATTCATGTGATCCCACATGGACTTTACGACCAGTACGGAAAATTGCTTGATATAAAAGAAGCGAGAAGAGATCTCTCGATAAAGGACGATTTCGTTATACTTTCTTTCGGCTTAATTCGAAAATATAAGGGAACTCCCTACCTTATCAGAGCCTTTGAACAGCTACCCTCCAAAATTCTCGAAAAAAGCAGGTTATTGATTGTCGGGGAAATCTGGGAAGACCGCAAGGAATTATTTGACCAGATTAAAGCTTCTCCTTATCATGATAAGATTACACTGGTAGATGAATATGTTCCTGATGAAAAAGTAAATCTGTATTTCAGCGCTGCAGATGTGGTAGTCCTGCCTTATCTGAGAGCTTCTCAGAGTGGAATCGCTCACATTGCCATGTCTTTTGGAAAACCTGTTGTTGTTTCCGAAGTAGGTGGCTTAAAAGAATCAATGGCTAACTATGAAGGCACTTTTTTTGTACCCCCGGCTGACGTCGATTCTATCAGGGAGGCTATTCTCAGCCAGTTTGGAGAGAGAAATCATTATGAAGCTCCTGATCAGAAATGGGATAGAATTATAAACTGTTATACAGAATTAATACAATCCATTTAATATTCTTTTTCATAATTCTATCTTAACTTACAATGTTTAATTTATAAAGGGGATACTATGAGTTCTCAGGATCGTTCTGTATCGTCATTCAAAGATAAAATCAGATCCAGTTGGCCTTATACTCTGGCAGTTGCGATAATTGTTTTTATGTCTCTATGGATCAGAATACTTCCTTCGGATAATGTTCTTTTACCTGGCGGAATTGTGAAGTTCACAACCAATGATGCCTGGTACCATATGCGTACCTTAAAGGTTCTACTTGAGAACTACCCCCACAGGATGTTTTTCAATCCCATGACCAACTATCCTAACGGGAGTTACATACATTTCGGCCCATTGTTCGATCAAATAATGGCTATTACCTCCCTGTTTCTTGGAATGGGGCATCCAAGTTCTCATCTTGTTGATACTGTTGGAGCCTATTTCCCTGCAGTACTAGGGGCTCTGACTGTCATTCCGGTTTACTACATAGGAAAATATCTTGGAGGACATAAAACCGGAATTCTGGCTGCAATTTTAATTGCGTTTGCACCAGGGGAGTTTCTGTCCCGTTCAATGATTGGCTTCACAGACCATCATGTTGCAGAATCACTTTTCAGTACACTCTTCATGATGTTCTTCATGCTGGCTTTGATTTCGGCTAAGGAAAGAAAGCTGCGTTTTGAAGATGTGTTTAATAAAAAATTCAGTGTCCTGAAAGAGCCTTTTATATACTCGGTTCTGGCTGGTGCAATGTATTCAGCATACCAGCTTTGCTGGCCAGGAGGATCGCTTTTCTTATTCATCGTTCTTGTTTACGCAATGTTCCAGTACATTCTGGACAATTTCCGGAATGAGTCAAGCGACTACCTTGGGTTTACAGGCGTAGTCACCTGCCTGGCAAGTACAATACTTATCCTTCCTTTTGTCCATCCGGATATGGGCTTTTCTCTTTATTATTACTCATGGTTCCATGTTGTCACTGCTATTGGGGCAATGGCAGGTTTTGCGGCTTTGAGTCTTATTGAAAGGGAATTCAAAAGAAAGAAAATGAGAGCTTATTACTACCCTCTCCTTATCCTCGGAGCAGGAATTCTCGGACTTATAATTATCAAAATCGCATCTCCACCCCTTTATTCTCTGATTATACATGCGCCGAGCACTGTTTTTGAAATTCAAAAGGGAGGACCTTCCACAATAGAAGAAGCTTCTTCTATGTTCTACCGTGGTGGCGTCTTTACCCTATCTAAAGCTTTTTCAAATTTCACTACTATGGGATTTCTTGCTTCTTTGCTCGGCATGTTAGTTCTGGCTGCAAACCTGTTCAGAAGACCAAAACCTCAAGAACTGCTGGTTCTTGTTTGGAGTTTCTTAATTCTCCTTGCAATTTACGGCCAGATTCGTTTTGCATATTACTATTCAATAAACGTTTCAATCCTGAGTGCATATCTGGGAGGACTGTTACTTGAAACAGTAAAATGGAGTGAACTTGACCAGAAGTTCAAAAGTAGTGTAAAATCGCCAGCAGATATCCCGAAGGCATTGAAACTTGTCAAAATAGAGCAGGTTTTTGCAGTCCTGCTTATAGTGGTGTTTCTGATTTATCCAGTATACGGATCTGCAATACCGGATACAAAAATGGTATATGGCCAGCCCATCCAGCCCTGGGAAGAAGCTTGTACCTGGCTTAGCTCAAACACCCCTGACCCTGGTATGAACTACAATGCAGTTTACGAAGCTCCGAAAGACGGAGAAATGTTCCAGTATCCAGATACGGCATACGGTGTTATGTCATGGTGGGACTACGGGCACTATATAGAAACAATAGGCCACAGGATGCCAAATGCAAACCCCTTCCAGGCCGGAGTAGGAGGACGCAGAGTAAGCATTAACGAGACAAACCAACCAGGTGCTACAACCTTTCTCACAGCTCCATCTGAAGAAGAAGCAAGTGCAGTGCTTGAAGCCATAGACCCTAGGCCCGAAAAAGCAGGTGCACGTTATATAATGTCCGATGCCAGAATGGCTACAGATATATTCATTTCAATTGCTACCTGGACTCTTGATACTAATGGTTACTATCAGGCTTACTGGATAGGTAAAGAATATAGGTCACTGCCTGCTACTCGATATTTCAATTCCATGGAGGCAAGGCTGCATACTCTTGACGGAAATGGCTTGAAACAGTACCGTATGATTCACGAGACTGAAGCTTACCAAACAAGTGAGTTATTGTACAAACAGGTCTACAATCGCTTCCATGGAGGTAAACTCCCTGAGGTATATACAGGTTATGTCAAGGTCTTCGAGTATGTTAAAGGCGCAAATATAACAGGAACGGCTTCTCCCAATGAGAGTGTTAAAATAAACACGACAATCCTTACAAATCAGGGAAGAACCTTTGAGTACTCGCAGTCAACTACTGCAGACTCTCAGGGAAGGTACGAATTTACAGTGCCTTATTCAACAGAAGGTCCGATTGCAGGCCAAACACAATTTGATACTGCACCTTCAGGACCCTATGTGTTGAGTTATGGAGATACGACAAAAGAAGTAAAAGTAAGTGAAGAAGCCGTATTGAAAGGAGAAGAGATAAAGGTCTGAACAACTTAGATGTGAAATTAAGTTAGTTTCATACCTTTCTCTTTTTCTTCTTTTTTATCTTTATTTTCGTTTTATCCCCCTAGAAAGGCTTATCTTTGAGATTTTGAAGTAGCCCTCTACTTTTCCAGAATGTTTGTTTTTTTATATATTTCCAGGTTACATATAATTTTATATACTATTGATAAAGTTATTTTATATGTCAAAGAGTTTTCTTAAAATGGAACTAGAACATTGCCACGTCTTTTAGAAAACATACTGTTGGTCGAAAATCTTAAAGAACTGAGAGCCAGGGAAGAAAAGTAAAACCGAGAACACTGGATCTCTTGAAGAATGTCCTGACCGATTCAGTATGAAAGATGCATGAGGTTCCTGAAGATAAATAAGGTAGAATTATAAATAATTAGACTAAGTTGGCTGCATAGGATAATAACATCTTATTTGATTTTCTTCGTTCATGAATTATATTTATTTGAAAAAATCACCTTCGAAGGGATTATTATGAGTTCTCAGGATCATCCTGTATTATCATTCAAAGATAAAATTAAGTCCAGCTGGCCTTATACTCTGACAGTTGCGATAATCGGTTTTGTGTCTCTATGGATTAGAACAGGTCCTTCAGATACGGTATTCTTATCCGATGGGTCCGTAAGGTTTATGACCAATGACGCCTGGTACCATATGCGTACTTTAAGGGCTCTGCTTGAAAACTACCCCCACAGGATATTCTTCGACCCAATGACCAATTATCCTAATGGGAGTTACATACATTTCGGCCCATTGTTCGATCAAATAATGGCTATTATCTCCCTGATTCTTGGAATGGGACATCCAAGTTCTCATCTTGTTGACACTGTTGGAGCCTATTTCCCTGCAGTGCTTGGAGCTCTGACTGTCATTCCGGTTTACTACATAGGAAAATATATTGGAGGACATAAGACAGGGATTCTGGCTGCAATTCTGATTGCGTTTGCTCCGGGACAATTTCTGACCCGTTCAATGATTGGTTTTACAGACCATCATGTTGCAGAATCATTGTTCAGTACACTTTTCATGATGTTCTTCATGCTGGCTTTGATTTCGGCTAAGGAAAGAAAGCTGCGTTTTGAAGATGTGTTTAATAAAAAGTTCAGTGTCCTGAAAGGGCCTTTTATATACTCGGTTCTGGCTGGTGTAATGTATTCAGCATACCAGCTTTGCTGGCCAGGAGGATCGCTTTTCTTATTCATCGTTCTTGTTTACGCAATATTCCAGTACATTCTGGACAATTTCCGGAATGAATCAAGCGACTATCTTGGATTTACAGGCATAGTCACTTGTTTAGTAAGCACAATACTTATCCTTCCGTTTGTCCATCCTGACATGGGCTTTTCTCTTTATTATTACTCATGGTTCCATGTTGTCACTGCTATTGGGGCAATGGCAGGTTTTGCGGCTTTGAGTCTTATTGAAAGGGAATTCAAAAGAAAGAAAATGAGAGCTTATTACTACCCTCTCCTTATCCTCGGAGCAGGAATTCTCGGACTTATAATTACCAAAATCGCATCTCCATCTCTTTATTCTCTAATAATAAACGCACCAAATACCGTTTTCGGAATCCAGCAGGGAGGACCTTCCACAATCCTGGAAGCTTCTTCTATATTTTATGAAAGTAACAAATATAGAGTCTTTACCTTATCGAAAGTCTTTCTACATTTCACCCCTATAGGATTCCTTGCTTCTGTAATAGGAATATTAATTCTGGCTGCAGGTCTATTCAGAAAACCAAAACCTCAAGAAGTGCTACTTCTTATCTGGAGTCTCTTAATTCTTTTTGCAATTTACGGCCAGAATCGTTTTGCATATTACTATTCAATAAACGTTTCAATCCTGAGTGCTTACCTTGGAGGTCTGCTGCTTGACACAGTTAAATGGAAAGAAATTGACCAGAAATTCAAGAGTAGTGTAAAATCGCCCGAAGATGTCCCGAAAGCCTTTAAACTCATCAAAGTACAGCAGATCTTTATAATCCTGGCAATAGTATTATTTTTGATTTATCCAGTGTATGGATCTGCAATGCTATATTCAAATACGATAAAGTCAACTGGCTCAAACGAACCCAATCAACCGTGGATGGAAGCTTGTGACTGGCTACGTTCAAATACTCCAGACCCTGGTATGAACTACAATGCCGTTTACGAAGCTCCGAACAGCGGAGAAATGTTCCAGTATCCAGATACGGCATATGGTGTTATGTCATGGTGGGACTACGGGCACTATATAGAGATAATTGGTCACAGGATGCCAAATGCAAACCCCTTCCAGGCCGGAGTAGGAGGACGCAGAGTAAGCATTAACGAGACAAACCAGCCAGGAGCTGCAACCTTTCTCACAGCCCCATCTGAAGAAGAAGCAAGTGCAGTGCTTGAAGCCATAGATCCAAGGCCTGACAAAGCAGGTGCACGCTATATAATGTCTGATGCTAAAATGGCTACAAGTATATTCGGATCAATTACTACCTGGACTCTTGATACTGAAGGGTACTACCAGGCATACCGGACAGGTAGCCAATATCAGAGCATACCTACTGCTCGATATTTTAATACCATGGAAGCAAAACTGCACATTTTTGACGGAAATGGCTTGAAGCAATACCGTATGGTTCACGAGACTAAGGCTTACCAAACTGACGAGTTGGGGTACAAACAGGTCTACAATTATTTCTACGGAGGTAAACTCCCTGAGGTATATACAGGTTATGTCAAGGTCTTCGAGTACGTTAAAGGCGCAAATATAACAGGAACGGCTTCTCCCAATGAAAGTGTTAAAATAAACACAACAATCCTTACAAATCAGGGAAGAACCTTTGACTATTCACAGTCAACAACTGCAGATTCCCAGGGAAGATACGAACTCACAGTGCCTTATTCAACAGAAGGTCCGATTGCGAATCAAACTCAATTCGATACTGCACCTTCAGGACCCTATGTATTGAGTTATGGAGATACGACAAAAGAAGTGAGAGTAAGTGAAGAAGCCGTATTAAAAGGAGAAGAGATAAAGGTCTGAACAACTTGAGATGTGCAATTAAATTAATTTCACACCTTTATTTCTTTTTCCTTCTTTTCTGATCTTTATTTTCATCTTATTTTCCTGAAAGGCTTATTTTTGAAATTTTTGAAGTCGCCTCCTACCTTTCCAGAATGCTTCTTTTTTATAAATTCACAGGCTACATATACTTATATATACTGTTAATAAAGTTATTTTATATGTCAAAAGCTTCTAAAAGTGGAACCAGAACATTGCCGCTTCTTTAAAAGACATTACTGTTTCGAAGTAGAAAGTCTTAGAGAACCTGAGCGCCAGGGAAGAAAAACAAAACCGGGAATACTAACTCTCTTGAAGAACTTACAGATTGAGCCAGTATGAAAAATTCAGAAGGTTCCTAAAAATAAATAATGGAATCTTGAATATAAATAAAATAGAATTGCAAATAATAAGGCTTATTCGTCTGCGTAGGAAAATGTTATCTATTTGACTTTTTTCTTTCACAAATTACAGATTTAATTACAAAAATTACCTCCGAAGGGATTATTATGAGTTCTCAGGATCATCCTGTATCGTCATTCAAAGATAAAATCAAATCCAGCTGGCCTTATACTCTGACAGTTGCGATAATCGGTTTAATGTCTCTATGGATAAGAACATATCCTTCAGATACGGTGTTCTTATCCGATGGGTCTGTAAGATATACGGCTAATGATGCCTGGTTTCATATGCGTACCTTAAGGGTTCTGCTTGAAAACTACCCCCACAGAATGTTTTTCGATCCCATGACCAACTATCCTAACGGGAGTTATATCCATTTCGGCCCACTATTTGATCAAATGATGGCAATTACTTCCCTGATCCTAGGTATGGGTCATCCCATTTCTCATCTTGTTGATACTGTTGGAGCTTACTTTCCTGCAGTGCTCGGAGCTCTGACTGTCATTCCGGTTTACTACATAGGAAAATATATTGGTGGGCATAAGACAGGGATTCTGGCTGCAATTGTAATCGCATTTGCTCCAGGACATTTTCTATTACACTCAATGATTGGCTCTACAGACCATCATATTGCAGAATCGTTGTTCAGCACTTTCTTCATGATGTTTTTCATGCTTGCCTTGATTTCGGCAAAGGAGAAAAAGCTGCGTTTTGAAGATGTGTTTAATAAAAACTTAAAAGTCTTGAAAGAGCCTTTTATATACTCGGTTCTGGCTGGCGTAATGTATTCAGCATACCAGCTCTGCTGGCCAGGAGGCTCGCTTTTCTTATTGATCGTTCTTGTTTACGCCGTATTCCAGTGTATCTTAGACAATTTCCAGAATGAGTCAAGTGACTACCTTGGGTTTACAGGCATAATCACATGTTTGGTAAGTACAATACTCATCCTCCCGTTTGTCCATCCTGACATGGGATTTTCACTTTATTATTACTCCTGGTTCCATGTTATTACTGCTATTGGGGCAATGGCAGGCTTTGCGGCTTTGAGTCTTATTCAAAGAGAATCAAAAAGAAAGAAAATGAAAACTTATTATTACCCACTTATAATCCTTGGAGCTGGTATTCTTGGGTTTATATTTATTAAAGTTTTATCTCCATCACTTTATTCTCTAATTATAAACGCACCAAGCACTATTTTTGGAATTCAACAGGGGGGACCCTCTACAATTGGTGAAGCTTCTTCTATGTTTCGCATAGGTGATAAAATCGTCCTGTCGGAAGCTTATAAATATTTTACTCCTACAGGATTTCTTGCTTCTTTACTGGGGATAGTTATTCTGGCTGCAAATCTATTCAGAAAACCAAAACCTCAGGAAGTGTTACTTCTTATCTGGTGTCTTTTAATTCTTTTTGCAATTTACGGACAGAACCGCTTTGCATACTACTATTCTATAAATATATCAATCCTGAGTGCCTATCTTGGAGGTCTGCTGCTCGATAAAGTGAAATGGAACGAACTTGACCAGAAGTTCAAAAATACCGTAAAATTGCCCGAAGATATTCCGAAGGCTTTTAAATTCATCAAAGTACAGCAGATATTTGCAGTCCTGGCCATAGTATTATTTTTGATCTATCCTGTATACGGATCTGCAATTTTATATACAAAAATTTCGAACGGTACACCTGATCAGTGGGTGGAAGCCTGTGACTGGCTCCGTTCAAACACCCCAGACCCTGGTATGAACTACAATGCCGTTTATGAAGCCCCGAAAAACGGAGAGATGTTCCAGTATCCTGATACGGCTTACGGTGTCATGTCATGGTGGGACTACGGGCACTACATAGAGACAATAGGGCACAGGATGCCAAATGCTAATCCGTTCCAGGCAGGAATAGGAGGCCGAAGGGTAAGCATCAACGAGACAAACCAGCCAGGTGCAGCAACCTTTTTCACAGCCCCATCTGAAGAAGAAGCAAGTGCAGTTCTTGAAGCCATAGACCCGAGGCCTGACAAAGCAGGTGCACGCTATATAATGTCTGATGCCAGAATGGCTACAGTTATGTTCTCGGCAATACCTAAATGGACTCTTGATACTGAAGGGTACGAGCAGGCTTACTGGATAGGTAACCAATATCAGAGCATACCTACTGCCCGATATTTCAATACCATGAAAGCAAAACTTCACATTTTTGACGGAAATGGCTTGAAACATTACCGTATGGTCTACGAGACTGAAGCCTACCAGAGTAACGAAGTCGCATATAAACAGGTTTACAACTACTTCTACGGAGGCAAGCTCCCTGAGGTAGATACAGGTTCTGTCAAGATATTCGAGTACGTCAAAGGTGCGAATATAACAGGAACGGCTTCTCCTAACGAAACTGTTAAAATAAGTACTACAATCCTTACAGATAAGGGACGGACCTTTGAATACACTCAATCAACAACTACAGACTCTCAGGGAAGATACGAATTTACAGTGCCTTATTCAACAGAAGGTCCGATTGCAGGCCAAACACAATTTGATACTGCACCTTCAGGACCCTATGTATTAAGTTACGGCGATACCACAAAAGAAATAAAAGTAAGTGAAGAAACTGTATTAAAAGGAGAAGAAATAAAGGTATGAAACCAGTACGGAATGTGAGATTGTTCACACTACTGCACCTTTATTTCTCCTTTCTTCTTCTTTTTTAGTTTTGTTTTTACTCTTCCAGGAAATATTTCTTCTAAGGTTTTCTTAAGAGACTGCTATTTTTTCAAGAAAATTAGTAACTACCCAACCTATGTAAAACAGGATCAATAGCCATATTTATTAAAACTCAATCGACGAATTTCTGTAAATTGATTCTTAATCTGTTACCAATTGATTCCGTTTCTTCCTTTTTCACAGGTTATTTCTTGGATTCCTTGTTTTCGATATAATCAATATCGATAGACACGTTGGGTATGCTGAATAGTTACAAAAATTATTTATATATATCCGTCAGTTACATATACTTTTATTTATATCCGACACTTACATATACTTTTATTTATATATCCGTCAGTTGTATACTCTTATATACTGTTAACAAAGTAGTTTCACATCTCGAAGGGATTTTCAAGGTTGAACCAGAAGCATTGCCACGTCTTTTAGCAGAACTATTACTGTTTCCGAAGTAAATAGCTTGAGAAACCTGCCACCATGAAAAATAAGCAAAAACCCCCTCAGGCAATAGTAGGTATCTTGTAAATTGTCCAGATCGATCTAATATGAAAACTGCATGAAGTTTCTGAACAGAAATAAGGTAGGATTATAAATAATCGTACTGAGTAGCCTGCGTAGAATAATATTATCTAATATTATTTATTTGATATTATTATTCCATAAACTATATATTTGATTGAAAAAACTTACCTCTTAAAGGGGATTATTATGAGTTCTCAGGATCATCCTGTATCATCATTCAAAGATAAAATCAAGTCCAGCTGGCCTTATACTCTGGCAGTTGCGATAATCGGTTTTATATCTCTATGGGTTAGAACACTTCCTTCAAATACGGTGTTCTTATCCGATGGATCCGTAAGGTTCGCGACCAATGATGCCTGGTACCATATGCGTACCTTATTTGTCTTGCTCGAAAATTACCCCAATAGGATGTTTTTCAATCCCATGACCAACTATCCTAACGGGAGTTACATACATTTCGGCCCATTGTTCGATCAAATGATGGCTATTACCTCCCTGATTCTTGGAATGGGACATCCAAGTTCTCATCTTGTTGATACTGTTGGAGCCTATTTCCCTGCAGTGCTAGGGGCCATTATCGTCATTCCGGTTTACTACATAGGAAAATACCTGGGAGGACATAAAACCGGAGTTCTGGCTGCAATTTTAATTGCGTTTGCTCCGGGACAGTTTCTAACCCGTTCAATGATTGGTTTTACAGACCATCATGTTGCAGAATCACTGTTCAGTACACTTTTCATGATGTTCTTCATGCTGGCTTTGATTTCGGCTAAGGAAAGAAAGCTGCGTTTTGAAGATGTATTTAATAAAAAGTTCAGTGTTTTGAAAGAGCCTTTTATATACTCGGTTCTGGCTGGTGTAATGTATTCAGCATACCAGCTGTGCTGGCCAGGAGGATCGCTTTTCTTATTCATCGTTCTTGTTTACGCAATATTCCAGTACATTCTGGACAATTTCCGGAATGAATCAAGCGACTACCTTGGATTTACAGGTGTAGTAACCTGTCTGGTAAGTACAATACTTATCCTTCCATTTGTCCATCCGGATATGGGCTTTTCTATGTATTATTACTCATGGTTCCACGTTATCACTGCTATTGGGGCAATGGCAGTTTTTGCGGCTTTGAGTCTCATAGAAAGGGAATTCAAAATAAGGAAAATAAATACTTATTATTACCCTCTGCTGATTCTTGGAGCAGGAATTCTCGGACTTATAATTACCAAAATCGCATCTCCATCCCTTTATTCCCTAATTATAAATGCTCCAAGCACTGTTTTTGGAATTCAACAGGGAGGACCTTCCACAATTGGTGAAGCTACTTCTATATTCTACCAGAACGGCGCCTTTACCCTGTATAAAGCTTTTTCAAATTTCACTACTACGGGATTTCTAGCTTCTATACTCGGGATGTTTGTTCTGGCTGCAAACCTGTTCAAAAGACCAAAGCCCCACGAATTGCTTGTTCTTGTCTGGAGCTTCTTTATTCTCCTTGCAATTTATGGCCAGAATCGTTTTGCATATTACTATTCAATAAACGTTTCAATCCTGAGTGCCTACCTTGGAGGCCTGTTACTTGAAAAAGTAAAATGGAACGACCTTGACCAGAAGTTCAAAAGTAATGTAAAGTCACCTTCAGATGTCCCAGGTGCATTGAAACTTGTCAAAATCGAGCAGGTTTTTGCAGTCCTGTTTATATTGATATTTCTGATTTATCCCGTATATGGATCTGCAATGCTATATTCAAATACGATAAAGTCAACTGGCTCAAACGAACCCAATCAACCGTGGATGGAAGCTTGTGTCTGGCTCCGTTCAAATACTCCTGATCCGGGAATGAACTACAATGCCGTTTACGAAGCTCCGAAAAACGGAGAAATGTTCCAGTATCCAGATACGGCATACGGTGTTATGTCATGGTGGGACTACGGGCACTATATAGAGACAATAGGCCACAGAATGCCAAATGCAAATCCCTTCCAGGCAGGGGTAGGAGGACGCAGAGTAAGCATTAACGAGACAAACCAACCAGGCGCAGCAACCTTTTTCACAGCCCCATCTGAGAAAGAAGCAAGTGCAGTGCTCAAAGCTATAGATCCAAGGCCTGACAAAATGGGTGCACGTTATGTAATGTCTGATGCCAAAATGGCTACAAGTATATTCGGGGCAATGCCTGCCTGGACTCTTGATACTGATGGGTACTATCAGGCTTACTGGACAGGTAGCCAATATCAAAACATACCTTCTACCCGATATTTCAATTCCATGGAATCAAGACTGCAGATTTTTGACGGAAACGGCTTGAAGCAGTATCGTATGGTTTACGAAACTGAGGCCTATCAAACTGACGAAGTAGGGTATAAACAGGTCTATAATTACTTATACGGAGGCAAACTCCCTGAGGTAGATACCGGCTATGTCAAGATCTTCGAGTACGTTAAAGGTGCAAATATAACAGGAACGGCTTCTCCCAATGAGAGTGTTAAAATAAACACGACAATCCTTACAAATCAGGGAAGGACCTTTGAGTACTCGCAGTCAACTACTGCAGATTCTCAAGGAAGGTATGAATTCACAGTGCCTTATTCAACAGAAGGTCCGATTGCAAATCAGACTCAATTCAACACTGCACCCTCAGGGCCCTATGTGTTGAGTTATGGCGATATGACAAAAGAAGTGAAAGTAAGTGAAGAAGCCGTATTGAAAGGAGAAGAAATAAAGGTATGAAACCAGTACGGAGTGTGAGATATTCACACTACATCTTTATTTCTCCTTTTTCTTGTGTCTTTGTTTTTAATTTTATGCTTTCAAACTTATTCTTAAACCAGAACTGCAGATTTTTACTTCATTTTTCCGTTATCTAGATATACTATTAAAAAAGCCTACCTCGCAGGTGAAGTATGATGAAAAACCCTATTATAGGTCGAGTCTGGAAATTCGGAGACGATGTCGACACAGATGTAATCATTCCCGGAAAATACCTGCGGACCAAAGATATGCAGGTTTTTGCAGCTCATGCAATGGAAGGCATTGACCCCGAATTTGCAAAAAAAGTGAAACCGGGAGATATCATTGTAGCAGGCAGCAATTTCGGCTGCGGCTCTTCAAGAGAACAGGCTCCCCTTGCTTTAAAACATGCAGGTATAGCATGTATTGTCGCAAGATCTTTTGCAAGGATCTTTTTCAGAAATGCAATTAATGTAGGGCTACCTCTTATTGAAGCCGATATCGAGTGTCAGGAGGGCGACGAAATAAAGGTTGACCTGCTAAAAGGCGAAGTTACAGTTTCAGGAAAAACCACTTACGAAGGAAATAAACTACCGGATTTTCTTCTCCAAATACTTGCTGACGGCGGGCTTGTAGCTCACAGAAAGAAAATCCAGATCGAGCAAAGGGAATAATTTGATACAATAATTATGGAAAAAAACCGGAAAATAAATCATAAAGTACTGGGAGTATATTGAGAAATGTATCAAAAAACATACCAAAGTACACTGGAAAACATACCGGAAACAAATTTAATTTGACAACAACCAAAATAAGAAGAATAAGAAAAACAAGAAGAATAAGAAAAACAAGAAGAATAAGAAAAATAAGAAGAATAAGAAAAACAAGAAGAATGAACTCAGAATCCATATTTCAAAAAAATCATCCAAAACAACCGATAATTATGCTTTTTCCTGATGAATATAAGCATGTAGGTGTAACAAAATCCTTCTGCCCGGACACTGAGGAACCTATCTATTTCCTGACTGACTACCTGATTACAGAAAAGGGAAGTCCTCAGACAGACGGCTGCGAATACGCAGTCTATTACGTGAGAAAAAACGGAGAGGGCTTGCTCAGAAAAGTTGAGTCTCTCGAAACAATAGCCTCAGGAGAAGAGGTGGTAAAATATGACAGAGAGTTGAATATAAAAGACCGTACACTCCTGATCGAGACTGCAGAAAAACTCTGTACCGGCAAAGTGAACACGGTAATTTTTACAGGTATGGATAAACACGTCACATTTGTTCACGCCCCAGATCTTGCAAGCATTCTTGACTTAGAAATCCTTGACGTTGCTCCCCCTTATCCCTCCTGGCTTTCCCTTGTTGTAAGAAGACTCGAAGCCAGTGGAATTTTCGGGGATCTCCAGGTCAGGTTTACTGAAAAAGTAATCGATTTAAGACGTTTTGAAGGAAAAAACACCGTTTTTCCATGCAGCGCGTCTGGACTGGAAGGTAAATGCCTGGACTCGGATGTGCTCACGGAAAACGGACATTTACTTGTAGGATGTGAAATTTCAAAGACTCTTTTTGAAATGCGTTTTCCTGAACTTGAGTATTCCTTTATAAACATCTGTCCTTTCAAGTCCGAAATAGTTGTACCCTCAAAATCCTTTATTACTCGCTGCTGCAGGTCTGAGAATTCAGGGCTTGTAAATATTTCGGGTTTTGATGGAGCTGTAGTCCACTGGGGAGCATCGGAGTACCAGGTTGCTGAAGCTATCCGAAAACTTGTAAACAGACTGAGAAAGAATGAGTAATCTTACATTTTTTCTTCAAAAGTCTATTCTGGTATTTTCTATGATTAGTGTTCTATTATATTAAATCAAAACTATCCCTAAATTCAAACTCCCCAGCTAATGCTTTTTTCTGATTATCGGCTTCAATTTCAAGTTCCTTCTTAACTTTTGCTTTTATCTCCCTGTAATGAGCTAAAATACGTTAAACTTGCTTGAATCTCTCCTCCGAGTTTAGTAAACTTGATTATATAATATAAAACTTTTCTATGAATTAGAAAACTCTATTATCTATGAGAGATATAGTTTTAAAGGATCGACCTGCCAGCGACGCTCACAAATTAAGGGGATTTGAGAGAGATACCGAAATAAAGTGACTTTAGACAATCGGAAACGGGCAGCAGATTATAAAACAGTATTAAACCTGGGGGGTAATAATATGATTTTACTCATAACTGCATGGATTGTTGGATTTGTTGCTGGAGTTTTCTTGATGAAGTTCTTGTTTGTAACGATTGCAGTAAAGGCTTCACTTGTTTATAACACAATCATCGGGCATAATATTCATGAGAAGTATCAACAGGTTAACATGATACCTGATTGGGTTAAAACTCTCGCAGACAACAATATATACCAGCGTTACTCGCTTGAACCACTGCGTATTGTAAAATATCCGGCATTCTACAGAAAAGGATTTAAATTTTTTGAAGAAAGTCAGTATAAATATGCCGTTTTCTATGAAGGCAATGGTAAGTATACCGCATATAGAAAAGTGAGGGCAGGAATATCGGGAAATAAAACAAAGACAGTGGTTGAAGAAAAGTCTGAAATTAAAGTATGAGCAAAATAAGATGTGGGCAGTTATTTAACTGAAAAGTGGTTAGAACCGTGCTAATATATATGAGCAAAACTGAAGTATGAACAAAGTGAAAGTATCCAACAAAGTGAAAGTGTCCAACAACGTAAAAGTGTCCAACAACGTAAAAGTATCTAACAAAGACAGTGGTTGAGGAAAAGTCTGAAATTAAACATAGTACTTTAATTTAAACACTGTCCGTTTTAACTGTGTTACATAGACCTTTTGAGTTTATTCTGCCTGGAGTTTGAAGAGCTCTTCTCATCCCTTTCCTTTCAAAAAAGCATTTTTTATCTGTGACCTTTACAGAAGACATAGTTTTAAATCTGATTGTAGATTATTGGGTCAACAAATAATAACCATATACATAGACATTTTGAGGACCTCAAGTCTTAAATGTCGACATGTATAAAAGCTCTAATGATTCCTAAATCGTATGTTAAAACTCCAATTATCCTAAACCATATACATAAGACTTTAGAAAATTTCGATAAATATCAAAGTTTAGCGAGTCCTTTACATTTAGTATACAACAATTTATTAAAAAATTGAATTTATTGAAACGCTCTTAATTACCTTGGCAAAATCTGTTTATAAAACGAAATTGAGGTTGACCTAATGCCTTTCCTGACTAGCTTTCTTTTAGGGCTCGGGCTTTCAATGGATGCATTTGCAGTTTCCATGTCCAGCAGTACTACGATACGGCCTTTTCATCTAAAGGATGCGCTGAAACTTGCTTTCTTTTTTGGAGGATTTCAGGCTTTCATGCCTGTGCTTGGCTGGCTTGGAGGGAACGCAGTGAGCAGCTTTGTATCAAACTATGCTCCCTGGATTGCTTTTGGGCTTCTGGTCTTTATCGGAGGCAAAATGATTTATGAGGCTCTTTACGAAGATCCGAATGCGAAGGTAAATTCCCTCAATTATTCTACGCTTCTGGTGCTCGCAATTGCTACAAGTATAGATGCCCTTGCTGTGGGAATTAGCTTTGCTTTTCTCAATACTCCCATTCTTGAACCTGTGATTATAATAGGCTGTGTGACCTTTTTCATGTCCTTCTGCGGAGCAGTCCTGGGATACAGAATAGGTCATTTTTTTGAGCACGAAGTCGAGATTATTGGAGGTATTATCCTCATAGGGATTGGTGGAAAAATCCTTGCCGAGCATCTGCTATGGATCTGACAGGTTATCAAGATCTCAAAAAGTTACGCCAGATTCATATACACAAACTATAGATGCAGTTAATATGAAATTAGCTGTAATCGAAGGTGATGGGATAGGCAGGGAGGTAATCCCTGTAGCTGTCAAAGTCCTTGACGCTTTCGGGCTTGAGTTTGAAAAAGTGCCCCTGGAGCTTGGCTACACTCAATGGGAAAGAACAGGGACTGCAATATCAAGTGATGATCTGGAAATCATAAAAGGATGTGATGCTGTCCTTTTTGGGGCAGTTACCACTGTGCCTGACCCAAACTGCAAAAGTGTGCTCCTAACCATCCGAAAAGAATTGGATCTGTATGCTAATGTCAGGCCTGTAAAACCTCTACCCTGCATAATAGGAGTCACCGGGAGAAATGATTTCGATTTTATTATTGTCAGGGAAAATACTGAAGGGCTGTATTCGGGAATTGAGGAAATAGGGTCAGATATCTCATGGACGAAAAGAGTCGTCACTCGGAGAAGTTCCGAGCGAATTGCAGAATATGCTTGCAAGCTTGCAAAGAAAAGAAAGAACAAGCTGACCATCGTCCATAAATCCAATGTCCTGAAATCCGATAAGCTTTTTCTCGATGTCTGCAGGCAAACTGCCAGTGCTAACAACGTGGAATATAAAGATATGCTGGTTGACTCAATGGCTTACAACCTTATGATGCACCCTGAAAGGTATGACATTGTGGTTACAACAAACCTCTTCGGAGACATTTTGAGCGATATGTGTGCAGCCCTTGTAGGAAGTCTCGGCCTTGTCCCAAGCGCCAATATAGGGGATAAATATGCCTTCTTCGAACCTGTGCACGGGAGTGCACCCGATATCGCCGGAAAGGGCATTGCAAACCCGCTTGCTGCAATCCTCAGTGTAAAGATGCTCCTGGAATGGATGGGAGAGCCTCGATCTCAAATTATCGATGAAGCAATAACCCATGTGCTTCAAAAGAAAATTATCACTCCTGACCTGGGAGGAACTGCCAGCACAATGGAAGTCGGAAATGCGGTTGCGGAATATGTGAGGAAAAATATCTGAAAAAGTATAGTTCAATCTGGTAATGCAGTTCGACCTGGTAATGCAGTTCAACCTGGTAACGCAGCTCAATCGGGCAGGATGGATCAGCTCCCTGCCAGAGTAGAGTTTTTAATGTTTTAAACCCTTCTCTATAATAAGGCGCAGTTATATTTTTATCAAAAATGACTGCACTTAAATTCAGATATATCACTAACGGATGAATGGGGGGTTCATTCTGCGTCAATTTTTCGATGTTTCATTGCCTATTACGGAAGAGATGGTTATATATCCTGGAAAGCCTGGACCTTCTATTAAGAGGTATTCCTCTGTCCCCAGGGATAAGGTAAACGAGTCTATTCTGACTATGGGGAGCCATACAGGTACTCACGTAGAATCCAGGCTGCATCTTCGGAATGGTAGAGAAAGTGCTGCTGACCTGCCTCTTGATCATTTTTTTGGAAAGTGCAGGGTTTTTGATCTCGCGCTGGTAGAAAGTGAAATTCACAAGCAAGACCTTGAAGAGTTTGAAATCGGACCTGAAGAAATAGTGCTTCTCAAGACCCGAAATTCAGCTCTTGGGTACGTGAAATTCCTTGAGAATTATGTACACCTTAAAATGGACGCAGCTGAATACCTCGTTAATGCCGGAGTTAAAACCCTGGGATTTGATTATCTGAGCATTAAAAAACCCGAAGGTGACGATGAGGTCCGTGAGCTGCTGATAAATAACACAACTTTGTTCTTAGGACTCAACCTCGCCGGCATTCCTGAAGGAGAATATACATTCATAGGGCTGCCTCTTCGTATAGACACGGATGGAGCTCCGGCTAGAGTAATACTTGTTAAAGAATAATACATTTCAAGCAAAAGTAATGTCGAGTCAACAGTCAAATATTCAACATTCCAAATGATTACAATTGATTTTATATGATATTTTGTGCTTGACTCGATACTAAGAAAGACAGAAAAATATAGTAGATACAGTAAATATCAAAAAAATAAAAGGAGCGGCAGGTAGTTTCAAAAACAGTTGTATATTGACTTCAAAATTTGCTCTATGGAATTGGAACATAACTTACAGGTTTAAATGGAATCGGTTGAAAAGTAAGTTTCTTTCCGCCTTTAATTTTCGTTAGAATTTATCCTGATTTCTGATTTTTTTCTGATTTTTCTTGAAGTTTTTGCATCTCAGTTTGTCTGTTCTTGAGATTTACTTATCTGATCTGTTCTTGAGATTCACTTCAATTGACTTATTTTGAAACTTACCTCTCAACGTTCCAGTTCTTTAGAGGTTTTACATCATTTTGATTCGCAGTTTTTAATTTGCAGCTCTTTAATTTGCAGCTCTTTAATTTGCAGCTTTTTAATTTACAGCTCATTATGTGAATTGAGTTGCTTTAGGCTGACAATCAATAAATCCTATCTTATACGTTTGCCACTGAAGCCTTTAGTTAAGTACGGGCATTTCCCCAAAGTGTACTGAAAAATTTATGTTCCTGTAACTTTCAAACTGCTCATAATACTGAGCACGCTCAATCAATCCTTTGAATATTTCCTCCATTTTATTCACCTCTATTCCTAAAAACTACGTCAGTACTTATTAATCTCAGCCTAGCAGAGTGAAAGTATTTCTTGCAGGACGTCAGGCAAAAAATATCAGGCTCTAAGGCCAGTGAGGCTGAAAACCTTTCATGATGGCTTTCAAAAAATGAAGAATGCTAATAGGAAAAACGCCAAATAAGAGGTTGGAACAAAATAAATATTAAATGGGAAGCGGGAATGGAATAAAAGAACCATTTAATACTTTTTTGCAGCAGCTGCAAGATGCTCTCCAGGTTTTTTGTCTCAGTGGTAATTTTTCATATAACCTTTCAGGGAGTAGTAAACCCACGAAAGCTCCTGACATTTCAATCAATTACATCTATCGGCAGATCTACTGGAGAGTTCAGGAACTCCACATTTATTTCAACCCATATACTGCAGCTTGTCCGTGTTCTCAGGTCTGCATCCGGAATCTGGTAACTTCTTCCAGGAACTGGTCAATTAACTCGTAGTGACCTCTTTCAAAGCTTGCAAGCATCGTGAAGAAGTTTTTCAAACTCTCGTCATCAACTCTTTTTGCGACTTCCGAATAGAAATCCTCGCTTTTTCTCTCGTGCCTCAGAGCTGCAACAAGGATGCCCGCGTCTCCAAGTGTAATTTCTCCACCTTTTGTGCGACCTATATCAAACTCAGGAGTAAAAGACTGGCCACTAGGTACTTCCGCAATGGTTACAGGTAGCTCATTTTTATCTCGATATCTTTCAAGGTAGCCAAGATGTTTTACTTCTTCGTTTGCCAGATACTCATAGAGCTCCTTAAACTTCGGCCTGTCCATTACAGCGGCTTTACTCAGGTAAAAGTCTCTTGCCTCTATTTCCCTCTCGATCGCCAGAGCAATGGCTTCTTCGATTCCGTTAAGGTTTTTTACTTCATCTACTACACTTTGATATGTACTTGTCAAACTTTTTGCCCCCTCTTATCTCTTATCTTTTCAGATATCTCCACCTTAGAGCTTCCTGATTTCCTCTTTAGTTTTCTTCTTTCGTTCTTTCACTTTCAGGATTATGTTTTCAGAAGGTCGCTCAAGCCCGAATATGTCATAAATCTCATAAGGACTTTTAAGCACCGTAATATTTTCCATCTGTGCAAGCTTTTCCGAGTTTTGAACATCAACTTCGCGCATATTAAGTTCAAAGGCTTTACCACTGGGTGCAGAAGTTTTTACACTTCCTCTTTTCTGGTCTACAGGCAAGATGAAAATGGGTGTTTGCCCTTTTCCAGTCTGAGAAACTGCATTTGTAACAAGTGTATCTGCAATCCCATAAACGATTTTTGCTACGGTATTGGCAGTCGCCGGGGCTATCAATAAAAAGTCATAGTATCCCATCTGCAACGGACCTGCAATGAAAGGAGAATTAGGGCCTGCATCGACTTTGAAATTCGGGAAATCGTTCTGGATTTTGTCCCATAGATGATACCATTTCATAACGGTCTCGCCCTCTTTAGAGAGAAAAACCATTGTCTCAACATTTGTTCGGCTTTTAATGTCAACCAGAATGCTGTAGGTTTCAATCATCTGGTCTCCCGAACCTGTTATTCCCCATGCTATTCGCTTAATATTCTTATTTAATGATTCTACCAAAATAACTCCTCCTTAAATAGTTCTGACAAATCATGAAATTATTTCTCTTCCTGATTAACCTGAATCCTGAAAATCCAATTTTCCAGATTTTTATATTATTTACCTTCTTCTTTTTGCATTTCAGACGGCCGGGACTTGTGTTCCGTTCCTGAAGAAGCATTTTTTACAAGCCGGGTTGTCTGGACAAGTTTTTTTAGGGTTCTTCTAAGGCTCCTCATGCCTTCGGAATCTTCAGAGACTCCTTCTGCCCCTTTATCCTTTGACCAGAATGTCCCACCCAGGTTAGCTCCAAAAGAGCCTCCCCCCACAGGTATCATTTCGTTGATTACATAAAAGTTCAGGATTGTCTGGATTGCGGGTTCCTGTCCACCTACTCTGTCTCCTCCGTCTGCAATACCCATTCCGACTTTGTTCAAAAAAACCTTTGGGTTTTTGGCAACTACAGCCCTGCACCTATCCATTATTGTTTTGGTCTGAGCGCTCAATGTTCCCTGATAAACCGGAGTTCCAATAATCCAGGCATCTGCCCAGATCATTTTGTCATAAAGCTCAGCCGAAATATCATCCTTATGAATACAGCCTTCCTTTGTTCGTATACAGAAGTCGCAATGAATGCAAAAGTTCAGCTTTTTCCCTTTTGCGGAAAAGTAATCGGTTTCTGCGCCATATTTTCCTTCTGCAATCTTTAGCGCTTCCCGGACTAGAAAATCGGTTGCCATATTTCTGGGACTTCCAGATATTCCTAATATCCGTATCGTTTTGACTTCGGTTTCTTGCATGTCCCCTCCGAATTACAAGTAAAATTATGTATATAAGCAAATATATCTATATGCTTGTATGTCGTTCGGGCAAATAATTTTATGCCTGAGTAATTTTATGCCTGAATATTCTAACTTTTCCTTTACAGCTTAGATCTTCTGTAAACACTATCAGATAATGGAATAAGCAAATTATTCCGGCTCCGAGGATTGTATTTTTCCTTTTTCAAGATGAATTATCATACCAAATAAGTATAGGTGAAAGTATCTTCACCGAAAAGTTTATCTAGATATTATTGAGAAGTCGGCCTATATAATTCAGAAAACAGATAATAAGATACCTTGAAGTACTTATTCGGAGACATCTGTACTCAAGAAAATAAAAATGGATATTATGCGGTTTGAAACAAACAGATTACTCCAAACAAGACAGTCAGTTCAAACAAAATGAATGATTTCAAACAAAGAAAAGCATTAAAAGAAGTTACTGTTAATCCAGATGTAAAAAAGCCAGATATCTTTGTACAAGGCTATAGAAGTCCAGGAGTTCACAGGAAAACAGCCAATGTCTAACCGATCTTATGTTAATTCTGATTTTACATTAATTCTGATTTTACATTAATTCTGATTTTACATTAATTCTAATCTCATTGTAAGAAAATAAATTGGATTGAATCTCAGTTGATGAACTGAGAATTTTCCAATTAAGAAGATATCTTATCCACAGTTTTCAATTCTGTTATCGTGGATATTTACACCAGTTTCGTTTGTGTTTAAGTGCACTACTGCAGGAGCAGATAAGTCATGGAAATAGTTACCTGAAGCTTCTATGTTTTTAAGAGTTCCCTGTAATTCCAGGCCTGCGTATCCACCGCCAGATGTAGTACATTCATTGTCTTTCATGACCCCGTCGGTAACGGAATCGAAACGAACGGATGAGTTAGTCCTGTTAATAAAGGTACAATTCTTAACTGTAATGCCGTTTACGTGATATGCGTATACACCATCGTGTCCGCATTTGTTTACAGTTACGGAATCTATCATTACGTTGCTTGACTTTGAGATAAGCATGGCATCATTACATCCGTTCTGGAACGTAACATCCTGAATTGTTAATCCGTTACAGTTTACTATAGTCGCCATGTTATAACAGGAGGTTCCGAGCCTGACACCGGAATAATAGTCGGACTGGCTACCATCAACAACTATGTTTTTTATTGTAACACTGCTTGCAGAACTGCCTCTAACCATAAGCATGGCTTTCTTTTCTGAAATACTGCTTTCACGCCCACCCCAGACTGGTAGTCCTTTGGCAAGCTTAATCGTTGTACCGGAATCTCCTTCAAGAACGGTATTGCTGCCTATCCGAAGAGAATCGCTTATATCGTATGTGAACGGGCCTTTAAGGTGGACAGTTGTGCCCGGATTCTGTGCAGCAAATTCAAGAGCCTGGTTGATCTGGACATCATCGGCTTTTCCATCACAATTGTAGTCTCCACTTCCGTCTCCTGCAACAGTTACTACCTTTGTACTCTGAGCGCCTAACGCAGCCGGTATAGCTGTTAAAATAAGGCATGCTACCAGGAGTAGGGTTCCTAGTCGTCTTTTTTGCATCGTATCACCTTTGGGTTGGATCTTTTATAGGGATTTAAGTGAAATCAAAAAACATACGGTAAAGTACTTCTTTCCCAAATATTCTCAAAATTCCATATTACGTACTCGTAATACTTACTTTTCCGAACTAATCTAATCAGGTAGGGATTTTAAATTCCAGAATGGAATTTCCTGATCAGGTCGGCTCTATACGGGTATTCAGATTCTTATTACGTCTGCGTAATATTTTTCGAACCTATCCAATTCGGTTCTCTGCGATTTAGTGGGACGGACACGTTGCACACAGAGCATCCACTCTCCAATAACGTATAGGGATTAGTCATTGGAAGTGGTCGGAAACTAGAAGTTTCAACTTCTACAAATTAAAACTGCTACTGACCACAGGATAATAGCTCCGGTCAGTACCATCTGTTTATCTAGTACGGCCTTTAGCCAGATCAACTCTCCTTATTAAAAAGGTTTGATTCATCATTATTGAATTTCTGAGTTGACATCCCTGGTTATGTGATCCTATTATAAAATATTTTTGGTATTATATTAAAGAAATTTATATAGTATATAATTATATCAGAAAATTTGAGGTTTTCAAGGAACAGAGAAGAAAATGTTATAAAAGGAACTTAACTAATTGTTAAAATTAAATAATAAAAATGACATTTGTCTATTTAAAGAAAATTCGGAATAAAGACCGTAATATTAAATAGATTTCGATATTGACTTATTGATTAACTTAGTTGATATTGACTTAGAGCCTATCAGAGTATTGACTTAATCCATATTGGTTTAGTTGATATCGTTTTATAAATAAATTCATGACCTTATATAGCAGTTTATTGCTTTGTTATTATACCTTATAATAAACAACGTATAACAAGTTCAACTTCTTCTCATCTGGCACTATGTAGAAAGGTACGGTTTGGAAAAACACAAGCATCTAACCCTCCATTACTAAAACAAAAAAGTAGTAAAACGTAATGAGTACTGATATGAAGGTAAAATTAGAATTCATTCTATTTTTTAGTTATGTTAGATAGTTCTTTTATTTATATAATAACTAATATTATAAGTTAATAAGTAATTATAAGTTAATGTAGATCAAACTATTAAATATAAATTAAAATCGTACGAATTGTGCTGTTATAATAAACTCAGAAGAGTTTAGGGCTTTGCTAACGGATACGGTGGGGTAAAAATGAAAAGAAAATTATTCTCGATGACGTTAGTCCTTATATTTTTGATTCTGATATCTACAGTGACTTCAGCCGAACAATTTACAAAAATAGGTAGTGGATCTGAGCCTGCTATCGATGATGGTAAAGTAACCTGGACAAATAACGGTGTTATTCATTTTTATGACCTGACGACCAAAAAAGAAACTGCAGTTAACTCTTCCGCAGCATCTCATCCAGCGATTTCAGGAGACAAGTTAGTTTGGCTTGACGAGAGCAGTGGAGTCACCAGGCTTACTGTATATGACATCTCAACAACCTCAAAAACTTACATCACACAGGATGTAGACAAAAGCAGCATTCCTGCTATTTACGGCAGCAGGATAGTATGGAGTGCAAATTCTTATGTTTACATGCATGATATATCCACTTCCACGCAGACTAAAATAGCAGATGGAAATAATCCTGACATTTATGCTAACATGATCTCGTTTGACTCTTACTCTACCGAGGATACTCCACAAATTTACGTATACGATATTACTACCAAAAAAGTAATAGATGTCAGCCAGTATGGTGATAATATGTTTTCACATACTTACGGTGACAAAGTGATATGGTCGGATTTCTACAACAGACTGGGAAATATCCGTATGTATGATATTACTACCGGACAACAAACAGAAGTTACAACTGGTAATGACAAAACTGGATATGATACTGGTGGTTCAACTGATATGAACGGCAACAAGATTGTGTACCTGAAGCATAAAAACCTTGCAAATATAGACTCAGGTGATTTATATACATACGATATAGATACCGGAAAGAGTAAACAGTTAACATCTGGCAATACTTCACAAACCCCAGCTATATCCGGCAACGTTATAGTGTGGTCTGACTCTGGCAATATCTACATGTTAAAATAAAATAAAATAAAATAAAATAAAATAAAATAAAATAAAATAAAATAAAATAAAATAAAATAAAACACACATTGTAAAAAAGTATTGTAGTAACGTAAAATAGTATTATCGTGAAATATAATAAGTAAGGTAGAGTAACGACTTCACTGCTTTATATTTTCAAGATGAAAGCGTAAAAGAAGAATCATTTATATTTTTTTCAATGTTTTTAAGTAGAGTGTAAATTTGTTGTGTTTTAATGATTTTTCTTTAGCACTTTCCCTGAATTTTTCAATGTAAAATTGAACATCTCGAAAAATCGCCACATCACTTTTCAAGTTTATTCTCTTTGGTATGCACAACTTCTTGCTTTTATATTTACATTTAATATTCGCCCGATAGTTATAGAATTTTCGCCGTATGCAATTTTCCAATATAAACCTTTTGCCAGTTCGAAAGATTACCTTTCTTTGAAGAAAACCCAGCATATCCTAATTCCTATCTTATGGTCCAAGTCAACACAGTTTAAAACTGAAGTTTCAAGTGCCAATTTCTGAAAAGGTTTCTAATGTACTGGGATTTACGCATTTGAAGTATAAATAAATAGCATTAAGCTCATAATATTTTAGAAGTAATATATTAATTAGGATGGTTACTGCAATTGATTTCTCAGTGCAACTATGTAAATCTTGATATGATCATGTTTCTTGAGTAATCCAGATTTGAAAAGTCCGCTATGAAAAAGAATAAGTAAATTAGATAAATATGATAATTATTATATAACTCGTTTAATACAGTTAAATATATATAGATTCTTAAATACTGTTATGTGAACCATATAAGGTTATAATTAATGTCTATTATAACGGATATTAATTATTATTATTAAAAGAAAATAATTTGGGGACAAAAAACGGACCCATTTAACTAATATACAGTAATAGGAGTAACTTGAGATGAAGTTCGGAATCGAATTTGTGCCGAGCGATCCCGCCTTAAAGATCGCATATTACGCAAAGCTCTCAGAACAGCAGGGATTCGACAATGTCTGGATCACTGACCACTACAACAACCGTGATGTGTACTCCACTCTTACCGTTCTTGCCCTGAACACTAACAGTATTAAGATCGGTTCCGGTGTTACAAACTCCTACACCAGAAATCCCGCAATTACTGCATCCAGCATTGCTTCAATTGCTGAGATATCAGGTGGTAGGGCAGTTCTCGGCCTTGGACCCGGAGACAAAGCAACCTTCGATGCCATGGGTATTGCATGGGAAAAGCCTCTTGCAACCACCAAAGAGGCAATTCAGGCAATCAGAGGCTTCATTTCAGGACAGAAGGTCTCCATGGATGGGGAAATGATCAAGTTCGGAGGTGCTAAGCTCGCTTTCAAAGCCGGAAATGTACCTATATACATGGGTGCTCAGGGCCCCAAGATGCTTGAACTTGCAGGTGAGATCGCAGACGGTGTCCTTATTAATGCTTCTCATCCTAAGGACTTTGAAGTTGCTGTCGAACAGATCAAGAAAGGAGCAGAAAAAGCCGGTCGTGATCCGAACGAAGTTGATGTTACAGCATACGCTTGTTTCTCAATTGACAAGGACCCCGTAAAAGCGGTCAATGCCGCAAAAGTAGTAGTTGCTTTCATTGTCGCAGGTTCCCCTGACCTAGTTCTCGAGCGCCATGGAATTCCTGTCGAAGCAAAGAGCCAGATAGGTGCAGCCATTGCCAAGGGAGACTTCGGCGCTTTAATGGGTGGACTTGTTACTCCCCAGATGATCGAGGCATTTTCTATCTGCGGAACTCCTGAAGACTGCATGAAGAGAATCAGGGACCTCGAAGCAATCGGAGTTACCCAGATTGTTGCCGGATCTCCGATCGGTCCTGACAAAGAAAAAGCAATAAAGCTTATAGGTAAAGAAATCATTGCAAAGATGTAATTTTATTACATCTAATAATTTTTTGTTTTTTCTTTTGTATTTTTAAAATGTCTTGCCAGTAAGGCAAGCATATCAAGGTGTTGGAGGTAACGAATTGCCACCAAAGATTGCAGAAGTCATTGAACATGACATATGCGCAGCCTGTGGAGCATGCGAAGCCGTATGTCCTATCGGAGCTGTAACTGTAAAGAAGGCGGCAGAAATCCGTGATCCGAATGATCTGAGCCTGTATGAAAAAGGAGCTGGGTATCTGGTCTGTGAAGGTTGTTTAACCTGCAGTAGAGTCTGTCCATTAGTAGACGGCTTCGTCGAGAATGAGCTTGCAAATGTCCGCAAGTTTTTTGCCGCAAGATCCAAGGAAAATGCCGGAAGCCAGGATGGAGGAGTTACCAGTGGTATCCTTAAATCCCTTTTCAAGCAGGGCAAAATTGACTGCGCAATCGGAATCACTCGAAACGAAAAATGGGAACCAAAAGTAGTTTTATTGACTAATGCTGAAGATGTTGAGAGGACAAGAGGAACCAAATATACTTCTGACCCGGTTGTTGCAGCTCTCAGGGAAGCCTTTGAAAAATATGATAGAATTGCAGTAGTTGGTGTGCCCTGCCAGGCTCATTCTGCACGGCTGATCCGGGAAAATATAAGTGAAAAAATCGTGCTTATCATCGGATTACTATGTATGGAAAGTTTCCATCGCGACGTAATGCTTGAGAAAATAATCCCTGAGATTATGAAAGTCAAGATAGAAGATGTCAGGAAGATGGAGTTCACTAAAGGCAAATTCTGGGTCTATACCAGTGACGGTGAGGTTCACTCCGTGCCTATCAAAGACGTAGCTAAATACGCCCGAAATCCCTGCCATCACTGTTGTGACTACACTTCAGTCTTTGCCGATATTTCCGTAGGCTCGGTCGGTGCTCCGGACGGATGGAACTCAGTCTTTATAAGGACAGAGATCGGAGAGGAGTACTTCGATATGGTCCGCGAAGAAATGGAGATCATGGAAGATCCCAAGCCTGGCCTTGAGCTTGTAAGAAAGCTTATTGATACGAAGCGCAAAAATAACGCTGAGCATTTCAAAGAAGTATGCAAAGAGTTAAGCTTTGAGACAGGAATCCGTAGTGAAACTGTCTGAAACCGGAACGTATTAAGAAAAATAACCAAGATGCGATTGGAGGTATTCGGAATGGTGCGAGCTTTTTATATTGGACGTTTTCAACCGTATCACTTCGGACACCATGCTATAATTAAGCAGATTGCGGAAGAAGTTGATGAACTGGTTGTAGGCATAGGAAGTGCCCAGAAAAGTCACGAACCGACTGACCCGTTTACGGCTGGGGAAAGAGTACTGATGGTGTATAATGCACTTGAAAATCTTCCTATCCGACACTATGTTCTCCCCATTGAAGACGTTAGGTACAACTCCATCTGGGTCCATCACGTCGCATCCCGGACACCGAATTTTGAAGTTGTGTACTCAAATAATCCGCTGGTAATTCAGCTCTTTCGAGAAGCCGGTTTTTGCGTAAAAGAGTCTCCTCTTTATATTCGGGAAAGATATTCAGGAACGGAGATTAGGAGACGAATGATTGCAGGGGAAAAATGGGAACATCTTGTTCCGAAGTCAGTCGTTGAAGTGATCAAGGAAATAGATGGAGTAAATCGCCTGAAAAATGTTTCTGCCAGCGATAACAATTCTTCGCTATAAGAGTGATTACTTTTATGCTAGTTGTATAACTATTTTAAAATATTTTTCACTGAACATAGCTTTTCTTTAATTATTGTTTTTTACATTTAGTGCTTTTTGCTCTTATTTTTCTTTACATTTTATTTTTTACTGTTTTTGCTTATCTTTACGTTTTATTTTTTACTGTTCTTGTTTATTTTTGCGTTTTATTTTTTACTGTTCTTGTTTATTTTTGCGTTTTATTTTTTACTGTTCTTATTTTTCTTTCTCTTATTCCAGCCTTTATTATATTTTCCTCTGTTTTTTATAATTTCTTTTACCATTTAGTTTGTTTTTAATTTTCTAAAAATGAGACCTGAATCTAAGTATAAGATGTTCTTGAAATTTTTAGATCTATCTCCGAGTGAGACTAGTTTTGAGTTTTTTAATTATCTACAAATGGTGTTTTACTCTTGTTATGTAGGGCACAACAGTTTAATATTTTTTAAAGAAGTGGACGCGATTAACTATAATAGATATCTCTAAGAGAAAATTTCTTATAAAAGAAAGTACTATTTTCATGTGTGAACTCTTAAAACTTTTTCATACAGGTGAGAGACATTTTCTATGTGTTTTTGTTATACTGTGTTTCAACTTTTAACCTTCAAATAACGTCTCAGGTTAATTGCTGCAACCGATATAACTAATGAACACGTTAGAAAAAACCTGTGTTTTCGAAGAAGTTAGAGTACATAAAAACACCAATAGTGTGTTTAAACTTACACTGTTTGGTGAGAAATAACGTAGAAAATTCACTCAATCATATGAAAATATATCTCCTGATAAATCGGGGGGTTTAATCCAGAAGAGTATATTTTCATTGCCAGTGAAAATCGGATTTAAAAACCAATAATTTTTAAAATTTTTGTGATTGAGTGTATACTATGGAGGATATAAAATGCAAAGAACGTTATTCAAGACAGTATGTATTTTCACATTAGTTTTCTTTGTCCTGTCAATGACAGGAGCAGCCGCATGCAGTACATCGTGCAACAAATGCAAAACCGATGCAAGAAACGATACATTTAATTGTAAATGTAAATCTTGTTGCTATAACGTGCTAAGTAATGACAAAGGATGCAACCTTAAAGTTACATCTACAGGATGTTTTACTACAAAACTGGGCGGCAAGGTCTGTATGCAGAGTAACGGTAAATTCTGCTACACAAAGCCAGCAAGTTGCAAAAAATCTTGCACTGACAGTTTTAAATACTGTATAAAAGGTAAGGATGGAAAAACCGATTGCGCAACTGTTACGATTGCAGTCAAATGCTAAAAATGTCCCTCGGACTTTTGTCCTGTTGTTGTAACTGAGCAATTTAAGGGAAAAGGAAGTTTTAATCTTCCGGGGATATATTCCCCATATCCCTTACCAATTTCCTTCTCTTTTTAATTCAGAAAGAATTGAGTTCAAGAACAATTAAGGAACAAGATCAATCCAATCAATTGATCCGGGTCTATATTCTGACAATTCTTCTTCACTGCCACTTAAAATACAATCTATTATTTTTTCTATATGCTGTCCTGTCTCTTCAATGTTTTTCCCTGTCGTATTTATCTCAAAAACTTTCTTACACCATTCAAAGGCTTCAATAAGGATCACATCAAGAGCTTCAGCCTCAACATTTTCTCTTATTTTCTCTTCCGAATAGCCACGTGCTTCCAGCCTTATTTTCAATTCGGGAGGGTACAGCCTGAGTACGATCACGATATCCGTGATATAATGGGCAAGGTGACTCTCAAGAATTATTACATCATTTCCTCTTCCACCAGTAATCTCTTCAAGATACTGACTGACAAGTTCCATATCCGCAATAACCGCATCCCTTTCCTCATCAATCTCGGTGTAGAGATGCTCTTCTTTGATCACTTCATTAAGGTGGATTACTTTCCAGTGCCTTTTACTCTCAAGAAACTTACTTACTGAGGTTTTTCCAGTCCCCGGTGTACCTGTGAGTCCTATTAACATGGAAAAAAGAATGGATTTATATCAATTATACTTAATGCAACCCTAAAAGTTATTCGGAAAAGTATTTTTTCACATAACACATAAGTCTAAGTTTTCACGATGTGATACCTTTTGATGTGACACCTGTTGATATGATACATTTTGATGTGACACCTTTTGATGTGACGGTTTTATACATTTCAGGCAAACAACTCAATGACATATTTCCAATCCAGATATATTTATCCAGTCCAAACCGTTTTATTCTTTCAAAATCCCGATAACAGGAAAATCCTTAAATATTTCAGGCCCATGAGGTGCTTCGTCCATTTCTTCGGTAAGGTCCTTTCCTGCATCATGCAGTCCCTGGTGGATACCATCCTCCCATAAGTAACTGTCTGATACATCATAGACCTGGCCCTGATAGGCAACGTATATCTTACCATTTTTACCGTTATACTCTGCGAGTTCTTCAAGTGTGTATTCTTTCATTTTCCATTTCTCCACTTTAAATTTATAGCTCATTTGACTAAAGTCTTCAGTTTTAATTATAATCATATATTTAACAGTCTTAACATCTCATTGACCTCAGTAGTAGGAAGCTGACATTGATAGTTCTGGCAAACGTACGCAGTAGCTTTTCCCTCGATAGGAACCTGTTCTTTCGTATACTTTGCCAGCTTTGCAATTTCAGGGTCCTTTCCTTCAGGTCTGAAAATCAGCACTTTATTAGGAATGAAATAAGTCCAGAGTTCATCAAGCATGTGTCCAGTGTCCGGAGACTCGTGTTTTCCGGAAATTACCACTTGATAAGCCGGACCCAGGCCAAAGTCAAGCGCTGACAAAAACTGCGTATACCCCGAGGGCATTTTTCTGACGAGTTTTGAAAAAGCGCGTTCCAACCCTTGAGCCCTATCTTCCAGTTCCGAATCTGCAGTAATTCTGGAAAGTCTAAGAAGATTCAGCATCTCAATAGAATTTCCTGAGGGTATGGCTGCGTCCGCAAACTCTTTTTTCCTGAAAATAAGTGATTCACTGTCATCAGCAGTAAAAAAGAAACCCCCCTGAACGGGGTCCCAGAAGTGCTCGAGAAATTCTCTATTGAGACAAAGAGCTGCTTTAAGATATTTCAGTTTAAATCCAGCCTCGTAAAGCTCGATAAGTCCATGGATCAGGAATGCGTAGTCGTCGGCATTTCCGGAGATGCCGGATTTACCGTCTCGATATCGGTGAAGCAGTCGTCTATCGGGACTGTAGAGTCTCCGGAGGATTAAATCGGCGGCTTTTTCGGCAGCTTTCAGATATTTCTCCTCACCAAAGGTCTGGAAACCTCTTGCAAAAGCTGCAATCATAAGTCCGTTCCAATCAGTTAGAATCTTGTCGTCCTTTTCAGGTCTTTTACGTTTGTTCCGAGCTGATAGGAGTTTTTCTTTAGCTATTTTTATCCGACTCTCGACTTCGTCAACAGGAATATTCATTTCAGCAGCTAAGGTTTCAAGAGAACGAGACATATAAAAAATGTTAGTACCGATTTTTTTACCTCTTATTTCTTCTTCAAAGTTACCTCCTTCACTGAAATTAAATACTTTTGTTATCAGTTCGGACTCTTCAGGACTAAGAATCCTTTGGACTTCTTCTAAAGTCCATAGATAGTATTTTCCTTCCTCTCCTTCAACATCAGCATCTTCCCCACAATAAAATCCACCTTCTTGAGATGTCAGGTCTCTTAACACATAGTCAAGAATTCCCTCTGCTGCTTCTTTATACAGTCTCTTGCCGGTAACTTGGTAAATTTCTGTATATGCAGTTGCAGTAAGAGCCTGATCATATAACATCTTTTCAAAATGGGGAACAATCCACATATTATCTGTTGAGTAACGGTGAAAACCCGAACCAAGGTGGTCGTAAATTCCTCCCCGGTACATATTTTCCAGAGAATACTCAACCATATGAAGAGCTTCAGGGTTTCCACTGCGCCTCCAATAGCGAAGTAAAAAGAAAGTTTTATGTGGAGTTGGAAATTTGGGAGCTCTTTCGAAACCTCCGTATTCATTATCAAAAGATATCAGTAGTTCTTCATAAGCCTCCTGCAATATTGATTCCCCTATACTCTCTCCTGCTGACTCTGAGATCATATTCTGTATAGTAGACGTGATTTTTTCAGCCGACTCAAGGACTTCTCCATGCTGCCTGTCCCAGATTTCCTCTATTCTGGGTACGAGTTCGAGCATCCCTGTCTGGCTAAAACGGGAATTTTTGGGGATATAGGTTCCTGCAAAAAATGGCTTCCTATTTGGGGTCATAATAATATTAAGAGGCCAGCCGCCTCTTCCAAGAATAACCTGGCAGACCGTCATGTAAACATTGTCAATATCAGGTCTTTCTTCCCGGTCTACTTTTATGCAAACAAAAGCCCTGTTCATGAGTCTTGCTACCTCTTCATCCTCAAAAGACTCATGTGCCATTACGTGACACCAGTGGCAGGTGGAATATCCAATTGACAGAAAAATAGGTTTGTTTTCTTTTTTGGCTTTCTCAAAAGCTTCTTCTCCCCATGGGTACCAGTCCACAGGATTATACGCATGCTGGAGGAGATACGGACTCTTTTCATTTATCAGGCGGTTAGGTTTTTTATAATTTTCTCCCAGTAAAATCCCTCCAGCCTCTTCAAATTTTTATTTCTTGCCAGGCAAACATTCTGCTTTTAAGGACTTTGGTTATTCCTATTTCTTTCCTTAGGGTCCTGACAGCTATTTCTGCCTGCACACCCAAAAGAGATGAAATCGCAGTTTCCATGTCTCTGATGATCTTAGTTTCCGGTAATTTTAACAAGTACAAAGGATGGCCTTGCCCCAAATTTACACATCTGGTATGTCCCGATTTCCAGACTCTCTGAAAATAAGTCTTATAGGATTGCAGATTTAACTCGCTAGTAATATCCATTCTAACTCCCCTAATCTAAACACCGATCTCCATAGATTTTGTTCTAAATGAATGACCAACTCTGGAGTGGATTTAATTTATCCCCAAAATGATATCTTTTAAGCTCTCGCTAAGCTTTTAAATAAAAAATTAAGTACAGCAAATTTCCCCACTTTAGATATTCATCTCCTGAATATCAATATATCGGTATTCTGAGAGATTATTTTTATATATAAACAGGTAAGAAAGGCTGTTTTAGAAGTAGTATTGGCAGGAAAATTCTGAAACGTGGATATTCGTTTCATTTTAGGTTCCCGCATTTTAGTTTAGAAAAAGTTATTTAAACGACGAAGCACTATTTCGGGTCATTTTCCATACATCTACAATTTGCTAAGTATTTCAGGAGACTCCTTGCTTTTTAATTGATTGAAGCTGTCCGAGATCTTCACCTTTTTCTTCACGAGCTCCTACTTCCAGGAAATTTACAACTTTTAAGACTCTATATGATTGCTCCTGCTTTTTTTCGGCATCTCTGGCTTGATATACCCTGATTGAGCGAAGAAGATCGATTTTTCGGAATTCTGGCCAGAAAGGAGCACAGAAGTAAGCTGCACATTCACTTCCGTTAGCCTGCCAGGAAAGGAAATTTGAAATCCTTTCATCTCCACCGGTGCGTATGACAAGATCCACATTTGGAACAGAGACCCCTGGGGCAGGATAAAGATGTTTTGAAATGAGACTCTCATCCACTTCCCCAATAGAGAGTTTCCCGCTGGAAATACAGCCTGCAATATCGCGGACGGCCTGAATAATATCCTGCCTGCCTCCATAGGCAATGGCAACATTCAGATAAAACTTTCCATAATTTTCCGTAGCTTTCTCTATTTTTTCAATTGACTCATTAAGAAAAGAAGGTAATTTTGACCTATCTCCTATAACACGAACCTGTGTCTCTTTTTCATATGTCCTTGAATCAGAGTAAAGTTTCAGGAATTTTTCGTTAATGAGGTTGAAGATACCGTCGACTTCCTCTTCAGAGCGCCGAAAATTTTCCGTAGAAAAAGCATAGAGAGTAAGCTGCTTTACCCCGATCTCATAACACCACTCAATTACCTTTTCTATAACTTCTCCCCCCATTGCATGCCCGAAACTTCGATCTTTTCCCAGCTGCCCCGCATACCTGCGGTTCCCATCCATAATAACAGCTATGTGATGCGGAATTTCTGAATTTAAAATCTTTATCTGGAGTCTTCTCTCATACTCGTGATAAAATATACTAAATATACGGTTTTTCAAAAAACGGAGTCCTGCTCGAAAGATTCCCATGCTCTTAGGCAAAATACTTAATTTTTTAATGAATTTTCCTCCTGAAGATATCCAGATGTAAGAAATGTCCGCGTAAGTTTTCAATAGAGCTTAATATCTCTGTTGTCCAGGATATTAATATCTCTTCTGCTTAAAAATCCTATCTGTCGAGTCTATCTAGAAAATGTTTTACCCTCAAATTAATAAAAACCTCAAAACTATTTTCGGGATCAGAAAATCGAGATCTGATGCTCAGAGAAATAATTTTGAATTTTGGGATTAATTCAACGATTAATTCTGAAAAAACAAGTATGTCCATCTTATTTAAGGAAAATGTAGAGAAAGGCTTATGCATATGTTTTTAACTAGTAAGAGCATTCCGAATATAACAATTAATATAATAAACAACAAAATATATTCAACTCATATAAAAAAGATATGAGTAAAGAATGGGTAAAAACTCGAATGAAAAAGTACCACAGTATCAATAATATATACAACAATTATTAAAAAACTGAAAACTTGCGTCTCCATATTTCATATTTTAAAGCGTCTTTATATCTCATATCTTAAATGGCCGATCTAAATTGCGATCATAAAAATACTCCTGATGATTATATATGATGATAATTATAGGATGATTATTATATCAAGAATAAAACTGAGTTTTGGGAGTAGTTATTAGACCGAGACTCTATCAGAAATAAAAACTGTATGCGCTATATCTCGCTTATCGAGCTAAATTTTGGAAATATTTAGCTCTCCAATGTTCCCAGTTTTTACTTGAAGTAAATCAGGGTACCTCGAAGCAAGATTCAAAGTCTTTAATCACTCCGCTCTCTTCGCTGCTTTAGCAGAATCAATAAGCAACTTCAAGATTTTTACCCAAAAACAGATAGCAAGAAGAGTGGCTCAGTAGTTTTCAAGCACAGAGCCAACAATGTTTTTATAACTTTCTTTCAGGGAATAGACGTTGTGATCTCCAGTAACATTTATGCTCAGAATTCCAAGCCTTGTGTTCATAAGCCCGACCATAGCCGACACTCCCCGGTAGCTTACCTCAAAATTTCCTTTATCCAGGTAATCGTAAACTTCACCGGTGGTGAACTTGTCTCCGGTCAGGAAGAGATTGAGCACAACCTTGCGTATCCCGTTTTCATCCCTGCCGAGATACTTAATCAATCTCGCTCTTACCCTTTCTTCCGCAGTTTGCAGTTTCGGACACCTCAGTTAATGATTGAATTATGTTGCTTTAGCATTATATTGCTCACTATTCTTTTAGTTATAAAAAGTATGCGACCTCTGAGTAGAGGCGCTAAGAAACGAATACCCTATATCCTTATCGTTTATATATTTTAGGATTGCTTTTTTTAATTATTAATATAAGTTATAAATTTAATACCAACGCATAAGTTTCAGCATACTGTCAATGGCGATAAATGATCCACGTTATTCATAAGTTAAAGTCCTCTGATCTCAGTGCTTAAGGAAATTTGAGAGTTATAAAATATGTTAAAGAAGTAGAAGTAGTATATATGAAACTTAGCTATAAAGAGTTAAACAACAAGGATACATCGCATAGGAAGTAGAAACACTACAGCTGAGTCAGATATCTGCAATTTTTGAGATTATTACCGTAAAAGCTCAGGCAAGGCAGGAATTTTTCTTGATCCGGCTTTCATACCCTTGCTCAGCAAATTTCCAATAATAAAAAGCATGGAATATACTAAACATAAAATACGTAAGTGGACTGCATGTGCAATGAGTACTTAAAATTGCCTTTTCCCATTTCTCTTGAATATGTACCTTACCTGTGGCAACAGAGCGATATTCTTATTTTTCTTGTTGACCTGGATAACTATGACACGTTTAGTACAAGTTACCTCAGCAAGATAGAATTAAAATATCTTGAGAGGTTACAGACAAGTTACTTTAAGAAAAGATATATTGTCTCCAGAACGGTTTTAAAACACATAATATGCAAGATTGCTAATGAGCAATCAGCCTCTGAAATATTCACATACAAAAACGAATTTGGGAAAGTCTGCGTCCTTAATCACAATGAACTACGCATTTGTATATCGTATACCGAAAGCCTTGCAGTCCTTGCAATCTCAAAGGTTGACGTTGGTATTGATATTGAACTTGCTAGAAAACTAGCTCTTAAAAGTACTTTTAAAAACTTCCATAAAGAAACTTCACTTGTGGATGAAACTGCAGGTGAAACCGATCTTTTAAAAATATGGACTTTAAAAGAATCTTATTCCAAGTTTTCAAATAAAAAGATGCATCTTGTTTTTAATAAGGAACTGGATCTCAATAGCGTTAACTATTCAACTTACATTTTGGACAACAAATACTTAATCTCTATCGTTACTTCTCAGAGATCATACGTCACCATTATAAATCGTCTTCAAAAAATCGAATGTAATTGGGATTGAAGATTTTTCGATGAAATCTGAAGTTTAAAGTTATGCATCTATTTCTGTTTTATTCAGGCTGATTCGTACACGTATGAATCCCCGATTGTGGGATGACACACTGAATATATATTTTAATAGGTTAAAGAAATTAGGCCATATAATACATTAGAATACATGCGATCGATTTTCACTCATATTTCGTCTTAAATAGGGCTTTGTCAGCCAATAAGTGGCTCAAATTATTTATATAGTTGGATTACGTAATTATCACTGAGGACTCACGTCATTATGAGCAGAAATGCATTATTTATGATTATTGGTCCACTGAACGAAAACTTTGGGGGTAATAATAGATGGAACAAATAAAGAATGATATAGTAGATTATTTAAAAGCTAATTCTTTCATGGACAATGGTAGTAGTTTGAAGGATAACGATTCTCTCACTCAAAATGGCATTATAGATTCCATTGGACTACTTGAACTTATGGACTATATCTGTGAGAAATATTCTATAGAGATTCCTGAAGATATGCTGACACCGGAAAATTTTGATTCGTTACAGGGAATTACTAATATGATAACAAAACTGGCGAAGTGAAAAGATATGCGAATTGATGCGTATATCACTGAGTACGCCAGAAAAACTCCTCAAAACATTGCCCTGGAAGAGGGTAAAAACTCAGTTTCCTATAGCTGCCTTGACAATGATATAAATACTATTGTTTTAACATTAGATGATTTCAAACACTGCAGGTTTGCAATACTGGCAGAATCAGGCATGCTATATGTGAAAGTTCTCATGGCAGTGTATCGATCTAAAAATATTGCAGTCCCTCTACCAATAGAATTTCCTAAATTCAGTCTTGAAAAAATCCTTTATACTGGTCATATCAACAATATCATCACAACCGATACACAGTACTCAAGGTTTGGAGAGGACTTTTTTGAGCGTTTTGGAACTGTGATAATTATTTCCGGTAATAATTCCGGAGAATTTTTGCGCAAGAAGATTGAAACAGAAACGAATAATCCGGAATTACGGCTAGTTCTTTACACCTCAGGTACGACAGGCACCCCAAAAGGAGTTATGTTAAGTGACAAAAATCTGGTAGCAAATGCAGAGTCAATAATAAAGGTGCTTGGGATAAGTTCCAGAGACAAAGGGGCACTGGTAATATCCCCGCATCATGCTTTTGGGAACTCCATAATTAACTCCCATCTAATGGCTGGTAGCTCGGTCAGAATTGGAAATATGAATTTTATAGATTCGGTTTTCAACCTTATAGGGTCAGATGTGTCCATATTCTATGGAGTGCCCAGCACCTACCGTATACTCCTTCGGTATATGGAGAGGTTTAGAAAGGACTTTTCAAATGTAAGAACGGCTGCATCGGCAGGTGGGGGGATGGATCGGTCTATTGTAAAAGAGATGAGGGAGTTAGCTCCCGATATAGAGATTCTTCCTATGTACGGGCAGACTGAAGCTACGGCAAGGCTTGCCTACTTGCCAGCAGAAGATGTGGACGGGTTTGTTGACACTATAGGAAAAGCAATTCCAGGGGTTATACTGGATGTCTTTGATTCTGAGTACAGGCCAGTAAAGCCTGGCATCACGGGCGAACTGGTTGCTACAGGAGACAATATTATGCTGGGATATCTGGACGATGAAATCGCCACGGAAAAGAGAATTATAAATGGGTGGTTGCATACCGGCGATCTCGCACAGAAATTGCCCAATGGATATATCAGACTGCTAGGACGCAAGGATGATCTTATAAAAATCGGTGATCATCGCGTTAACCCAAGAGAAATTGAGAGAAACATAGAGGAAAACAATGAAGTATCAAGGGTTTTTGTCGTACCTGTGCACCATGAACTTATGGGAACTGCAATTAGCCTCATGGTCATACCTGCGGAAGGGACAGAAATTGAAAAGTTGTTTACATTCTGCCGAAAAAGCCTGCCAGGTTACCTGTGTCCAAGAGAAATACTATTCATTGATCACCTTCCCTTGAGTGAAAACGGGAAAATATCCAATAGATCCATTATAGAGGAATACAAGCATGTCAAAGCTAGTATGTAAAAAGTGTGTTCTGGATTCCGAGATTCCAGGTATACAAATTAATGGGGACACTGGCCTCTGTCACTTCTGTGAAACATTTACTCCCCTTAGTTCACAGGAAAAAAAGAATTATCTGGCCAGAATTGAAGAACTTTTTGAACAGCACGGAGGAAAAGGTAACTACGATGTAATTTATGCACTTTCCGGTGGGAAAGATTCATCGTACACACTCTACAAACTCAAAAAAGACTATCCTTTCCTCAGGATACTTGCTGTACAGTTCGATAACGGGTTTACTTCCGAAAACGCAATAATGAACGCAAAAAAAATATGCAAGACCACAGGATGCGATTATTTCCAGTTGACAATGGAAAAGGAAATCTTGTATGATACATTTCGAAAAGCTGCAGAGTCTTATGATGCGTTTCCGAAATTCGCTAAATATCGAGCCAGTGACATATGCAACGTTTGCATCACTATCATTAAACAGAAGTTAATAGAGCAGGCAATACTTCAAAAAGCGCCTTTCGTAATATTTGCCTTTACATCTGGACAGTCTCCTAATCCAATAATCAACTTATCAGTTAATTTTATTCAGTGGTCCAGAGACTTATTTGAGAAACAACTTCGGAAAATAGGCGTAGAGGACAAGGACGAAATCTTTCTCCTAAAAAAAGAGGTTCTTGATAACGTAGGTGAAAATGTTCCGAGTATACTGCACCCTCTATGTCTCTGGGATTACAACGAAGATAAAGTACTTGAGACCCTGCTTGAAATCGGGTGGGAACTTCCGGGAATCAATGACAGCAATTCAACCAACTGTACATTGAACTCTTTTGCCTGTTACAACCATCTGGAGAAGTACGGGTTTCATCCATATGCCTTTGACGTAGCAGGGCTTGTCCGAAGCGGTGAAATGTCAAGAGAAGAGGGACTTGAAAAAATTAATCAAAAACTGTCACAGCCATTGATAGAAGAGGCTGCAAGAAAGCTTAATTTGAAAGTAAAGAGCTCACAAAAAATAATCGTTAAATTTTGATTCTTAGATAAAGAGCTTAACCATATTAGGTAATCAAATCAATTAAATTAAACAGTTTAACTTGAACAGTCTACTCAAACAGTCTAACTTAAAACAGTTTAATTTAAAACAGTTTAATTCGAACAATCTAACTTAAACAGACTAACTTAAACAGTCTAACTTGAACAGTCTAATTCTAAAGATCTAATTATTTGAGGGGTAATATTATGCAGATCACAGAAGAAATGAGCATGAATATAACAGAAGAACTCAATGGAAACATTGAAAATATAGCTTTAAAACTGAGGGGTTTTATTAGAGATCAGGTAACGAGTTTTAAGAAAAAGGGAATAGTTATAGGAGTCTCGGGAGGCATTGACTCAGCTGTAGCACTTACACTATGTGTACAGGAACTGGGAAAAGAAAACGTGTATGGACTTCTCCTTCCTGAAGAGGAATCCGCCCCTTCCAGCAAGACCCTGGGAGCAGAGATCTGTGAAAGCCTTGGAGTGTCGTATGAAGAAGTGCCCATCTCCCCTATTCTAAGATCGCTTAATATCTATGATAAGAAAGAACAAATTATAAAAAGAGTCTGTCCTGAATATGATATCAGAATACATAAAACTTCGTTAGTCCTACCTGATTTTCTTAACACGGGATCGCTAAATGTCCCCTATATCCGCTTAGTAAAAAGTAATGAAACTGTTGGGAAGTACAGGCTAAAAGCTACTGATTATCTTGAATTAATAGGTTTGCAGGGCGTCAAACAGAGATCTAGAATGCTCGTTCAATATATGTATGCTGAAACGTTGAATTACGCAGTTTGCGGTACGACCAACAAGACCGAAGTAGTTCTTGGTCAGTTTGTGAAATATGGGGACGGGGGTGTAGATCTTGAACCTCTGGCAGACTGTTATAAGACCCAGGTTTATGCTCTGGGGAAATATCTGGATATCAATAAAGAAATTATGAAACGTCCTCCAAGTGCTGATACCTGGAGCCATTACACAACTGATGAGGAATTCTACTGGCGCATGCCGATTCAGATCATGGATCAGATGCTGTATGCCCAGGAACATCAGTTGCCTCTGCAAGTAATTGAAAAGAGCACCGGACTGTCCAGAGAGACAATCGAAAAAGCCCAGAAACATATCAGTAGAATAAGAAATAATACAGAATATATACGAGCCGCGCCGCCTGTTTGTTATATCAACAGGTAAAAACTGTGAAAAATGCCTGTAAACAACATTAAAAAGTGTGAATATGAATACCAGGGTCTCAGTTGTTGAATGCCAGGACTATTCGAGTGCTAAAGAATCGGTAAAAGAAGCGCTAAACCTGATAGGCGGGCTTGAGAAAATTATAGTTCCTGGCAGCCGCGTGCTTCTCAAACCCAATGTGCTTTCTATTCGACCTCCAGAGGATGCCGTTACCACCCATCCGGCGATAGTATCCGCTATGTGCGAACTTGTCTCGGAAGCAGGAGGCATTCCAGTTATAGGAGACGGGTCCGGTATTGTGAAACCCGGATCTACTACGACTTCGCAGGCGCTTAAAGTGTCTGGTATTGAAGATGTTGCTTTCGGTCATGGGGTTGAGCTGATCAATTTTGAGACGTCAGGTTTTATTGAAATTGATGTTCCTAATGCAAGTCAGTTTTCTCATCTGTACATCTCAAAAGCTGTACTTGAGGCAGATGTAGTAATCTCTCTTCCAAAACTCAAGACCCATGAACTCACACTATATACAGGGGCAGTTAAAAATTTCTTCGGCGCCGTACCTCAGAAAACTAGAAAACAAGCTCATTTCCTGGAAGACCGCCGCCGTTTTGGAGAAGCAATTGTTGACATATATTCTGTTGTCAAGCCTCAGCTTGCAGTCATGGATGGAGTGGTTGGAATGGAAGGAAATGGTCCGTCCAATGGCACACCTATCTTTGCAGGCGTGATTATGGCAAGTTATGACTGTGTATCCCTGGATATTGTAGCCTCTGAGCTTATAGGAGTCGATCCTTTAAAGGTTCCTACAAATATAGCTGCAATCAAAAGAGGTTTCGGAACCGAGCATCCTGAGATTGTTGGGATACCGCTGGAAAAAGCAAAGGTCAGGTTCAAAAGCCCTGAAGGTGGAATTACGGCTTATATACCAGCTTTCCTTATGAGAATCCTTAGAAAACAATTAGCTGTAAGGCCTATTATTAACACTTCAAAATGCGAACTTTGTAGAGCCTGTGTTTCGAACTGTTCAGCGCATGCCATTGAGAAAATAGACAGTGTACTCAAAATTAACGAAGAAAAATGCATTCATTGTTATTGCTGCCGTGAACTTTGCCCTAATGATGCGGTAGAGATAAAAAAATCATTGCTTATGAAGTTTGTAACCAGAAGTAAAAGTTAACAGGAGAGTTATAGTTAGCATAAGAGTAGCCTGAGATAGCCTGAGAGTATGTATAACTAAGCATGATAGACAGTGTACTCACTAAGCATGATAGACAGTGTACTCACTAAGCATGATAGATAGTGTACTCACTAAGCATGATTGACAGTGTCGGCAGATTATTAATGCCAAAATTAATTAGGCGTAAATAAGTAATTTATTTATCTATCAAAATGCCAACGAAAGAGCGTAAAAAAGTTAATAGAGATGGATTATAAAATAATTTGACAGAAATAACTTGACAGAAAAGTCATATAAAATAATTTGATAGAGAAATTGCATAAAATAATTAGATAGGAAATGGGGGGTATTAGCGTGACTACTGTAGTGTCTAATAGAGATAAAGTAGCCTTTGGAGAAATCGCAGATCATTACCACAGTAATAAACTCCTGTTTGGTATAAAATATTTTAAAAATTGGATTCTGGAACAGCTTGCCTCATTCATTCCCGTTCCTTCCTGGAGGGCAAAACTGCACAGGATGAGGGGTGTAAATCTTGGGCATAATGTATATGTCGGCTATAATGTGGTTTTTGATCGGATCCATCCCGAATTAATTACGGTAGGAGATTACTCTGAAATCGGGGACCGATGCATATTATCTGCTCATACGAGAGGGAGTTTGACTACAAGACAGGCATATCCGAGAACTATGGCTCCCATAAAAATCGGACGTGGAGTTTGTGTAAACCCTGGATGTATAATCACTCAGGGCGTAGAAATAGGGGATAACTCAATAATAGGTATCGGATCCGTAGTTAGCCGCGATATCTCTTCAAATAGTCTTGCTCTGGGCTATCCGGCAAGAGTTGTTAAAAAACTTGAAGGTGTAGGTGAACTTAAAACTTGATTTTAATACTTTGATCGTGCACTATTAGCTAGTTGATGTTATTTCCAAATGTTTTTAGTGGCGTATCATATTTGCAATTAGTAAGGTTAATAGCATGCTTGATGCACGAAACATAGGGCATTTCTAGCACTGGAAAATTAATCATGAAAATATCAACCTCATAATAGTGGACGATCGAATAGTGCTGAGTAACCAAAAGTTTGATTTCGAATTTACGAAACTCTCGACATACTATCTTATCCATAGATTACATGCTTATTCTAATTTTTTACAACGGAACTATAATTCTAAATTTAAGCAGTATTATGTTTGAACCAACATAACAAAATAATTTATCAATAGAGCATTACACCCTGTTTTTCTTAATTAAATAAGATAAAGTTTCTTTCCAGTTGTATCAAAGATTGGAAATACCTCAGCTGGAGGCATGAGAGAATCTTAGCGCAAATTGAACAAAATAAAGACTATAAGACACTGTCAAAAAAGGATATTTTACAGGCTGATATTAAAATATTCAGTAATTTGGTTAACTATAGGATTTTGAGACATAAGCTTTGTATCAGCCTGCAAAACGAAATTGATTGAAAAGTTAAAAAAGATTTCGATTTTTTACCAAAACTCTGTTGAAGCCTGAAGGTTGTGTTGCAAAAAGTTTCTTCTCACAATTTGAGGTTAAAACTGATATTTTTGTATTCATAACCTCATCTGCAATCACTTTTAGCAGAATAGTTTATGCTTGTGGATTGAGGTAAAAAAATAGGTGATTACGTTGATAAAGAATAAAATGCCGTCCAGTGTTATCTGGTTGATATTACCATGATTAATATTCAGCAGGATAAATGCTTGCTTTTTTGTTCAAGTAACGAAAGTCAGCTCAAGTTGCGCTAAAGCTCGGAACAAAAAACATGGAAACCACTTTACGATCATTTGAGAATAATATCAACCGGATAACAGAGGACAACCAGCACTTTCAACTATTTTATTTTTCGGTTTTGTAGTTTAGCTCAAAACCGTACTTACTCAGGGCAAAGAGTGCTATCATTATTATGGAACAAATGAAAAAGACCGATACAAAAGATGCAATCACGTAATCAAAAACTCCGGTTTCCCGAAAACCTATGTCCATCATTGAAAATAGACTAATCTTCTCCTTGTATAACGGATAAAGGTACTCGCAGCCGCCTTCACTTATGTCATCGAGCAACAGGTGAGATGCAAATGCAGCCTCTGCAAGAAGTCCGAGATACACTGCCCTGTCAGACTTCCTGTATTTAATATATCCTGCAACAACACCGAACAGGACTGCTAAAAGACTGAATAAAAGTGAATGTGTAGGAATCGGGCCGATCCAGCAATGTTCCATAGTACCGTTTACTAGCAAACTATGAATGACCATAATATCCGGAAATAAGGCACAGATACTGCCTACAGACATAAGGAACAGTAAATTCGTTGAACCCTTGAGAGAGAGTTCCCCTCGAAAAAACGATCTGATAGCAGCAAAGACTGCTACTGCACTTATACAGAATACAAAGAATAACACATGTACAATCGGGTAAGGCATAAGAAAACACTTAAGAGTTCTAAAGGTAACAGTTTTTGGATTTAGATAGAGTTGGCGCCCAACATATTTAAAATTTTTTAAATTGGTTTTTAAAGTAAGTACATTGAAAGTACTTCTTTTTAAAAGAGATTTTTGCAGGAGTTAGTTAACCTTAAAGACGCCTCATAAATCCAGGAAAGAACTCTTCCTTGCTAGCTTACTTACTCGGGAAGTACCTTAAAGAGGAATTAGCTCGACGAGCATTCCGTCTTCAAACGGATATCTTTCAATAATAGTAAGCCTTGATCCTGAGGGTTCCAGTTCTTCTTTAATGCTTTCTTTTAATTCTTCAAGTACCCACCAGGCAATCTCGATTTTTCCATTTTTTATTTCAAATAGTTCGGATGGAATTTCCAGATTTTGCAAAGTTTTTTCTGCAAGCTCCTGGTCTCCTCCTTCAATTACCCCATACACCAGAGTGCCGTCGTCGGTGATTTCGTCGAACTCTCTTGCAGTGTTCTTTGCAATCCTCTGAAATCTTTTGCGGAGCTGAACTGCATCTTTATAAACTGAAGAACAAAAATGGGCCTTTTTACACTTCGTAAGAGCAGTCCTGGCAAATTTACAGGACCCTGCAGCCGCACTGGACGTGTCGGATTCGAGACAAAAACCATTCTTCAAGAGAGCTTCCGAGTTATTGTCCGAAAATTCGAGTTCATTCAAGTTAAGGAAAACTCCAGTTTCTTCTGCAAAAGCTGCAACCTTCTCCGCCCCTTCAAGAGCAGGAATTTCGATTCCGGCTTCGATTCCGAGTTCCTTTGCATTTTGCAGAGCATCTGCGTATTGACTGTTCTTAAGGTCATTCCAGTATTCCTGCGGAGGATGGAAACGGATTTCATCAAGGCCTGCATCTGCAAGCTTTTCAAGGATCTGCCTTCCAGGAGCCAGGGAAGTATAGAGATGGATGTGATGTCTTTTTCCGAAAGAAGTCTTGAGCATTCGGATATAATACAGGACTCTTTCAAGCTTTAGTAAGGGCTCTCCACCTGTTATTCCTGTCCCAAGAGCATTCATAAGCTCGGCTTCTTTCAGTAAATCCTCATCGCTGTTTACAGGTCTTTCATTCGCAAAAACAAGGTCTTTTCCTCGCCTTTCGTCAGAAAGAGGGCAGTAAAAGCAGCTTCTGGTGCAAAGGCCTGTTACGAAAAGAACCATTTTGGCACCCTTCTGGCAGAGTCTACACCCTTCTGAGAGATAACTGTAAAAAGAACCGGTTTCATCTTCAGTGAACTTTTCCATACCTGAACCTGCATATTCTTTTTTTATATATAAGGCTTGTTTTTGACTCCAGATTGAAAGTATGGAGACGCCTTTATAAAGAAGGGGCTTTTCTCGGAAACTGATATAACCATGAGGTGCTAAAGGTTCACTGATGTCAGAACAAAATGGATACGTCGTGGTTTTCGGCTGCAAAAGATGCGGAAAATGCAAAGATGTCTGTCCTGTGGGTGCAATATATGAGGAAAATGAGCTTGCGAAAATAGACCCCAAGAAATGCACCCTTTGTATGAAATGCATAGATGAGTGCACGAACAGATCCATTATCTATATGGAATAAGACGTTAAAGATGTTAACATGGGAAAAACTCCGATTGACGTGAAAGGAATTTCCACTCAAATGGAAGAATTTCAGGCTGAAATAGAGAAACTCACAGCACATGGAAAAATAATAGATATTACCGTCCCGATTTCCCCTTTTACACGGACTTTTCCCGGAGACCCGATACCTGTAATTGAGAAGGTCTGTACTCTTGAAGAAGAAGGCTATGCAGTATCAAAATTGAGTCTTGGAAGCCATACAGGCACACATGTTGATGCTCCTTCTCATATCCTGAAAAATGGCCTGACTATTGACAAACTGGAACTAAAAAAACTCATGGGTCCGGCCCTTATTCTCGACTTTTCATCACTGTCAGGTGAACTGACTGCTGGCATTCTTGAAAAGGAATTTCAGAACATGGGAGCTCCTGAAAATATACAGGTCCTCCTTCTGAAAACGGAAGCCTTTTCTCGGAAACAAGGAAATAAAGGTAAACTTAGTAAACAAGACATAGAGTCAGATCCTCAAAGTATGGAACTAGGGAAGGAAGAATCTGGCTCTGCGTACCTTGGCGAAAGCGGAGCAGCCTGGATTGTTGAAAAAGGCTTCAAGACGATAGGAATTGACAATTTTTCGGTGGACAATTTTTATTCCGAAACTCTACCTGCTCACTACATCCTTCTTTCAGGTAATGTGAACATAGTAGAATGTCTTGAACTCAGCTCCGTACGAGCAGGAACTTACTTCTTCCTCTGCTTTCCCCTCAAAATTGAAGATTGTGACGGCGCACCTGCAAGAGCGTTATTGATATCTTATTCTTGATTATCACTTTTGAGTTTCCATTTTGAATTTCACTTTTGAGTTTCCATTTTGAATTTCACTTTTGAATTTCCATTTTGAATTTCACTTTTGAGTTTCCATTTTGAATTTCACTTTTGAGTTTCCATTTTGAGTTTCTATTTTGAGTTTCTATTTTGAGTTTCTATTTTGAGTTTCTATTTTGAGTTTCACTTTCGAAATATTAAGTTTGAATCTCATATTTAAGTTTCCATTTTAAGTTTCCCTTTTGAATTTTCACAATTTAAACTATTACTTTTGGTTCTGATTTTGGATCATCATTTTTGATTTTTCATTTCTTTTTGTTTTTGAACTACATATCATCCTTCAAAAATGGGACATAGTGTACCTTATCCCGTTCTGCATGACCAGCTCGAAGAGGAATTCTCCAGAAACCGGATACTCAATTACAACTCCTGTCTTTTCAGGAGATAAAGGTGTCAGGATGTTTTCCCGGCTCTCCCAGGGCACCCACACTCCTTTAGAATTTTGCTCGCCTTTTATAAAGTGTATCGGCTTTCCTGCAAGAAATAATCTTTTTTTGACTCCGTTTTTATACTGGTAGATAATAGTGTTATTTTCAAGAACCCATTCCGAATCGTAAAGCTGTCCATTACATTCGGGATCAGGGTCCATTCCGAAGCTAATATACCTGACTGAAGAAGGAAAGGAGAATTTGAGGGTACACATTGTCCCTTCAGGACTATGACTCTCAGCAGAATCTCGGGCATACCCTTCCTGAATTGAACGTATCGACAGAGAAGCAGCCTCAACCTGGGACTTAATCTGCGCCTCTTCCAGGACAGGACTTGCGTTATGCCAGGCCTGAAATGCTATAATTAGCACTGCCGCAAGCAGACTTAAGTACACAACTAATTTGAGAGGGATAGTATCTGCAGCAGTAGTATCGGAAGCAAGATTTCTCATATAAGAATTAACACGCCATACATATTAAAAAATTTTACTTAACGTTTAATAGATAATCTCTGATTAATAGATTATGTGTGAATAACGACAAATTTCATCAACATACAGTCTTTGATTAACAGATAACTTTGAGAATAACAAAGTAAAAAGGAAAACTTGAAGGATAAAGAACAATTAAAACATAAAAAATAAAGAAGAAAAGAATAAATTATCAGAAGATAAAACTACATCATATCAAAAGATAATGAAAAATACAAGGAGGGTTTGGGATAGAAGAAGAACATAACGAAAATGTGCTCTACGTACCTTTTTCGGAAGAACAACTTGCCGAAATAAAGAAATATGCGAGCATGAGTGGTATGGAAGTTGAAGAATTTATAAAGAGCGTTTGCCTGGCTCACTGCCTCCAGCAAATGGAATGTCTTTATGGGGAAAAGTCAGATGTACCTGAGGCTGTAGGAAGCACTGCAAAACCAGAAAGTGGAGTAGAAGTAGTAAGGAAAATTGAATTTAAAGGCCAAAAAACAGGTACTACTTCAAAAGATCTACTTAATGGGCCACTCGTCCTGGATCAGCAGTGTATTATGGATTTATTTGCAATCAAAAGAGAATTCGGTAATCTTTCGAATAATGAGATTATTACTATCGCCCTGAAACTGGGTTTGAACCAGCTAGGTATAGCTCTTGGGCTGCTTAAAAATAAACTGAAAGAATGAGGAAACGCAGGAAAAAAGGAAGGATAGATATAGAAATCCTTTTAAGGTAGCTTTTTTGCAGTTGCATTTTATTAATTCTTATTACCAAACCTTGCTGTCCTTCCTTATCGTCAAATCTTGCTGTCCTTCCTTATCGTCAAATCTTGCTATCCTTCCTTATCGTCAAATCTTGCTGTCCTTCCTTATCGTCAAATCTTAATGTCCTTGGTCAGGATTTTCAAGTTTACCTTTATACCATTCTAAGAAGCTGTCAATGGCCCTGCGGCGATGAGAAACCTTATTTTTCTCGGCGTCTCCGAGTTCTCCGAAGGTCTCACCCTGGTACTCGAAAATAGGGTCATACCCAAAGCCGCCTGTACCTCTTTCCTCATATGCGACTTTTCCTTCAACTATACCTGGGAAAACCAGAGGCTCTTTTCCGGGCTCGCAGTATCCGATAACGGTCTTGAAATACGCGGTCCTGTCGGTTTCCCCTTCCATGAGCTTAAGTACTTTCGGATTTCCGAGTCTGTCCTCTATGAAACGAGAGTACGGACCTGGAAAGCCATTTAGGGCTTTTATGAAAATTCCGGAATCGTCTACCATTACAGGCATGTTCAGTCTGTTTGCAACGTGTTGCGCCCCATAGGCTGCAATTGGCTCAAGGTCGTCCTCCTGAAGTTCTGGATAGCCGTTTTTGTCCTGAATTACTTCAATTCCAAAAGTCTTGAGGATGTCCCTTACCTCGGCAAATTTGCCTTTATTTCCCGTAACAAAAACAATTTTATGCATAACGAGCCCTCTTTTTTATCTCTTCAACACGCTTGAGTACTTCCTCTGAATCCACAAAAGTTCTCTGGTATCCTTTTTTGAAAGCTTCGATTAGAGCCTCATAGTTGCGGTGGGTACTCTCAAAAGTCTGGAAAAGTACATGGACATCTACCCCTCTGGACTCAAGTCCGTTGTCGAAATATGCAAGCCCGAAATCAATGAGATAAAGCCTTTCACCTGCAAGCAGGAGGTTTGAGGTAGTAAGGTCTCCATGTATTATACCCGCACTGTGGAGTTTTCCTATAAGTTCTCCCACTTTTTCGGAAAGCTCTGGAGTTACCAGGTACTTTATTGGAACGCCATCAATATACTGCATCTTGAGCTTGAAATCTTCCACATCATAGATAATAGGCGTAGAGACTCCACTGCGTCGGGCTTCAGACATCAAGCGGGCTTCTGTACGGTTTCTTTCTGTCCTGATCCTTTCATCAATCTCCTTATGTCTGTAAGCCTTCGGGACTCTTTCCTTAATAAGCACTTCCTTTCCTTCAGGTCCTTCTTCAAGGTAAACGACAGCTTCGGCCCCGTTATCCAGTGTTTCCCCAAGCTTGAGAGAAGTGCCAGGAGAGATTTCAGGAATTTTTTTCGTTTCTTCTTCCCGGATCCATGTCACTTTCACATCATCTGTCCTGTAACTTGGGTTTACACGAGAATCTTCAAGGGAAAGTGTGTTTCCGGATTTATACATCAGAAGCCCTGTATATGCAATCATTGTCCCGTTATCTCCCATGAAGCGTTTTTCGGGCACATAGAACTTCGCACCTCTGGCTTCACACATATCGTTTAACATTTCTCGGAGCCTTGTGTTTGCCCCAACTCCTCCTGCCAGCAGGACTTCTTTTTTTCCGGTGTGAGCAAGGGCTCGTTCTGCAACCTCAACAACCATTGCAAAAGCTGTTTCCTGGTAAGAAAAGCAGACATCCTCAAGAGGAGCTTTTTTCAAAGCTTCGCTAGCTGCTGTGGAAAGCCCGGAAAAGGAAAGATCCATGCCTTTTACCACATAAGGGAGATGGATATATTTCTTTGCATCCTTTGCGTATGCCTCGATCTTTGGCCCTCCCGGATGCGGCAGGTTAGCCCCTCGTGCAAATTTATCAAGGGCATTTCCTAGCCCTATATCCAGGGTTTCCCCAAAAACTCTATACTGTCCTCCCATATAGGAAATAACCTGAGAATTGGCCCCACTTACGTAAAGAACGACAGGATCCGTTGCAGGTGTTCTCCAGATTCCAATTTCTATGTGAGCGATACAGTGGTTGACCCCTATAAGAGGGACGCCAAGAGATATTGAAAGCATTCTGGCTGCTGTTGCAACCGTCCTCAGGCACGGTCCAAGTCCAGGCCCCTGAGAGAAAGCTATTCCATCAATCTCAGAAGGCTCGACTCCCTTTTCTTTTGCCTCTGCAAAGAGTCTCTTTATAACGCTAGCTGCGTACTTTGCATGGTGCTGGGCTGCTTCCCTGGGATGAATTCCTCCGGCGATGGGTTTGTATGTCTCTGTGACCTCGGCAATAATCTCTGTCTCGGTCACGATTGCGGCACTAAGGTTCCAGGCAGTGCCCTCGATTCCAAGGATGAACGTGTTTTTCAAGGCTTACAGTCTCCTTCCAGTCCTTTTTGCTGTCACTGCCTTCGATAATACAGGAGAGAACTTATATACGTTTGCTTTTTCTGGACATTAAACGGATTTTTCAAGTTTTTTCCAGGACTTTAAAAATTTTCGAGCTTTCGCACACTTTCTTCCATAGGTTCGGGAAAGAACAGGCTTCTTTCAAGCTTTTCACCAAACTCCTCAAGTATGGATGCAGGAATATCGAAATCAGGGTATGGAGGAGTAAGAGGTTCAAGCTCTTCTTTGTTCGGTTTGCCTTGCCTTAAACCGGGCAAAAGCAGGATGAAAACTAAAAACAGAATAAAGACTATGTACTCTCTGCCGTAAATAGGCCATGAAATGCGCCCTGTGGAAGAAAAAAGGTAATTTATATAGAATGCGGGCCAGGAAATAATTGGAATGGACAGCGCTGCCGGATTGGACAGCAGAAGACTGAATATAAAAAGGAAAATTAACCCGAAACTAAGTTTTTTAAGCAGGCGATTCGTCCTTGAATCAAGCCACCATTCCCACCAGGTAGGGTTCAGAGGACCTGTACGAAGATTTTTCAGTAGCAAGGCTGCAGGCTTTTTAACCTCGGTTGGGGGATCCATTCTCAGGCATTCATCCAGCCTATCGGCGGCTTTTCGGAAGTAGTGCGCCCGACAGTAAAAAAGCCCCAGAAGATAAAGGGCATAAGTTTTCAATTCATGATCTTCGGACCTTTGCCGAATAGCTGCTTTTTCAAGTTTTCCTGCAGCTGCAAGAAGCATAGACCTGAAGCGTGCACTGTTTTCCTCAAAAGAGGCTTCTGCATACATATACCTTGCGTACGCATCCCAAAGCAACAGTCTTAGATCTTCCGTATCCAGGGCAAGAGATCGCCTGAAAGACTCAAGAGCTTCCTCACAGGCCTGTTCCTCAAGTTCTACCCGACCTTTCAGGTTTCTTGAGAATGCATTTTCAGGGGATTCTGCAATCGAAGACTCGAGTTCTTTTAATGCGCCCCTGCTGTTTCCGAGCCTGAAGTAAAGTTCTGCAAGCCCGTTTCTTGCATGAGAGTTTTTTGGGTTTATATCAATTGCTCTTCTGTATGCCTTGAGTGCTCTTTCGAAATTTTCCAGCTTAAAATAGGCAAAGCCCAGCAGGCACGAAGGTAAATCCGAGTTAGTCTCGTTAGCTGGCAGTTCCTCAAGGATTGGAATGGCTTTCTCAAACTCTTGCAGCCTTATAAGTGCAAAAGCTTTCATGACTGAAGCCTGTGTATTTTTAGGGTTGAAGGCAAGAATGCTATCAAACGCTCTCAGAGCTTTTTCCCACTCTCCACAATGCGCAAAAACCAGGCCATTTCCGGAACATGGAATATTCTCAGCTTTGGAAAGTTTCCTTACGTTTTCAAAAGCTTTTAAAGCATCCTGATACCTTCCAAGAGTATCCAGAGCAAGTCCTTTAGCATTCCAAAGAATTTCCAGCCTGAAATCCTGTTCATCAGGGTTTAAAATCCCAGATTCTTTGCGCTCCTCATTTTTTGTGTATTTCTCTGTTCCGGCGGCTACATAAAGAGCCTTTTCTGCATCCTCAAGCGTTGCCAGGGCTTCTTCATATTTTTTCAGGCAAAGAAGAGTAACTCCCTTGCAAATTCCGGGAAATGAATTTTCAGATTCTTTTTTCGTAGCATTGTCAAAGGCTTTAAGAGCTTCGCTATACTCTCCCAACCCGGCAAAAGCAAAACCCCGGTACTTCCAGCTCTCATCCCCAATTTCTCCCTCAGGAAGCCCTCCGGACAATTCGAGATATTTTTTTAAAGCTGTCTGGAGCTGACTTTCATGGACTTCATCAAAGTTTTTATTTTGATGTTTGAGTTGGGAGAGAGTTGCACCCCTGTTATATCGTGCAGGGAGACTTGCATAGTTAAGTTCGAGAAGGGTCTCATAGACCTCAAGAGCTTCACCGTATCTTCCAAGCTTATAGAGGGCGTTTCCCTTTCCGTTCCAAGCAAAAAGGCTTTCAGGACCAAGTCTGATAGCCTTTTCAAAGTTCTCAAGAGCTCTTGGATAATCCCCAAGCGTATAATATACCCCTCCAAGGCCGCTCAAAACACCGCAATTTTCAGTTCCCGAGGAGAGAGCTTTTTCATAAGCCTGTAAAGCTTCATGAGGCTTCCGCATAGCTAGAAAGCAGTTGCCTGTTCCTCTCCATCCCTCTGGACTTAAAGGCTCAATCTCAAGAACTTTTCTGAAAGTGTTAAGAGATTCCTGGTATCTTCCAAGTACCAGTAAGGCTTTTCCTTTGCCGACATTTGCTTCTATAAGAGAGTTATCCAGCTCAAGAGCATTTTCAAAAACATCAAGAGCCTCCGGGGACCTGCCAAGCTGTCCAAGAAGCTTCCCCTTTTCTAGCCTGTTTTTTGCATTTCCCGGCTCAAGAATCAGGCTTTTTTCAAAAGCTGATAGAGCTTCCTCTTTTCTTCCCATGCCTTCGAGAATTCTTCCCTGAGTTTCCCAGGTCGCGGCAGACGAAGGTTCGAGTTCCAGAGCCCTTTCACAGGTTCTTAAAGCTTCTCTCCTTCTGCCCAGAGCAAGATATGCTTTTGCCTCGCCTTCCCATGCTCCTGAATGCGAAGGTTCCAGTTTCAGGGTTTTTCCATAAGCCTCTAATGCTTCTTCATTTCTTCCAAGCATGGATAAGGTTATTCCTCTATAGTACCAAACTTTCAGGTTTTCGGGATTTAACTCAGCGGCTCTGGTAAAAGCCTGAAGTGCCTCTTCATCTCTTGAGAGTTGTTTTAAAGCAAGTCCGCTGTAGTACAGAGCACCGATATGCTTTTCATCTCTCCCAAGTACACCGCTAAAAGCCTCAAGAGCTTGATCTGGCATGTTAAGGTACCCTAAGGTAAGTCCTTTGAGATATCTGGCAGTAATATTGTCAGGGTCATAATCAAGTGCCTTTCCAAAAGCCTGAAGAGCTTCTTCCGGCCGGTCCAGGTAACGAAGTATATTTCCCCTGTATTGCCACGCAACGCTATCCTCAGGACTAACCTCAAGTACGGCATCAAAAGCCTCAAGCGCCTTCTCAAAATTTTTCTCTGCACCGATCTGGTTTTTCAAGTTCAAAAGAGCAAGAGCTTTACTGTACCAGGCTCTGGCATAAAGAGAATTCATAAGCCCTCGGAATCTTTGGGTAAAATTTAGTTAATAAAGTTCATTCAGTTGTATACGATACCTATAATAAATACGTATATAAGAGAATTATTATAAATATGGGCGCAGAAAATAGTTACTGATTTAATTTTCAGCAGTTTGTCAGTTTATTTAAATTCAAGCCTGGATAGTCCTCCAGAGACGGAACTCGAAAAGTGAAACTTCTTTGTTCATAAATTAATCCGCTTGAGCGAGCGAAGTGAGCGAAACGGAACCGTCCTTCCGAGATGGGACTCGGAAAGTGAAACTTATCTGTTCATAAATTAATCCGCTTGAGCGAACAAAGTGAGCGAAACGGAACCGTCCTTCCGAGACGGGACTCGGAAAGTGAAACCGAACCGTCCTTCCGAGATGGGACTCGGAAAGTGAAACCGAACCGTCCTTCCGAGACGGGACTCGGAAAGTGAAACCGAACCGTCCTCCCGAGACGGGACTCGGGTGACGGGACTCGGGTGACGGGACTCGGGTGACGGAACTCGGAAAGTGAAATGAACCGCAGGTAACCCTGCGATTCGGGTTAAAAAAGAGTCAATCAATCTTGAAGTGTATTACTTCTTAAATTCGGTATAGCCGCACTTCCCGCAGGCAAGGCGGTTCTTGTGATCGGCGAGGAATGTACCTGGTCCGCATCTGGGACAGAACTGTTTGATTCTGGTTACGGAGTCACCCTGGACTTTGTAGTAATCTTTTACTGCCATGTATATGCACCTCGCTTAAGCCTCTTCGCCTTCAGTTTCCGTTCCCGGGATAGCGTTTCTCTTCATAACGTATTCCAGTTCTACTTCCTTCATACGGTCTGCATTTTCATAGAGTTTGGCATAGCCCTTGCCTTCCTGCAGTCCGTATTCGGTTTTGATTCTCTGGACTACAAGCAGCTCAAGAGGAGCATTCAGCATTGCAGCGAGCTTATTCCTTACATCGTTTCTGGAAGGAGTCGAACCTTCATATTTCACAATGAAATCCAGTTCCCTTCGGTTTAAAAGTGCATTATTCTTGTCTTTAAGAATTCTTATGTCCATCTAAAATTCTCCGTAGCTTATCCAATTCGTAATTCTGATTTTTGCTGATGAGTTTCTCAAAGAGAGTTCTTATCTCCCCTTTTTTCTCCTCAGTGACCTTCACAAAGACAACACCCTCATCGGGCTGTCCGTACAGGACCACAGAGTCAAGAGGGGCCAGAAGAATTACAGGAAGGGTTGCCAGATCCTCTTCTCCCCTTACAAAGATTCTGAGAGGCTTTTCGGAAGCAAACGCTTCACACAGGGTTTTAATCAACTCATCGGTAATAATTCCTGCAGGGTTGTCCACAGACACTTCGCTGTAAACTTTGTCCATGTTCCGGGCTGAGACATCACTGGAAACCGGCTTTCTTTTGGTACGGTTGTCCACAATACAAATATCCGGAATAATCCCGACTTCAAGCAGGTGGAAGGTAGTAACATCCCCTACGGATATAAGTTTTGTGGGACTTCCAAGCTCTCCTGCAAACTTCTCTATAGTATCCCTGCCTTTGCCCCTGTAAAGCGTACCCAGTGGTTTCTTCATAAGTGGACGAAGTTCTCTCGGAAGCTCAATATGAACACTCAAATCAGCGCACCTTCAAAGCAAATTTATCCGGAATGTCAACCCCAAGTTTTTTTGCTATTTCTGAGCGTTCGGCATCCAGGATAATTACAAGCCCACTCCATTCCTCTGCAAGGTCCGAAATCCCGCAGATCGGGCAATTTTGTCCTTCCAGAACCCTCATGCAGTGTCGACACACTTTTTCTACCATACAAATCCTCTTCCTTTTCAGGCAACTTCTTCAGGAACTGCTTCATGCGACTGCTTCTTTTTACGGGCTTCTTCAAGCCACTGTAGCTTTCCAAGAGCAGTCTGGCGCATTGTAAGGCCTATTTTACTTTCTTTAGGTTCTCTTTCGTTGATACTTACAGCGACAACCCTGGCTCTTACATGGTCACCTTCAGCAATGGATTTGCCTCCGTTCTTTGTCACAAGCCTTGCGTTCTTGGCATCATATGAAATAAAATCGTCCGTAATCTGGCTGACGTGAAGCAAGCCGTCCATTGGTCCCATCCCTACAAAAACTCCGAAACCAACAGTTTCAACAACTTCACCTTCAATAATCTCCTGGAGCTCAGGCACGAACATTATTGCTTCGAACGTAACGTCATAATATACTGCCCCGTCTCCTACAAGGATATGCCCTTCCCCTATCTCGATTATCTTGCAAATCGCAACGAGGGAACCAAGTTTTTTGTCAACCTGCCCCTCGAGTTTTTCTCTTAACGCGTTTTTAACAGTTTGCATCACCTCTTCCCCTAAAAGAGTAGGAGGGATACGGACCGTATCAACGAGCTTCATCATCTTATACATCTGCTAATCACCCGTAAAAACAATAATTAATTTAATATTGCCTGGTAAAGTAATAAAGTTCAGACAAAGTCCAGTTTGTTTTTCTGGCGCAGGGATATGGTCTGGATTCCTTCTTCGGCGAGCCTACGCTTCAATCCTATATCGTTTGTCAGGACAGCTGCTCCCATTTCCTTTGCAAGCCTGAGAATTACATCATCCGCAGGGCCTGTAGCAGGAGTTATATGCTCGCACCTGTCCATCATGGACCTGGCAACCTTTGCAGCTGTTCTGTCCGAACCTCTTTCCCGCTTTATGAGTTTTTCTATCTCAAATACTACAGCCTCAGGCACAAAAAATTCGTCAAATCCCAGCCTTTTCAGTTCTTCGAAGATATCAACTCCGAACTGGACCGGGATCATGAACCCATTAGTATCAATTATAACTTTCAACTCTTAATTACCCCTACTCCAATAAGCCGCCAGCGAGAATCAATTCTTCTGCTAATAGCAACCATTGACCCTATGGCTGCGCTAATCGGACGTTTAAGAGCCACCTGCGCTTCATTTTTCCTGGCACTTGTAACCACTCCAACTGTGGTAGCAGTTCCTATGTTGAGCATAAGGGGTTCACTGGTCTTGATTTCGTTGATTTTTTCTTCCCTTGTAACTCCCACTACCCTCTCGAGCAGGTGTAGTTCCATGACGAATTGATGTCTTGTCTCAGGAAGGGTCCCAGGTACGCCTGCAATCTGTCCTGTTAAAGAGTCACCTTTTGTCAGGGTAGGGTCAAGATAAGTTCCTACAGCAAGAAGGCCTCCGGGTGTTGCTTCTTCTACCTTTGCCGTACCTGCAAAGATAGAAGAAATCGTTGTCAAAATCGGAACCCATCTTGTAACGCCTTCGGTTGTAACCTTAATTCCTGGCCTTATTTCCAGCTCGTCTCCGGGATGAAGGACTCCTTCGGTCAGAGTTCCTCCGATAACTCCTCCACGCATTTCATCAATTGAAGCCCCTGGCTTGTTAATATCAAAAGAACGGGCAATCAACATGCTGGCAGGTTTGTCCACTTTATGGACAGGAGTAGGAATCACGGTTTCCAGGGCATCGATAAGGATATCGATGTTAATATTCTGCTGAGCTGAGATCGGGATAATAGGGGCATTTTCTGCAACCGTACCTTTCACAAATTCCTTTATCTGGTGATAATTTTCAATAAGGCGCTCTTTGGATACAAGGTCAATCTTATTTTGTACTATCACGATGTTTTTAATCCCTATAATATCCAGGGCCATAAGGTGTTCTTTTGTCTGAGGCTGCGGGCAGTCTTCATTTGCGGCAATTACAAGCACTGCTCCGTCCATAATTGCAGCACCCGAAAGCATAGTCGCCATGAGAGTTTCGTGTCCGGGAGCATCTACAAAGGATACAATCCTGTGTTCTTCTGTCTTCTCTCCGCAATTGGGGCATGTCTTTTCTACAGTATAACATTGAGGGGAAGGGCATTTGGGGCACTTCATGAATGGGGAGTCTGCATACCCCAATCTGATAGAAATCCCTCTTTTTACTTCTTCACTATGCGTATCTGTCCACACACCTGATAAAGCTCTAACAAGTGTGGTTTTTCCATGGTCGACATGGCCTACCATGCCGATATTAACACAAGGCTGACTCAAGTTGTAATTTCCTCCAGTAAAGTAAAGTGATCCGATATAAGGCAGGTCTATTATTCTAAACCTGAACCATAAAATTTTGAATCATTTTTCCAGTAAGTCCGAAGATTTCAACCTTTAACTTATCTGGTTTGTAATTTGAAGTATAATTATGGACTAAAGTGGGATTTATGGAAAGGAAATATTCTCTCCCAGTCCTTAGTCTTAATTAGCATGAAAATGCTGCCGTCAGCATGCATTTTCATATAGTTGTGCATGTTACTCAAGGAATATCATGTTTGTTTTCTGAATTGGGAATTCAGGTAAATTCTATAAACTATATTTTCTTATCGCGGTTTAAGGCTTGCAGATTCAGGCGATGTTTTTAAAGTTTACGGTATCCTGCATAGTTAATATCTACTAATGCCGGAAAGCCTTAATAAATTTATGTGACGATAGCGTCAAGCTTCTCCAGTTCAAGGGCACGCCTGATCTCAAAGGCTAGCCTTCTTCCAGTACTCATCGGTCTTCTCCAGAGCGAGTTACCGTAAGAATGACCTACTGACATATGCACATTGGTCCCACCGCCTACTCTTGGGGCCACATCATAAATATAGAAGTTAAGATCCTTATCAACGCAGGTCTGCAGGCAGAAAGGCCCTATAATTCCAGGAGAATAATATTCCTGTGTAGCTTTTACATATTGTTCTCCCATTTGAAACACTTTCTCAAGAAGAGACTCGCGCAGGGTTGCGGAGTTATGACCGCAGACAGTATATTCTGGAGTTAACTGACTTTCAGCCAGGGCCATTTGCTGAGGGGCAGGAAGCCTTACATGCCCATCAAGGCTGGTCTCAAAGCGCCAGTCAATTCCAAGAAGTTCCAGCTTGCTCATTTTCGGTTCGATTGGGGAATAAAACATATCAAGATTGAACACAGGACCTATAATATAGCGCTCTATCCTTGCATTCTCAAGGGCATCATGTGTGATAACTCCCTGCTTAATTAGAGCTTCGGACTTCTCCGTATATTCTCTGTAACTTGAAGCGGTAAAAAATCCCCGTTCGAGTTTTTTTACTGCATGTGGGAGCTTTACCATTACAAGCTCATTTATGTCTTTTGGAGATTCTATTTTTTCCGGAAAAGGAAGTCCTGCTTTTTCCAGAATCCAGTAATAACTCTGCTGCTCACTGCGTTCTTCACTCCGTAGAAGGTTCCTGCTTCCTACAAGAGGTACTCTGAAGTTTTCTTCGATTTCATCTATACTGCAGTAGGAAGTAAAGGACCGATTAGGAACGAAAAGCACATTTTCATCAACCAGTTTTTTCTGGTTCTCAGGCAGAAGAATTTCGTTATACTTTTTGAAAACAACTGCCTCGTCAACAATCCCTCTATTTACTTTTCCAGAAGGGTCTCTCTGAGCCCTGAAGTATTCGCTATATGTTTTTTCCCTGCCAGCCTGGCAGACAGCAAGAGTCCTGAATTCCTCTTCAACTGCCCCGTCACATATGTCAAGTCCTGAGTGAGAGCCTATAGTTCCGACTTTTATCTTATCAGCGTGGGTATAGTAGCCTTCAACGATTTCTTTAATTTCGTTCCTGTCAATCATATTTGATGTTCCTTGGCTTTGGAAATAATTCATTTCGATGAATAATGGTAAGATATAACCTTAATAGGTATGATATTCAAACCTGCTACTCGACTGGGATTTCTCGAAATGCAGGTCTCACGACTATTTGCCAGATATTATGAAGTAAAAATCCTGAGAAGTTTTCCCCATTAACGGCTTTACCTATTAAACCCCTTTCTAATATAAGTAACCATTTATATAATGAAAGAAAACAAGAAAACTCTAAAGCCAGAAAAACTTAAGCCAGAACAGATATCTAAAACTTTCCTGTTGATTTCCGGATTATGAGTTTCCTCTATTTTTGACACTTTTCCGTAGATTTCCGAATTCCGAATTTCCATAGTTTTTGACATTTTCCCGTTAATTTCCGAGTCCTGAATTTCCATAGTTTTTGACACATTATTAAACCGAACCAAGGATGATAGGCGTAATAAAAGTTTCAATTATGGCTGCAACCAGAAGAAGAGGCAAAATCCAGTAGAAATAAAACATTAGTCCTTCTTTAAATTCTCTTTTGATATGAGTAGGTCTTCCTATAAGGGCAGAAAATACCTGGTATCCTAGCCGAAGCCCTATGCCTGCAGCAAGGAAAACCATAGGTAGTTCCAGTATCCCATGAGGAAGAAGGCCAAACAAAATAAAGAGCAGTCCTCTTTCCTGAGCTACAAGATAAACGATGACTCCCACAACATATCCATTAAAGGCGACAAAAAGTATGGGAAGAATTCCCAGAGCCAGCCCGAGTACCAAAAAAAGCAGGCTTAAAAAGGCATTATTAAGAAAAATTGTGAGCATTATAAAAAGAGGGTTCATTGTCATAATAGATGCAAAACGGGAGCTAAAACTTTCTCTGAGAGTCTCAGCCATAGAAGGGAAACTTGCAGCTGAATTATAGCCAATAAATAAAAATACAAAAAATATAAAGGCCATAAGAAGTGCATAAGGCCAGATAAATTGCAGATATCCTGTAAACCCTTTTTTAGGGTTTATTCTGTTACCGTGCCAGTTTTCTGCCGCGCTGCTTGCGGGAAAAGAATCTTTCCCCTCTGTGAGGTATTCCCTATTTTTCATCTCTCCTTCAGGAGTTCCTGAAGTCTGTACTCCAGTTTTTATATCCTCTGAATTATAATCATCTCTTTCCATACCTATCCCCACCGTAAATATTCTCAGTTTGCTAAACTCTGACTTAAATGAATATAATGCCTTTCAAATGTCTTTTTATCTCAGATTCCCAGCATCATCCGAATTGTGTTCCGGGTTGCAGGAGAAAGCCCAAGGATCAAAATGACCATTTTTATTAGTACTTTCAAGTTCAAGGAACGCTCGTCGTCTTCAAACTGGGTGTCAAGTACGTAAAGAACCCCTATGAAGATAATAAGCTTTAATGGATACATAACCAATGCGGTGCCAGTCAAGTTAATGAGATAGGTGGGCACTACATGCTTTTCAAAGTATCCAAGATGATCTACTCCTATGTACGTTGAAGAAGCATCCATCAAGTGAGCCATCAGGATAGAAAGATTCAGGGGATTGGTGAATATAGAGGACTTGAAGTGGCGAGCAATCAGATAAAAGATAAAGGTTATACCTGTTCCTGCCACAATTACGAATACGGGAACGTAAGGGTATACTATACTATTGAAATGCAAGAGGACAGCTAGATTTATGAAAAACCATACGAGTCCAAAACCTGCAAAGGTAAGATGAAAATCCTTTACAAGCCCTGCTTTCTGCATCCGGATTGAAATCCATAGACAAACCACGGTTATTGCGAAAACCAGGAAGTAAATATTGGGAGTTATGAGAAGATAACTGAACGGCGGGTGGAAGATATCTGCAGGAGAATCTTCAATTACACGCAGGGAAGACCCTGCAAGTACAAAAGGCAGGACAGACGCAATAAATCGAGGAGTTATTTTTACCTCAAGCTTTTCGAGCAGCCTGAAAACCCCAAATATACAAATACCCAGTATTATTGCCCAGGTAATGGTGTTTACCGGGTTATACCCTTCATCACCTCTTATAGGGTCAAGATAATAGGTATTAATAAACTGTGAGACATTATCTATTGAAAAACTCATCTTATCACTCATTCAAAATGGCAATATCCTAATACAACCAATACTTACAATGTATATGCCTAACTTACTTCCATAATCAAGAGGGTAGTATTCTTCCCAGTGCGCGATGTTCGTTCTAATATAAGATATTTCTTCTGGAGAGTCCTACCCAATAAGCGTTAGCAATATTATATAAGCTTTAATGTATTACTATATTTTTATAATTATTTAGGGTATCCTGGTAGTGTAATTATTATACGTAACACATACGGAAACAATAGATAATTTATAATTATGTAAACATAGATATTATTCTAACATAAACATGGAAATAGTCATAAGTAAGTTCTGAGTAAAGAATTATTAATTATGAGTTTTGAGTTTAAAGAATTATGAATTATGACTTTTAAGATATCAGAACTCAAATATACTTGAAATAAGGTTTAAAATATAGAAAGCAATTTAAATGGAATATTAAGATCTAGAATCGATTTAAATAAGGTATTAAGCCCAAGAGCGATTAAGAGTATGTATTTAAGTTTTAGGAATAATTTGAATGGAATTTAAAGTGTGAAAAGTACTTTAAATTAGGTATCAGGCCTTATAAATACTTGAAACGATAGAATAGACTTGAAGACTTTCTAAAATATTAATAAGACATCTTATTTGAGACTTATTCCGGACCAGAACTATAAAGAACTAAGTTAATGAGCTAACATATTGAATGTGCCTGATATGCCGCAGTCTGCTTATCCAAATTTATGAATTCGTACGTATATTCGGGTTTATAGAGCCAATTTACAATCTATTGTAATCGAATACTGATGCAGGTATGAAATTGACCATTAACAAAAACAGCGCAAAATGGATGCAGCTTCCAAGAGATGTGCTTGTCGGGCACGGCGTGCTTGAGGAAATCGGAGATGTCTGCAGGGACCTGAAAATGAAAGGAAATGCGCTGATCGTAACCGGAAGTACTACAAAGAATATTGCAGGCAAGAGGGTTAGTAATCTCCTTGAAAGTGCAGGCTGTAGTGCGGAGACGGTTCTGACGTGCAAAGCTACTACGGAAGATGTCGAAAAGGTTGTGGAAAATGCCCTTGAAGTAAAGGCTAATTTTCTCCTTGGGGTTGGAAGCGGCAGGTCTATTGACCTTGCAAAACTTGCTTCGACCCGACTTGAACTTCCTTTCATTAGCGTGCCGACTGCGGCTTCCCATGATGGCATTGCATCTTCCCGTGCTTCAATTGTAGATAATGGGAGAAGTACGTCTGCAGAGGCTCAGGCCCCCATTGCCGTTATTGCAGACACGGAGATTATTTCAGCAGCCCCCTTCCGATTTCTTGCGGCTGGCTGTGGAGACATAATTTCCAATTATACGGCAGTACTGGACTGGGAACTTGCAGGCAGACTCAGAAATGAATATTTCGGAGCATATGCTGCGGCTCTTTCCCGTATGGCTGCCAGGGTTATTATAGAATGTGCAGATTCGATTAAGCCTGAGCACGAAACCTCGGCAAGGCTTGTGGTAAAGGCTCTTGTATCGAACGGGGTCGCGATGAGTATCGCAGGCTCTTCCAGACCCGCATCAGGCTCGGAACATATGTTTAGCCATGCCCTTGATAAGATAGCTCCAAAACCAGCGCTCCATGGAGAACAATGTGGAGTAGGGACGATTATGATGATGTACCTCCATGGTGGAAACTGGCAGGAAATCAGAGAAGCCTTAAAAAAGATAGGAGCGCCTGTAAATGCCGAAGAACTGGGTATAGAAGATAAGTATATAATTGAAGCCCTGTTACATGCACACAGTATTCGCCCGGAACGTTATACAATTCTCGGCAGCGGCCTTAACCCTTCCGCAGCTGAGAAAGTTGCAAGAATCACAAAGGTCATAAATTGAAAAGTTATTCTTGTTCGGGCTAGAGACAAAAAATGAATGCCTCCTAAAGATACCAGAATTTAAGGCAGAACTCAGTCCAGGAACCTAATATTCTATGTCGGCTAAAAAGGACCTGGTTAATCTGGAGTCACTTAATTTACACCCAGGCAATCATTTAATTTCGAGATAATCAACTTCGAGCAGATAATCAACTTCGAGCAGATAATCAACTTCGAGCAGATAATCAACTTCGAGCAGATAATCAACTTTGAGCAGATAATCATTTAATTTCCAGTAAAGTAATCACTTAACTTCCAATAAAGTAATCATAATTTCCAATAAAGTAATCATAATTTCCAATAAAGTAATCACAATTTCCAATTAAAGAATTATCTCAAATCAAACCCGACATTGAATTTTAAATTATCTTGGAATAAGCCAGATGAACCTGAGAAACAGGACACCGGCCCAAAAACAATTAAAAGGAAGAGTTATTATGACAGAAAGCGATACCAAGATTACACTTATCGGATCACGGCTTGCAAGGGAAGGACTGGAATTCATATTTAAAGGTGAGATGCCTGAATGCAAGAAATGCCGGCTGAAAAACACATGCCTTAACCTTGAACCCGGACGCAGGTATAGAGTTGAGAAAATAAAGAGTAAAGACGTACATGAATGTTTCCTGCATGATAGCGGCGTGCTTGCCGTAGATGTGAGCAAGGCCCCTATCCTGACTACGCTAGAGTCAAGAAAAGCAGTTGATGGGGCAAGAATCATGTATGAACCTCCAAAGTGCGGCAAGAGGGGATGTGAGATTTATGAGACCTGCCACCCTGAGGGGCTCTCAAAAGGCGATAAATGCAAAATTGTAGAGGTTCTCGAAAACCTTGATTCCAGGTGCGAAGCCAATTATTCCCTGAAAAAGGTGAAATTATCCTGGTGAACGTAAACAAACACATTTTAGTAATAGTAAGATTGATTATCAATAAATAAAAAAGGTAAGAAGCGGTGTTATAAGTGCCTGAACAAGAAATGAACCAGGTCCCCCCCTATGAATTTTATACCCAAAAGCGCTGGGAAAACTGGCTCGGACGGGCAAGAGAGAGCGGTTTCCAGATAAAGGAGTCGGAAGAAGAAGCTGGAAAGGAAAGTGCCATATTCGTGAATATGGTTGATGACGTGATTCTGGCCTGCCTGAAAGTGGTTGCACGCTTTGATAAGGATATGCTCTCCAGAGAAAAAGCTCTGGAGATCCTGGCTGAGATCCGGGACATTGTACTTTCCGAGGTCGAACCAATTTCTGAGGATATCAACCTTATGATCGACTCTGTCCAGACATCTCTTATGGGAGCTCTTATCGCCTTCGAGTGTTATGTTATGGGCGACTATGACGAAGGAGCCGATATTGCAGAGCTTGTAAAATCAGCCATTGAGGCAGAATCCTCAGACAACCTTGAGTTTGCTCTTGACTATACTGCACAATGCGGTGCTCTCATACTGAAAGGAAAAAGCCTGCCTGAAGAGGTTATGGCCGATCTTCCCTACGGTATTGTTGCAGAATGGCTTGATGGAATAGACTCCATCTCAGCTGCAATGGTGGGAAGTGATAGCTACAAGGAGTTTGATGAAGAAGATGAAGAGGATGTAGTCTAAACTGTCCTACAAACAAAGGATTCCGTTTCCAATTTCAGGAACTCGGAATTCCTTTGGAAATTTATGAGAAGTAAACCTTGAAGTAAGAATTACATTTGAAGTAAAAGAAGTAAACCTTGAAGTAAGAATTACATTTGAAGTAAAAGAAGTAAACCTTGAAGTAAGAATTACATTTGAAGTAAAAGAAGTAAATATTGGAGTAAATAAACCTAAAATACTAAATACTCCAACAAAACCAAACAGTAACTCAAAAACAACTAAAAAGTAAAATGTTAATGAAAGTATGGTTAAGAAATTAAAATAAAGAATAGTTCTGTCTCGAATTTCTGAGTTTTAACTGACATTTCCTACCATAAAGTCATGTTTTTCGACTGTTTTTTTGTATACTTCGAGTGTTTTTTCAGCGATGGTTTTCCAGTTATACCTTTTTTTAAGAAGATCGTAACCTTTCTCTCCCATTCGGTTGCGGCCAAGCCCTTCAAGGACGTAATTAAGGCCCCAGGCAATAGAAGAAGGTTCTTTATGAGCAACAACACCTGTCCTGAAATTTTCTACGAGGGCAACTGCATCGCTTGCAACTACAGGTTTTCTTGCGTCCCAGGCTTCAAGCACTACAATTCCAAAGGGTTCATTTCGACTGGGCACGCAAACAAGGTCGCAGGCATTGAACCAGTCTATTACAGTATTATCCGGAGCGTACCCAAGGAAATTGCAGGAATTTCCAATGCCAAGCCTATGAGCCTGATTTTCACAATGAGATCGCATTTCTCCTTCGCCTATAAGCACAAACTGGGCATCCCTTTTCTTCAGGACTTTGGCAGCAGCTTCCACCAGCAGGTCAGGTCCTTTCTGATATGACATCCTTCCCGTGAAAAGCACCACTGGTAGACATGGATGAATGCCATAATGCCTTTTCACATCTCCAGGGTCGATTTTCCTTTTGATTTTCCCCACGGTTATGCCGTTAGGAACTTCCCATAGCTTGTAATCGGGAATTTTATAGATATACTTGACTTCTTCCTTCAGTACAGTCGAGGTTATTATAACCTCCGAAGATTCATAGCCTCCGAGCCACTCCCTATGTGAGATTTCCTTTGCCTCCCACCAGTCTCCATGACGATTTCCATTACGCCCCCATTCCGTACTGTGGAAGGTCAGCACAAAAGGTAGTCTAAACTGGGCCTTTATCCTGCAAAGCACATTTACTGGATGCCAGTCATGACCGTGTAAAATATCAAATTCTCCTGCACTTTCTCTCACCTCGAGGAACCGGCAGTACATACCATCACACATACGGTTCATCTGCTCTACGATTCCTCCGCTTTGATCACAGGCAATTTTGTGGTAATAAACCCCATTTATTACCTCATCTTTGTTTTCATCGTCTCGTGTAAATAGATGAACCTCATGCCCCTCTGCCGCAAGAGCATCAGAGAGTTCGGATACATGGGGTGAAATCCCTCCTACACGTATTGAATACAAACTTTCCCAAGTAAACATTCCTATTCTAATCTTTTTCATAAGCTCACTTATCCCTTTTTATTAAAATGGGAGTTAAGGAGTAAAGAAGAACGCAGGCTCCCCCTTGCCTATTTAATAACTACACTTTTATTTGCTGAGTTAAGTTATACTGTTGATTTATCATGTTAATAGTACGCATTAATAATATGTATTATTAATATGTACTATTAATATATATTATCGTTTTATAATAATCAGTTAGTCTTTTAGAAAATTAATTGAATTAGTCCTTTTTACTAAAATATATTATTCAGCTATGTTATTCAGTTATGTTATTCAGTTATGTTATTCAGTTATGTTATTCAGCTATGTTATTCAGCTATGTTATTCAGTTATGTTATTCAGTTATGCTTATCTCAACTTTATTGAGTCCAGCTCGTCATAGTTTATCTATAATTCTATACCCCTAAGCCTTCAACTGATAGTATAAAACAAAAGGAGTATTACTTTAAGTACGTAACATGAAAACAATTTTGCGTTAGAATCTGGTTTTTTATACTTTACTAACTTTATTCCTTTTTAATGGTAGATAAACATATCTGTAAATTTTTGCAGTAACATTGACTAGGAATTAAAATAGTTCTTCGACTTCTCTTTTTCAGTTTGTTTTACAAGCTTCATTCTCCATGTATAAGGTCTTCCCTCAAATAAGAGGCTGCCCTTTCCGGAGAAACCGTATTGATATAACTTCCTGTATTGAGTTCAAAACCCGCATTAATAGAGATCCTGGGGAGCAAACGAAGGTTCAGGTGATATTCAGGAGATTCGGAAAGCTGGTAAAACATATAATTAAAGGGTGGGTTTCCGAGAACTCGTCCATAACTTTTGAGAATGGCTTTCAAGATATCCCCCAGAGCAAAAAGAAGTTTGTCACTGCAATCGCCAAGAAAGCTGACATGCTTTCTAGGTAGGAGCCACACTTCAAAAGGCCCGGTTGAATAATAAGGAGTAAAGGCTATCCATTCGCTGTTCTTAGATATTAAACGAGGAGACGCTTCTTCCAGGTCAAATATGGTACAGTAAGGGCATTCTTCTATTTTCCTGATGGCCTTCAATTCCCTTTCTAGAGGAGGAGGACAAAACGGCAAGGCGAGAAGTTGACTGTGAAGGTGGTTAATTGAAGCCCCTGCTTTTTTCCCGGAATTTTTAAACAGGGAAATGTAGCGTATATTTTCACGGGTCGCATAACTGCATGTGCGGTCTCTATAGACCTGCATGAGTGCTGAAATTTCAGAATTGGAAAAGTCCTCAAGCCTTCTCCCATGCAAAGGCGACTCTACGATAACTTCGTGAAATCCATACCCTGGTTCAGCCTGCAGCCCGTTTTCTTTCTGCTCTTGGGACCCGAGCACAGGTGAAAGGGCAGGATAAAGATTGGGAAAACAGCGGAAATCCCAGTTGCGTACCCTTTTTTCAGGGGTATCTGAGTAGGTTTTCCCGTTTTTATAGACAGCAGTAGCAAGAGGAGTATTTTCCTCGGCTCCTCCGCAAAAAAGGCAATTATGAGAGTCGTTTTTCCCACGATCATCAGCCGCAACTGCGAAATCCGAAGGCCTTTCAGCTCTTTCTTCAGCAATTATACAGTACTCGGAAAGAAAGTAATGCTTTCTGATTTCTGACATTTCAGAAAAACCTCATTATATTTCTTTTCGCTTTTTCCGGACATTTTAATTTCTTTTGATATTTTAACATCTTTTGATATTTTAACATCTTTTGATGTTTTAACTTCTTTTATCATCTGTCAGTCGAATTTTCCTGTTTACAAAACCGAGCTCCGCTTATCAGTTCGTAATATTGTTCGGTAGGAGCTTTCCAATCCATATCTTTTGCAAGGAGGAAGGCTTCCCTGCAGAGGAGTTTATACTTTACCCTATCTTCTATGAAATTCCGTGTAAAATAACTGACTGCCAGGGCGTAGTCAAGAACTGTTTCGTAGTAAGAGAGGTCGATATTGTCTACTACTATTACTCCTCCAAGAGCTTCTTTAAGGGATTCAATTGTCTTTATGGCGTCACTGAAGCCGCATACCCGGCTGACCACACTTGGGGTTCCTTCTTTTCCGGCTTCAAGTCCTGTGAGCAGGAAGGGGTCATAACGAGAGGGAAAAATTCCTGCACAGCAGCCTGCCATAAATTCCCCAACTTCCATCCCCAACCCTCCGTCCGAGCTTGAAAGAATCTGTGGATATAAAAGTGCTGCAACAGAACGTTTTCCGCGTACCATTTTTGGAAAATCAAGCCCTCTTTCCTCAATCATCTGCTGGATTCTCAGTTCATTTCCTACAAGCACTTCTTTTGGCAGGTTAACAGGAAATCCTGATGGAAGGTTTGTTTTTGGTCCTTCCGCTGTAATAAGGAAACAGATTACTCTGATTTCCTCCTGCATATGCCCTTCGAGAATGTTGTTTTTTATTATGTGCTCAAGCGCAACAAGGGAATCGAGAAGATCCGGATATCCTTTATTTTCCACCTCCAGGCGAGATATTGTGAAAATCGGAATTATCTTTTCGGGTTCTATTCTTTCCCCTCCGTGGTACTTATACAGGTTTTCGGAAAGAAATTTTCTTATTCGTTCAAGGGAGCTTTCTTTAAGGTCCCAGTTTATTTTATCGGATTCTATGGCTATTCCGTTTCGGATTACAATCCCGTTAATCCCGTAAAAGAGCCTGGCTTCCTGTCGGGTAGATTCTCCTACTGAGGTAATCGTATCTGCGTATGAAGCCAGAGCTTCAAGAGCAGCCAGGTTTTCAGGCACGCCTGGAGGCCATGTACTATCATTATTTCTTCTTTTCCGGATAGCGTCGTATCCTGCAGTTCTTCCAGGCAGAGTTGCATGCAGGGTTGCGACAGTATTTACCGGAATTCCAAGTTTCTTAAGCCTGGATGGAGCATAAAACACTCCAAATTCATGACAGTGCAAAGAGACGCCTGGACAGGGAATAAAATCCTGAGTTGAAGTTAGGTCGGATGTTCTAAAATTTTCCGAGTCTGAGCTTATAAGGAGCCGAACAAGTTCGGAAACTGCATAGGAGAGGCAGAGATAATGGGTATATTCAGGCCCATTTGGCATATTTTCATATCTCAGGGAATCAAGCCCAAAGTGTTCATATGCTTCAGCTTTGACCCTGCTCTCAAGGTTCATCTCCTTTCCCTGATACATGGAAAGTATTTTTCCAAAATCAGAGGTTTGAAACTGCAAATAACCTATTTTCGTGCTCCCTACAGACTTGCTTCCTGTAAAAACTTTGATACCTGAGTTTTCAAAGGATTCAAGGGTTTTTCGAAGTTCTTTACCAGGATTAAGGGGTTTAAATTCCCCCATATCCGTAATTCGGTTTAGTCCCCTATTCCAATCTGCGCCCCTGTGAGCATAATAAGGACCTGCAACGAGTATCTCTTTATCTTCTTTTGTATCCAATTGCCCCGAACCAAATAGAGCAGCTAGAGTTTGTGCTTCTTCATGAATAACATTCCAAATTCCACCCATTTTATTTGATTTAGGGCCTGCTTCCTCTCCGGCAATTATGACAAAATGTTTTACCAATTATAATCCCCCAGAGCCTTTCCCCACGCAGTTGTAATTTACGTTTAAATTCACGTATGAGTATTAAAGTGTATCAATCGGAAAATAAAACTGTAAGGATGTAAGATAGATAAAAGATAGATAAAAGATAGATAAAAGATAGATAAAAGATAGATAAAAGATAGATAAAAGATAGATAAAAGATAGATAAAAGATAGATAAAAGATAGATAAAAGATAGATAAAAGAAAGATTGAAGTTAACTGCAATCTGTTGGAATAACTGAAGATAGATAGAGATTAAAGAGAAAAAGAAAAACATAGAAACCACGGATATGATGGGGACACTGATAAAAAGAAGAACTCAGTATCAGTGTATTCTGTATCAGTGTGTCCTGACACTACACAGGATTGTTGATAAGTCTGAACTGTTGATAAGCTTATAATGATAATAAGCTTAAATTGTTGATAAGTTTAAACCGTTGATAAGCTTGTGTTATTTTCGTTTTGTCAGCTTTTTTGTTTTATCCCGTGACTGTTCCTCAGATCAGGGCCTGGTAGTAACCGTTTTTCTTCACGACTTCAATAGGGAGGGAAAACAGTTCCGAGAGGTTTGCGTCGGTCAGGATTTCCTGCTTTTTTCCGTCCATGAAGATTTTTCCGTTTCTTATAAGGATCACACGGTTAATTTCGGGAATGATATCTTCAAGGGTGTGAGTAACGAGAATGATACTCTTTCCTGAGCCGGCAATTTTCCGAACAATTTCGCGGAAGCTGTGAAGGGCTTTAAGGTCAAGGCTGTTTGCAGGCTCATCTAAAATAAGAGCCTCGGGGTCATGTACAAGAGCTCTACCTATAAGTACCCTCCTGGCTTCTCCGGAAGAAAGTTCGGATATCAGCCTGTCTGTAAGGTGGGAGATCTCAAGAAATTCAAGCACTTCTCTCGCTCTGGTTTCCATTTCAGGGGTAACTTTATGGTTATAGTAAATTCCTATGCTGCTGAAAAAACCTGAAAGTACGACATCCAGCACACTAACCTGACGGTAGTAGGTCTGCTGAAGGTCACCTGAGACTATCCCGAGCAATTTCCTGAGCTCAAAGACATTCCAGGTCCCTTTTCCCATGATATTCATAACAAGTCCATCCACTGCTGCAATGGGGTGATACTCTTTTGTAAATGTCTTGATTAAGGAAGATTTCCCAGAACCGTTAGGCCCGATAATTGCAACATGTTCTCCCTGCCCAATTGACAGGGACACCGAGTCAAGGATCTTTCTACCGCCCCGGACAACGGTTACGTTTTTCAGTTCCAGCAAGGAAGGAGAATCAGTCTTCCCTGGAAAATCCATGTTTTGAGTCATTTTTACCATCTATCTGAAAATTTGGATAAAATTTGGTGAATACTATGAATATGAGTAATGTGAATAAGAATAATGCGAATATGAATGCTGTGAATATGAATAATACGAATACGAATACTTTGAATATGAATATTGTAAATAAGATTACTTTGAATACGAAAGTAGAGAATTAAAACTTCACTCAATTTTTTTAGAGCAGACTAATATATACTTTGTGATATAATTGTTTACAGTTTACAATCTACATTTTCAAAATATAATAGCAGGAAATAATAAACTTGAATAATTTATGATATAACCATCCAATCACTGTAGCAAGTTCTCTGACATACTTAGGTCCATTTAATGTGTTTTCGTGCCCTGAATTGTCTAAAGATTCTTAGCAGGAATTTTCTAAAAATTATTAATCTCTATTTTAGGTTCTTGTCTTTGTTTCTTACGTGTATATAATCTTATAATATAGTTTTGCCTCTACCGAAAAACTTGGGAGTTCGGGAGGGTTCTTTGTTGGAAGTCTGCAATTCTCGGGGTTCATTCAGTTCTTACCTCTACGAAATACGTTTCATCATTCTTTTCTATGTAATCGGAGATTGGGTCTCTACTGTTTGTGCCTTACCTCAGGGTATGGAGTACAATCCGATTCCTGCAATGATTCTAGAAAATTACGGTATATATTACCTTTTACTCGTAAAAATAGGTTTTATTTTCCTACTTTTTTATGCAGCCCCTTTAATAAAAGCATCAGGGAAAAAATGGGCTTTCATGAAACATACAATAGAATCCGTTGGAGTCTTTGTAACCGCAAATAATCTTATGGTCGTCTATTATGGGAATAGCCTTATACAGGCCCTAGGGATTGTCTGATTCAATCAGGCCTGTGCAGCCTGCCTGTTTCAGTTCCTTATCTGTTTTTTTGTTTCTTATCTGTTTTTTTGTTTCTTATCTGTTTTTTTGTTTCTTATCTATTTTTTGATTCTTATCTGTTTTTTCAGTCTTTTATATGCTTTTTCTGCCCCTTATGTGCTTTTTAAGCTTTTTATCTGTTTTTTCAGGCCCTCATTGTAGGTTTAGAGGCTAACTGAGTTTTAATTTTATATTATTCCGAACTATTTGCTTTTTCCGGGCAACCTTCCAGAAACATCCGATTTATTTTATTTCAGGCTGCGTTATTTATCCATTACCTGGTTTTTGCGTAAAGAAAGCAGTCATAATAATCTTCCCCTATGCGATGAACTTTATTCATTACGCCTTCTTTTTTATACCCGCATTTCTGGGCTACACGCTCACTTGCAAGGTTCCGGGTATCCATAAGGATGACAATTCTCTGTAAATCCAGTTGTTCAAACCCTATTTTTTCAAGCTGTCTTACAGCCTCGGTTGCAATCCCCATTCCCTGATAATCCCTGTCAATGAAATACCCGATTTCTCCTATCCAGGGCCTATGCTGGTCGATCTTTATTCCGCAGGCCCCTACAAGTCTTCCGTAATAGAGAATGGAAAAGTTGTACTCAAAATTAGCCTTCCTTTTAGTTTCATTTAGCCCCAGAAAATATCTTTCTTCGTCAAGCGTTTTTATAGGAAACTCAATGAACTCGAGATTTGTATGCGTAATTATGTCAAAAAAGCATTTGGCATCAAAGAGTTCCTGAGGGCGAATTTTTACTCTGGGCATAAATAGAAATTGAACTTCCCTATGAAAAATGTTTTCAGGCTCTGTTTTATTTATTTCCACTTTTAATTATTAGGGGAATTTTAAAAGTAAAAACGTAGTGGAATATGAGTTAATATGGATTAATATGGATTAATGTGAGTTAACACGAATTAGTATGAATCAGTATGAATCAGTATGAATCAGTATGAATCAGTATGAATTGGTATGAATTGGTATGAACTTGTATGAATCTGGATGAATCTGGATGAATCTGGATGAATCAGTATGAATCTGGATGAATTAGCATGAATTAGCATGAATCAGTATGAATCTGGATGAATCTGGATGAATCTGGATGAATCTGGATGAATTAGCATGAATTAGCATGAATTAGCATGAATCAGTATGAATATAATGCAAATATATATAAATAAGATATAAATACGCCTCCTATTAAATAGACAACTGTGGAACCCAATATTATATCCAGAATTAGAGAAGAGTTAGCCCTTAACGCAGATGAGAAAACAAAAAACAGTTCGTCTCGGTTTTTTAAAGAAGAAGTCTACTGCTACGGAGTAAAGACTGCAATTGTGGGGAAAATTGCAAAAAATTATTTTAATGAAATGAAGTCCGAAGGCAAAAAAGAAATCTTTGACCTTTGCGAGGAACTCTTTAGGTCCGATTATTGCGAGGAAGCCTTTATTGCAGCCGATTGGGCCTACATGGTCAGAAATGATTACTCTGAGGATGATTTCTTTACCTTTGAACGCTGGGTTGAAAATTACGTTAACAACTGGGCGAAATGTGACAGCCTATGCAACCATGCAGTAGGCTCTTTTATAGAGAAATTTCCGACACATGTGGAAAAACTCAAGCTCTGGGCCCTGTCGGACAACATGTGGCTAAGGCGAGCGGCTGCAGTAACCCTGGTCCTGCCTGCCAGAAAAGGGAATTTCCTTAAAGATGTTTTTGAAATTTCTGATATTCTGCTCAAGGATAAAGAAGACCTGGTCCAGAAAGGCTACGGCTGGATGCTCAAAGAAGCCAGTAAACCACACATGCAGGAAGTCTTCGAATACGTGATGAATAATAAAAAAGAGATGCCCAGAACCGCACTCAGATACGCAATTGAGAAAATGCCACCGGATTTGAAAGCCAGAGCTATGGAAAAAGACTGGAAAAAATAAAGTTAGATGTAACAACTATTAGAGATTATAGACGAAAAGTTAGAAGTTAAAGACGAAAAATTAGAGATTGTAGATGAAATTAGAGATTGTAGATGAATTAGAGATTGTAGATGAAATTGCAGGCTGTAAATGAAAAATACAGATTGCAGATGAAAGTTATAGATTTTAGACTAAAATTAGACCATAGACGGAGAATTAGAGGTAAAAGGGAGTAAGGAGCCTTTCAGACACAATACCCCCATATTGCATCTTTGTCCCTTACTCCCCTAGTGTTCCCCTCTCGTTCCTGTATCTTTGCCTGCAACTTAATTCTGCAGGAGCTCATTCACACAATTTTGGTCTACGTTACAGTTAAAAGGATCTCTTCACAAGTATTTTGTTCTATTTACCCAGCTATGTTACGAATGTAACACTTCGAGAAATTTTAATAATAACGTTTTTCCCATCTTGATTTTCTAAAAATTTTGTTAATTATGTAAGTTTTTTTGTTGATTTGGATTTCATTTTTTGAGAAAAAATGTGAACAATTAAGAGAGAAATAAGATAACAGGCTGCTGAAAGTTTTATCTGGCCAAAAAAGGTATTTGCTGATTGATCTGACCAAGACGATTTTTACACCTGGTTTTTAAAATCAAATCGATGCTATTCTTCCCGCGTCCGTTATAGTGTATCCATTTTCTCCATCGGCTATATCCCATTGATTTGAGTTCCCGAAGGTGGTTGTAAGTCATTCCTTTAGAAATTCCGGCAGTCGCCGCAATTTTGGGAACCGAAGAAACTCCTTTCTGGATCTCTTCAAGTATCAGTTTCTTGTTTTCTAGTGCGTCGATTTTCAAATAAATACATAACGAGAAAATAATTACAGCTTATGAAGCAAATATTATTTTAAAGTCATATGGAGTTCTATAACACGCAAAATGGAGCAAATCGCAAAGTGATTCGATCTGAGTATTACAATCATAGAAAACATGGAACGCACAGAAAAACCACGTTATTGCTACTTATTATTCTATGTCTTCCGTGCTTTCCGTAGTTTTCAAAAAGTTCATTTCTAACATACTTTGGAATCAATGAACTGTAAACATGAGTACGTGATATACGACAATTTATTGACATGATATAGTTTGACAAATAAACCTATGAATATAAATAGATTGGATAATTATAACAGAGTAAACTCAGATCCATTATAATAAGGGTTGAAATATGTAAGAAATATGTGTAGTGAGCACCATCCATACATTAATGCTCAAAATCCATTAAAACAAGGATAGTTTTTTCATACGATATTTAAACAATATTTATTAGTGTACACAAATAAATGCATATCTTAATTAATATATTTCTTTGGATAGGTATTTATATAAGCGTTTCTAATTTAATTTTGCATGATTGTCTTTTGTTTAATGTAGGAAATATGTGTAATAGAAGGTGAATTATATAATAAAAGACCCTTTATCATTCATAGTTGAAAATCTTGCAAATAATGAGAATCATAAAAATATATTCCGTTTCAAGGTAACGTCTATCAAAGAAAATCTTGAATTAGAGGAGACTGAACATCAAGAATATTTAAAGGATAGAATCGTAATGTCTCTTTATAAGAGAAGATTATCTAATTATCAAGATATTACCCCAAAGATGAAAGTTACAGAAATAAAAAAAACTGTAACATTTATAGATTTAGTTGTAAATAGACAAATATATATCTTCCTTAACACTCTTTTTTATATAGTTATTTACATGGTTATTCACTATTTAATGTAAAAAGTATGTGCAAATGATGTGAATAATATGATCGAAGCGATGAAAGAAATTGGTGAGTATGCGCTCGAAAAAGAAAACAAGGATTTAAATGATTTTGTATCAATTTTAGTTGAAAACCCAGCAAGCAATGAGACGTATAAGCATGTGCTCTGTATTAAGATAACTTATAGTGATGGAAATTTTGAGTTTAAAGAAATCGAGCATCAGGAGTACTCAAAAGAAAAAATTGTAAAATACCTATATAAGAGAGGGTCCTCTAATGGCCCAGACATTACTCCTACTGCGCGAGTCACAGAAATCAAAAAAACATTCTCTAACAAGATTATAAGCTGGTTCTCAAAGCCTTTGAAAGAAGCAAAGCCTATATTAGACAGTGAAGAAGTCCAATTTTTAGAGCTTCTTGGAGATTGTATAAAGAAGAATGAAAAGAAAATACTCTTAGAGCTTGAACCTAAAATTAATTCCATCGATGCAAAGGAAAATTCAATATTAACCTTAATTCTGGAAGAAAATGACTTCATTAGATATGTAGGAGATTTTGAAGCATTTCGTAAAATCCTTAAAAACAATGGGGCTTCTAAGTTTTACAGTAAATATAGTATTATTTCTAAAGCCGATGATAAACTATGTTCTGTTTGCAAAACACATAAAGAGGTTTATGGTTTTGTTACGCCTTATGAATTCTATACCGTAGATAAAAGAGGATTTGTTAGTGGAGGATTTGACCAAAGCAAGGCATGGAAAAATAATCCCGTTTGTCTTGAATGTGCCTTGAAAATTACAGCGGGAAAAGAATATATCGAAAAGTATATGTCTTTTGGTTTTTATGGATTCAATTTCCTCCTTATTCCTAAGCTGCTTAATAATAGTACTAGCGAGAACCTTTTTGATATTTTTGAGAAATTCAATGAGAAAAAATTTGCATTTAATAAAGAATATAAAAATTTCTTACAGGATAATGAAAGCGATATCCTTGAAATTCTAAGTGAAGAGGATGATTATCTCAATTTCAATTTTCAATTTTATGAAAAATCCAATTCAGCATATCGAATTCTTTTGTATATAGAAGATGTTCTTCCTTCAAGGTTAAGAGAACTTTTCAGATCTAAAGAAATTGTTGACAAAAGGAAAATATTTAGAAATTATTATTTTAGTGATACTGAAGAGAAATCCATCCAATTCACATTAGGTAACGTAAGATGGTTCTTCCCGAATACTTTAGATGACCCCGATTTAGATAAGTATTTTTTAGAAATTACAAACGGGATGTTTACAGGAGCATCAATTGATTATAATTTTTTGTTAAAGTATATTATGCGGCGTATTAGGAAAGATTTCAGGAGCGAAAACCCAACAAAATATTCTCTATATCTGGGATTCCAAATGTTAGATTTTTTAAGTAACTTATGTTTGCTTGGAAATTATACAGGAGGTAAGTGTGTGAACTCTACGGATTTATCGAGTTTATTAAGTGACACGACGTTAAAGGAAAACGATGGCTATGAGGAGCGAACAAACATTATCTTTTCGGAATTTGAACATTTTTTCAATACTGATGCAAAGAAGGCTATTTTTTTAGAAGGTACACTTGCCCAGTATTTACTAAATATTCAGAAATTTCAGCGTGGAAGCACTCCTTTCAGAACTAAACTTCGAGGTCTGAGTTTTGACGAGCGTTATACGAAGAGAATCTTCCCTGAAATTATAAATAAACTTGAAGAGTATGATGCTAATTATTATAAAGAACTTGAGTACCTGATCGCAAAATACATGATTCAATCTGGGACTGGTTGGAAAATGTCAAACGATGAAATCAGTTTTTATTTTGTTTTAGGTATGAATCTGTCAAACCTTTTAAAGCCACCTAAACCTGAAAAAGGAGACAAAAAATGACTGAAGTAAACAGAAGATCTGAAATTGTATTTTTGTATGATATTAAAGATGGAAATCCAAACGGAGATCCACTTGATGAAAACAAGCCACGTATTGACGAAGAGACCGGAATAAACCTTGTAACAGATGTCAGATTTAAGAGAACAATTCGTGATCATCTCTACAAATTTAAAGGGAAAGAAATTTTTGTTAGAGAAATTTCGGATGAAAACGGTTCTATTCAAGACGCAAAAATGAGGGCAAGAGATTTTTTGACAATTGACGAACCTCTTGATTCATTCGAAACTGGTAAAAGAGCCATTAATGAAAAACTCCTGGATGATTGTATTGACGTTCGTTTATTTGGAGGGACTGTTCCACTTGAACTTAAAGTCAAAAAGGGAAATAAAACTGAAACTAAAACTGAAACCGGATCAATAACTCACACTGGACCTGTACAGTTTAAGATTGGTAGATCAATGCACAAGGTATTCACAAAACATTTCCGTGGAACAGGAGCTTTTGCTTCTAAGGAAGGAGCTACTCAAAAAACATTCCGTGAAGAGGATTTCTTACCTTATTCTTTGATAAATTTTTACGGAATTATTAATGAAAATGCGGCTAAGGACACGAAACTTTCGGAGAAAGATATAGATCTGCTTCTTGATGGAATGTGGAATGGAACTAAGAACCTTATTTCCAGGTCAAAAGTCGGGCAGATTCCCCGCCTCCTGCTCAAAGTAAACTACAAAGAGGGAAATTATCATATTGGGGATCTGAACAACCTTTTCAGTCTTAAGTCTGAATTGATAGATGAAGAGATTCGGGATATCTCACAAGTAAGGATTGAAATCCAGAGACTGATTGATGTATTGGGTAAAAATAAAGATAAAATTGAAAATGCCCAGATTTGCTCGGACGGGTCGATTACGTTTACATATGGTGGAGAAGAGATTGATCTCGAAAAAAGCCTTATGGAAGCCGGGATCAATACTGAAACATTATCAATGTGAGCTAAGAACATGAAAGTATTAGTGTTCGATGTATGGGGAGAATTCGGTCATTTCCGAAAACACTATACTACAACTTCTCCCCTTACATATTCTATTCCTCCTAGAACGGCTATTGCGGGAATGATTGGTGCTATAGAAGGGTTTGGCAAAGATGAGTATCTGCAGTATTTTTCTAAAGAAAAAGCAAATATTACGGTAAAAATAAGTTCTCCTATCAAAAAGACCAGAATTGCAGAAAATTTAATCGACACCAAAATTGCTCCTTTAATGAGCAGAATAAAGACCAGAACCCAGATAAGATTCGAAGTGTTGAAAGATGTAAAATATAGGGTTTATATTTCTCATTCCTCTGAAGAAGTATATAACAAACTTTACTCTATGTTAAAAGAACACAAATCAGTGTATACTCTGTGCCTCGGTCTGAGTGAACATATTGCCAATTATGAATTCATAGGAGAAATGGAAGCTGTCAGTGAACTTTCAGATTCTGAAAGGGAAATCCATTCTGTAATTCCTGAAAAAGAGCTAATAAAAATCAGTTTTGAAGAAGGAAAAGAGTATTTTTCGGAGACTATTCCAATAGAAATGCTTCCAAATAGAGAAGTTATAGAATATGGCAAAGTCTTGTTCGAAAGAAATGCAAAATGCATCCTTGCAAGTGTAAATAGTCTCTGGAGACTTGAGAATGGTGAAGGAATTATCTTCATGTGATTTCCATCTTTATTCCCATCCCGAAAAAATATTATTTAAACACTTATCCAATGTAGGGAACAAATCTATCTCGACCAGTAAAGAGAAAAGTTTATCATTGGAAAAGTTTGGGATTGATGAAAATACTTTTTCTAAAATAACATTTCTTATAGGAGTTTGCCACGATTTTGGGAAAGGCACGAAGTATTTTCAGAGATATCTCTTTGAGACTAATCCTTCTATACAGAGGAGCTTAAGAAATAAAAGAGAATATCATCATGGCCTGATCTCAGCTATCTTTACCTATTACATATTAGAAAAATATGTAGGTTCACTTAAGGATAAAAATATTCTGGAATATATTCCTACCATAGGATATCTCATTGTAAAAAAGCATCATGGAAACTTAAAAAATGCTGAGGATGAAATACGAGAACTAATAGATGAAGACACTCTCGAAATTATTGATCTTCAAATAAAGTCATTAGATACAAGTGAATTAAAAGCAGTATATGAAAAGCTACTCGATGAGTATGGTATTCCTTTTGACATAGATACTTTTTGCAACGAGTACCGTTCCATCGCTAAAGAAATTTTAAAAAGTAAAAGAAAATTCATAAAATTGCTTAAAGAGGAGCAATTTACAGGCTATTATTTAATTACATTAACTCTTTACTCAATTCTTATCAACTCTGATAAGATAGATGCGTCTTCTATTGATGTTTCCAGTGAAATAGAAATTTCACCTGAACTTGTGGATAAATACAAGGTAGAAAAAGGTTTCCAAAATAATGAAAGTACAATGAATAAAGTGCGTAACGAGATTTATAAGGAAGTTACAGAAAATATTGAGAATCTTGATCTTGATAAAAAAATATATTCAATAAGTGTCCCTACAGGTTCAGGAAAAACTCTCACATCACTTTCTTTTGCATTAAAATTGAAAGCAAGATTAAGAGAGGAAAAAAGAATCAAGGCGAAAATAATTTATTCTTTACCTTTTTTGAGTATTATAGACCAGAATTATGACGTTTTTGAAGACGTTTTTAAAACAGTTGAGACCACAAATCTTTCTGAAGATGTACTACTTAAACATCATCACCTAGCAGATATATTTTATAGAACTCAAGATGATGAAGAATTTGAAGGACTTAAAAGCTTATTTTTAATCGAGGGGTGGAACTCTGAGATAATCGTTACTACATTTGTCCAGTTTTTCCACACAATCGTGTCTAATAAAAATCGCTCACTCAGGAAATTTCATACAATTGCAAATTCGATTGTAATACTTGATGAGGTCCAGTCAATTCCTCATAAGTACTGGTTACTGTTAAAACAAGTCATTTCGGGTTTTGCAGAATATTTTAATACATACTTCATTTTTGTAACAGCAACTCAACCTCTCATTTTTGATCCTGAAAAAGGAGAAATCGTTGAGCTGGTAAAAAATAAAGATACTTATTTTAGGGAATTTGATCGAGTTAAGCTGAAAATAACTCTGAATCCAATGAATTTGGATGAATTTAAGGGAATAATTGATTCAGAAGTCAAAGAGAAGATAGATAAGAATTTTTTATTTGTATTTAACACTATAAAATCTTCTTTGGAGATATTCAACCATTTAAAAAGTTTAAAATTAGAAAATAGTGATTATTATTATCTTTCGACTAATATTATTCCAAAAGAAAGGCTTAAGAAAATTAAGGAAATTAAAGAAAAGTCGGAGAAAAGAAAAATTATTGTTAGCACTCAGCTTATAGAAGCTGGAGTAGATATCGATGTAGATATTGTTTATAGGGATTTTGCTACAATTGATTCAATAAATCAGGTTTCAGGGCGATGTAACAGGAATTCTTCAAAAAGTTATCGAGGACAAGTAAATATTGTGGTTTTGAAAGATGAAAGGAAAGAGTTTCATCGATATATATATTCGAGTTTTCTCATCGACAAAACAAAAGAAGTATTGAAGGAATTTCCCTCAGAAATTTATGAAAAAGATCTTCTCTTTTTAAATAATAATTATTTCAGGAAAGTTAAAGATACTTCAAGTGAAGATGAGTCCAAAGAGCTACTCTCATACATAAATGAGCTTAAATTCAAAACTCTTACATCTGATTTCAGGTTAATAGATGACAAAACCGGATACGAAAAAATAGATGTGTTTGTAGAAAATGATACAGAAGCGGCTGAAATATGGAAAGAGTACACTGTAATGAAATCTCTTAAAAATCCACTGGATAGAAAAGAGAAATTCCTGTCCATCAGGAGAAAATTCAATGAATACATCATCTCGGTGCCTAAAAAAGACTTTCCCTGTGAAGAACTAGAGGATCTTAACATAGGATATATTCCTTTAGAACAAATAAAGCATTATTATGATCCTGAAACCGGTTTTGTTTTTGAATTAAAGTCCACAATGATGTGTGATTGACATGAAAGTCAAAACGCTAACTTTAACACTTGTTCCTGACCGAAAAGTAGGAACAAACGCCTCAAAACTTCGGGGTTTTTTCGCAACCCGATTTAATGAATATACGCTTTTGCATCAACATAACTGTGATAAAGTAATCTATACGTATCCTTTAGTCCAATATAAAATTTTGAAAGGCATTCCTCTAGTTTTCGGGGTAAATGAGGGTGTAAAAGTTCTGCAGGAAATTTTCAATAAATATGAAAAAATAGAGCTAGGTGAATCCACATATGAAATCCTGGAAAAGAAAATATCCCTTAAAGAGCAGGATTTCGGTATTTCAGACAAATTCCATACATACAGCTTCGAAACTCCCTGGTTTGCCCTAAACCAAGAAAATTTTACTGACAAATACAAGAGGATGGACTCTACCACACAAAAAGAACTCCTTCGAAAAACTCTTGTTGGAAACATTCTTTCAATGTCCAAGTCTCTTGGTTATACTGTTCCTGAAAAAATCAAATGCGAGATAAATTTGTATCCAGGTAGCAGTAGAATGAAAGGAGTAAAAATTGCTACTTTTAAAGGAAAATTCATGGTAAATTTCCTCATCCCCGACTATTTCGGTCTTGGAAAATCGGTATCTCGCGGTTTTGGAACGGTGAAAAGATGCAGCTTGTAATCAACACCCACGGTTCATTTCTAAAAAAGCAGAACAACTGTTTCCTTGTAAAAGTTGACGACAAGACCTTTGAAGTTTCTGAAAAGAAAGTTGACAGCATCCTGATTACAACTTCTGCAACTATAACAACCGATGCCATTAAATTTGCTGTGGAAAACAATATCGATATTGTTTTTCTGGACAATTTCGGAGACCCTTACGGCAGAGTCTGGCACTCAAAACTTGGAAGCACAACCTACATAAGAAGAAGGCAACTCGAAATTTCGGAAGAGCCTGAAGGGTTCAGGCTTGCAAAAAGCTGGATTGAACAGAAGATTGACAGCCAGATCTTTTTTTTGAAAGACCTCAAAAAGAACAGGCCTGACCAGAAGGACGAACTTGACGACTACATTTCCGGAATGGAAGACATGAAATCCCAGCTTGAGACTCTTGAAGGAAAACTTGACGAGATGCGGGGAAAAATCATGGGCCTTGAGGGAATGGCTTCTAGACACTATTTTGAGGCTTTGAGTTTTCTTTTGCCTGACAGGTGGAAATTCAACGGCAGAAGCCGGAACCCTGCAAAGGATGAGTTCAACTGCCTTTTGAACTACGGATATGGGGTTTTGTACTCAAAGGTGGAAAAAGCATGCATTATAGCAGGACTTGATCCTTATGTCGGCTTCAATCATACGGATGACTATAACAAAAAGTCATTTGTGTTTGACCTTATTGAGATGTACCGCATCCACATTGACAGAACAGTTTTCAACCTTTTCTCGAAAAAGCAGGTTTCAGACAGCTTTTTTGATGAAATCCCGAATGGGATGACTCTTAACAAAGAAGGTAAAGCTGTCCTCATCCAGGCTGTCAATGAAACTTTTGATAAAGAAATAAGCTACAAGGGAAGAAACATAAAAATTGGAAATACAATCCAGTTTGACTGTCACAGGATTGCAAACAGCCTGATCGGGAAATAAAACTTTCAACGCACTAATAATGGTGTAAGTCTGTGAAAAGGTAACTTAACGATTCGATAAAGTGAAAATTTAATAAAAATAAGAATGAGGGGATTGGTTTTGCTTGTCTGGGTAATATATGACATTACAGATAACAGGACTCGCCAGAAAGTAAGTGACCGCTGTAAAAGCTATGGGCTTTATAGGGTTCAGAAAAGTGTTTTTCTTGGAGACTTAAATACGAATGACAGAGACTCTCTGGGCCTTGAGTGTGAAGAACTGATCGACACCGAACGTGATTCTGTATACATTTTCCCGATGGACGAACAGTCATTTAAGAAAGTCCAGCTGCTTGGTCAGGCTTTTGATAAGGAGCTTGTCAGTGATGAAGTGATTACAAAATTCTTCTGAGTTTTGAGGTAAACATGACTGATTCTGAGTGTACGGTAGGCGAGCAAAGAGTTGAAACAGACTGTGAAGGAAATATAGCTCCTGAAGATGATCCGGAGAATGAAGAAGAGGCATACCTTGAACCCGTTTCTGAAAACGATTCCGGATCAATAATCCGAATTTCAGACGTTCTCGAATACCTTTACTGCTCCCGTTTTATCTACTATATGTATTGTCTTGATATTCCTCAGCATGAAGAGAAAAGGTTTAAAGTTATTAAAGGCCGTGAGGTCCATGAAACAAGGAAACTGACCAACAGGGATTACGTAAGGAAGAAACTTAACTGCATAAGGAAGGAGAGCGACGTCTTCATTGCTTCAAAACAATACCATATAAAAGGAATAGTTGATGAGGTACTTTTTCTTGAAGACGGTACTGCTGCTCCTCTTGAGTACAAATTCGCTGAGTATAAAGACAAGATTTTTAAAACCTATAAGTTTCAACTGGTTTTGCAGGCTCTTTTGATTAGGGAAAATTACAGTATTAAAGTAAACCGTGCTTACATTTGTTTTACCCGCAGTAACAGCCTTGTCAAAGAAATGGAAATTACTACTTCTGATTTCAAAAAGGCTGAGAAAATTATTGAGGAAATAATCGATATTGTTCAAAAAGGCTTATATCCCAAAACTACTAAATCTTCTAGAAAATGCGTAGATTGCTGTTACCGAAATATCTGCGTATGAGAAATTTTTCTTGTATTTATAAAGGGTTTGATAATTTTCCAGCAAGAATTTTCGCCCCAAAAAAGGGCTTATTTCAGAGCTTTTCTGGGCAAATAGCGGAAATTTTTGCCCTATTCGTGAGCAAGATCCATTAAAACAAGGATTGAAACTACAGCCTGTACAATCAGAACTAGAAGCACATTCTGAATTCGTGAGCAAGATCCATTAAAACAAGGATTGAAACATTTTAAGTTATCTGATGGAGCTAAAGAACTGATTAATTCGTGAGCAAGATCCATTAAAACAAGGATTGAAACTAATTTAGTTCTAGAAGAAGCAATTAAAAGAGGCAGATTCGTGAGCAAGATCCATTAAAACAAGGATTGAAACTTAAGGTATAGGTTTCTGTACCGATTGAGTGGTATTATTCGTGAGCAAGATCCATTAAAACAAGGATTGAAACAGTTTTATCGTACCGTTGTCGTCTTTTAATCCGGATTCGTGAGCAAGATCCATTAAAACAAGGATTGAAACTTACTTTTATTTAGTTATGTAGCGGCTGCTGCTACGATTCGTGAGCAAGATCCATTAAAACAAGGATTGAAACTAATTGCAGCATCTTCAGTTGCAGTTGCCGAATAAATTCGTGAGCAAGATCCATTAAAACAAGGATTGAAACTCACCTTCAATCAATTATTAAGTAGTCAATCACTTATTCGTGAGCAAGATCCATTAAAACAAGGATTGAAACATAACAGTTCCATATTTTGAGAATGTTGTGTGCCAGATTCGTGAGCAAGATCCATTAAAACAAGGATTGAAACCCTCTTATAGAGTTAAACGGTGGAGAGCATAGGATTATTCGTGAGCAAGATCCATTAAAACAAGGATTGAAACTTACTAACGGGCCTATAGAAATTCCATCAGGAAAATTCGTGAGCAAGATCCATTAAAACAAGGATTGAAACCTCCGTAGTTGGAGATATAGTCGTATACCGTCATCGTGATTCGTGAGCAAGATCCATTAAAACAAGGATTGAAACATTCCTGGTGGTGATCCCCTCTGCAAATGGTTATATTCGTGAGCAAGATCCATTAAAACAAGGATTGAAACCTATGTGTCTGACAGTAAGTAAATGTGAAAAAAATTATTCGTGAGCAAGATCCATTAAAACAAGGATTGAAACTCCCTTCAGAACGTGGTTCTCTCGCAGAGTTTTTGAATTCGTGAGCAAGATCCATTAAAACAAGGATTGAAACCGGAGATGTGCATACTTCCCTCTAACGTTTTTAATTATTCGTGAGCAAGATCCATTAAAACAAGGATTGAAACTAAAGTATGTGGCTGGCGACGGCACAGGTGATTATGAATTCGTGAGCAAGATCCATTAAAACAAGGATTGAAACCCCATCATCTTTCGTACTCGTTCCCTTTCATCTTCATTCGTGAGCAAGATCCATTAAAACAAGGATTGAAACAGCGCATTCTCTCCGGCAGTTTGCAGCATCGTAATATTCGTGAGCAAGATCCATTAAAACAAGGATTGAAACTAACAAAGCCATTATAACCGCAACAGTAATGCCAAATTCGTGAGCAAGATCCATTAAAACAAGGATTGAAACAAGTACTGTTGAGCCACTACACTTTGAATATGAAATATTCGTGAGCAAGATCCATTAAAACAAGGATTGAAACCATACTTTCTCGGCAAAGTAGTCTATACCAGTCTTTATTCGTGAGCAAGATCCATTAAAACAAGGATTGAAACCCAAATATCTTTTTCTTGAATGCAAAAACCGAAATATTCGTGAGCAAGATCCATTAAAACAAGGATTGAAACAAATATATACAAGTTAATTACGAAGTATCTACTAAATTCGTGAGCAAGATCCATTAAAACAAGGATTGAAACATTTTAGCTATCAAGTCTTTTGTTTCAGATTCCTTACATTCGTGAGCAAGATCCATTAAAACAAGGATTGAAACAAATTTTTCACAGGTGTCAAAAAAGACGTAACAAATTCGTGAGCAAGATCCATTAAAACAAGGATTGAAACCACAGACTATATAAACCATAGTTATCTACCATCCATATTCGTGAGCAAGATCCATTAAAACAAGGATTGAAACATCATCCTCTACTTGCTCAGTCTTTCTGCTGGTTTTATTCGTGAGCAAGATCCATTAAAACAAGGATTGAAACTTAAAATCGCAAAAGGTGCATCAAGAATCAAAGGCATTCGTGAGCAAGATCCATTAAAACAAGGATTGAAACTTAGATTCAATTTCATATCGAAAGTTAGAGAACGATTCGTGAGCAAGATCCATTAAAACAAGGATTGAAACTGAATTATTCCCTGAAGAATTCGACTATCTAGAAGGAGATTCGTGAGCAAGATCCATTAAAACAAGGATTGAAACCACCAACCGCCTACAAGCTCTTCAGGGAGTACCATATTCGTGAGCAAGATCCATTAAAACAAGGATTGAAACCACAAGCGAAGCAGGCAATTCAACAACTGATTTCAATTCGTGAGCAAGATCCATTAAAACAAGGATTGAAACGTGATTGGGATACAACGTTAAAATTTCTTGAAACATTCGTGAGCAAGATCCATTAAAACAAGGATTGAAACAAAGAAAATGAAATCAGAATAAAAGAGTTGAAGCATTCGTGAGCAAGATCCATTAAAACAAGGATTGAAACAATTTTGAGCGTTCTTTCATCACTCAACCTCTGAACATATTCGTGAGCAAGATCCATTAAAACAAGGATTGAAACTATAATCATCTGACATTTTGCCTACTCCTTAAAAGAAATTCGTGAGCAAGATCCATTAAAACAAGGATTGAAACTCAGGATAGCAGACTTGCAAGCTGTGCAAAGAATCATATTCGTGAGCAAGATCCATTAAAACAAGGATTGAAACATGAAAATCAGGAAGCCGGGGGTGTATATTCAGATGAATTCGTGAGCAAGATCCATTAAAACAAGGATTGAAACTTAAAAAAGCTAACGGTGCATCCAGAATAAAAGGGGTATTCGTGAGCAAGATCCATTAAAACAAGGATTGAAACTCCAATTAATAGCCCTCCGGTAAAACGGTTTTTGACCATTCGTGAGCAAGATCCATTAAAACAAGGATTGAAACGTTCCGAGTGGTTCGGAGCCAGGGACTTACAGGAGTATTCGTGAGCAAGATCCATTAAAACAAGGATTGAAACTTTTGCAGGAAAACAAAAATAATTTCTCTTTTTTATTATTCGTGAGCAAGATCCATTAAAACAAGGATTGAAACTTATTATCGTTGTATATATCATATGATTACGGACACATTCGTGAGCAAGATCCATTAAAACAAGGATTGAAACTGGAAGAGACGGGAGCTATACATCAACAATAGGTTAATTCGTGAGCAAGATCCATTAAAACAAGGATTGAAACTCAAGTCTTTAGTTTGTGATTCCTTACACTTAATGAATTCGTGAGCAAGATCCATTAAAACAAGGATTGAAACATCACCTTCATATTATACTTATCAATTGTAGATCCAATTCGTGAGCAAGATCCATTAAAACAAGGATTGAAACAGGTCTTGGAGATACTTATTTTCTGTTTCTGTAAATATTCGTGAGCAAGATCCATTAAAACAAGGATTGAAACGACAACCGTGGGCTTCTTTAATTATTGAAGGATTAAATTCGTGAGCAAGATCCATTAAAACAAGGATTGAAACATGCTTATTATGTATTGTAAAAGGGCGAGTGCCCAACGATTCGTGAGCAAGATCCATTAAAACAAGGATTGAAACCCATATGGAACCCACTTGATATAAAAATGAAAGATCCTATTCGTGAGCAAGATCCATTAAAACAAGGATTGAAACTAATGTTTTCACTAATTCTTCCAAATTGACGTCAGATTCGTGAGCAAGATCCATTAAAACAAGGATTGAAACTGCGCAGGAACTCAAAAAATACTCGACGGAAACGTTATTCGTGAGCAAGATCCATTAAAACAAGGATTGAAACCTGAATGGAAAAATAGACTGGAAAAACTTAGCGAAAATTCGTGAGCAAGATCCATTAAAACAAGGATTGAAACAACATATAGTGCTTGACAAGACCAGCAAAGGCAAAGGATTCGTGAGCAAGATCCATTAAAACAAGGATTGAAACTGTCTTCAGTCATGATTTATCTTCCTCGTAAGCTTCATTCGTGAGCAAGATCCATTAAAACAAGGATTGAAACTCGAGTAGGATCTCCTCTGGATAATGCTCAGATACTCATTCGTGAGCAAGATCCATTAAAACAAGGATTGAAACATCAAATAATAGCAGAATCAACAAAAGAAACACAAATTCGTGAGCAAGATCCATTAAAACAAGGATTGAAACCAGTCTATTTTTCATGCTCGTGCGAGAAGTGCTGACATTCGTGAGCAAGATCCATTAAAACAAGGATTGAAACACATTTTCAAGGAATATAATTTCGGGTCTTTTTTCTATTCGTGAGCAAGATCCATTAAAACAAGGATTGAAACCAGCTTCCAATATCTCATCATCTGTTACAACTTATTCGTGAGCAAGATCCATTAAAACAAGGATTGAAACTTCGAATTACGGTAACTGACGCCAGCATTCAGGCTATTCGTGAGCAAGATCCATTAAAACAAGGATTGAAACTAGTTTTCTATCAATGGCAATATAACAGTCAACTCATTCGTGAGCAAGATCCATTAAAACAAGGATTGAAACTCCATCGTTGTGACAACGAAATGATCAAGCTTTGTAATTCGTGAGCAAGATCCATTAAAACAAGGATTGAAACGATAAAGAAGGAAACACGTGCATTTTAGCATATGCTATTCGTGAGCAAGATCCATTAAAACAAGGATTGAAACACTCGAATTCAACTGCACGTTCCGCATCGTAAAAATATTCGTGAGCAAGATCCATTAAAACAAGGATTGAAACTTCAATCGAATTTGATTCATCTGATAAGCTCTTTCCATTCGTGAGCAAGATCCATTAAAACAAGGATTGAAACTCTGGATCTCTAAAGGTTGTAACGTCCATACCCCCGATTCGTGAGCAAGATCCATTAAAACAAGGATTGAAACTTTTTCATAATTCCTTTGAGAATCTGCCCGTACACAATTCGTGAGCAAGATCCATTAAAACAAGGATTGAAACTCAAATGTAGTCAATAATACAATTCTTTCGTCTTATTCGTGAGCAAGATCCATTAAAACAAGGATTGAAACAAAATAATAATATTACAAACGGTATGGGAATCAGGATTCGTGAGCAAGATCCATTAAAACAAGGATTGAAACGTAGAATCAATTAACTTTCAGTTCAGGGGCCTCTATTCGTGAGCAAGATCCATTAAAACAAGGATTGAAACTAGTATAAATACATACCATATGCAGTATAAAATATAAATTCGTGAGCAAGATCCATTAAAACAAGGATTGAAACTGGCAAGCTCTACCAGCAACAAAAATAATTAAAAAAATTCGTGAGCAAGATCCATTAAAACAAGGATTGAAACGCGACTTAAGAAGCTCTTGCCCAATCTGGAAATTAAGATTCGTGAGCAAGATCCATTAAAACAAGGATTGAAACTTCGGTGAATATCCCAATATTGGGATTAATGCTTATGATTCGTGAGCAAGATCCATTAAAACAAGGATTGAAACTTCGGTGAATATCCCAATATTGGGATTAATGCTTATGATTCGTGAGCAAGATCCATTAAAACAAGGATTGAAACTCAGTAAAATATATATCATGAATCTGCCCTGCCTGTAGTATTCGTGAGCAAGATCCATTAAAACAAGGATTGAAACAAATAGTAACATAAGAGGTTTGAAAACAATGAGCAAAATTCGTGAGCAAGATCCATTAAAACAAGGATTGAAACAGGAATCCACACCTTACAAACTTCCTCCTCGATACTGTATTCGTGAGCAAGATCCATTAAAACAAGGATTGAAACCAGAGGAATTACTACAGAAATGGGGGTGGAACCAATGATTCGTGAGCAAGATCCATTAAAACAAGGATTGAAACCGGCAGGATCTTCAGCTATCATCTTAATATCTGCCATTCGTGAGCAAGATCCATTAAAACAAGGATTGAAACTCTCCGTCTTCAACTAGATACAGGATATTTGCTTTAATTCGTGAGCAAGATCCATTAAAACAAGGATTGAAACCAGGTTATGCCGTCGTCTATAGCGGTGCAATGATCTATTCGTGAGCAAGATCCATTAAAACAAGGATTGAAACCATTTACTTTCTAATTTAGCCTTAAATTTTCCAAAATTCGTGAGCAAGATCCATTAAAACAAGGATTGAAACTGAATCCTCTGAAAAATACAAAGTAACAGTCTTATTCGTGAGCAAGATCCATTAAAACAAGGATTGAAACCTCCTTACTTCAATTGTTTTCAATCCTTCAACAATAAATTCGTGAGCAAGATCCATTAAAACAAGGATTGAAACTGAAAATCATCCCAAGTTCTAAGGTATGACTTTCCATTATTCGTGAGCAAGATCCATTAAAACAAGGATTGAAACACATCCCTGCTGATCCTCTACGTACTTCAGCCAGTCATTCGTGAGCAAGATCCATTAAAACAAGGATTGAAACTTATAAAGAGTTATTATCTAAAGGGCAAATCAATGATTCGTGAGCAAGATCCATTAAAACAAGGATTGAAACCTATGTATCAAACAAACCTACTAGACGGTGATGTAATTCGTGAGCAAGATCCATTAAAACAAGGATTGAAACGTAATTCAGCTAGCATTTGTGCTAATCAACCTAACCGATTCGTGAGCAAGATCCATTAAAACAAGGATTGAAACTCTTATAGTGCTGGCTCTAGGTGTCTTATGTCTGATTCGTGAGCAAGATCCATTAAAACAAGGATTGAAACTATGGTCAAATAATAGAGTAACCGGTTTTGTTAGTATTCGTGAGCAAGATCCATTAAAACAAGGATTGAAACGGGGTTTTCGTGATAACTTGCCCGGAGAAAAGCATAATTCGTGAGCAAGATCCATTAAAACAAGGATTGAAACAAATTAAAGCTGTTCCAGTCATTGTATACCACCATATTCGTGAGCAAGATCCATTAAAACAAGGATTGAAACTTCGATGCTGGGCTGATGTCAGCCAGGGTTAACCCCATATTCGTGAGCAAGATCCATTAAAACAAGGATTGAAACTTATTTTCTTTTCCTTCTTCTATAGAAATTATGTATTCGTGAGCAAGATCCAATAAAACAAGGATTGAAACAAATGAACGCATACTTACAAAGAATACTAACAAACCATTTTAGTAAATTCTATTAGAGTCGATCCTATGTTGAGTTAGATATGTTAATATTCTGTTATAACATATTATAATATATGTCTACTATAGCCATTGACCCAGATGTAAAGGAATCACTTAAAGAATTTAAGATTACAGAAAACGAGTCTTATAATTCCATTATCAAACGGCTCATTGTTAAAGTTAAAGAAACTGCAGAGTATAAACCAATGTTCCCAAAAGAAGAGAACACCGAACGAAGAGAATCACATGTCAAAGATTTTGATGCATGGTTGGATAGGAAACTCATAGAAGACAAAGAGATCTTAGACGCACTCGGAAGAAAGTGATATGTTGATTAGCTTAATTGATGTCTTAAAAATTCATCAACGAGTGATTGACTATGACAAAGAGGAGAATCCTGACGATTATACGCCTGCAATTAGATCTCTTGCTACATTAGAGTTAATGTTTGAATATATGATAAAGGGAGCTAATACCGTTTTTCAAAATGCTGCAATTGTAGTTTATACCATTGTCTCAAGACATCCGTTTTTTAACGGAAATAAAAGAACGGGATACGAAGCAATGAATTTTGTTCTTGAGGATAGTGGGTATACACTTACATCTACTCCACAAGAAACGATAGAATTTATAGTCAAGGTTGCAGCAACTGAAAACGAGATGAAGCCGGCTGAAATTGAAGAATGGATTATTAATCATACCATTAAACAATAAAAATTATTTTGTTAAGATGGAGGTTATCAAAAATAACCCAAAAGATTGTCTATTTTATTTACCAGTGTCTTTTCATGCCTGAATATGCTACTATTCGTGAGCAAGATCCAATAAAAAAAGGATTGAAACAAGATACTAGCAAGTAGCGCTGAGGTGGAGAACTATTCGTGAGCAAGAGCCACTAAAAAAAGGATTGAAACTCTGAATCAAGTAGTTATATTGACGATGCTATACCACTTCGTGAGCAAAATCTACCAATAGTTAAGTAATTATGAATATTGTGGCCTTTTGTTTTTTCATGGATTATTAAGTATTAAGCAATTCACAGGAAAAAATCATAAAGTTAAAAAGTACTAAGGCCTTACATCTATTCTCAAAGAAGTAGTTCATACAGGACAATTTATGTTTAAATGCACAGACAAGCATTTTAATTGAATAGATGGTGGTCGAAATTAAAGGACAGAACAAATTAACTAGTTTCGTATTTAAAGTTATCTGGATGGTTTCTGTTTTTAATTTATTACTTTCAGGCCTTTTTCTTTACATGGGAGAATATGTCTCAGGTAAAGAGATTTTAAGCGACTCTATCGGACCATCAAAAGATATCGATAACAAAGTCATACTTACTGAAAACGAAGTGGTGACCTTTGTGTTTAAAACAGAGGAACCGTACTCCAGCTCTGAACTGTTAAGAATCATCATAGTTGATCCAGGAAACATAGAGCATTCCTGGGAGAAAGATTTCTATGGATCCACAGTTGGCGGGTCACGAGGGACTGAAAGAGGAGCTAAAGATTACTTTTCATTTACGCCTGAAGTATCAGGGATGCATCACATAAAAATAAGTAACGCCGACTTCCAAACAGATGTTAAGCTGGTTTCTGGAATGGTAAATCCACATGAGCGACCTTTCCTCTTGACAACACTGTTCATATCTTTTCTGGTCATGTCAGCAGGTATTTTATCATTGAAGGATGGATCAATCAAGGAGTTTATAAAGTCCAGACGTTTTTCGATTAACGGAATACTCAACTTTTGTATAGCCCTATCTATAAGCCTGGTTATAGTGTATAACGTGGTTGGTCTATGATACGTGGTTGGTCTATGATGCATTTATATTTGGATAAAAGAAAGAGTGCTATTAAAATATTTTAACAGCGTAAGCGTGTTTCGATACGAACTGGCAGAGCGCAAATGTCCCTCCAGGATTTACCGGAATAATGAGATTGGTTTCTTCCACTGTCCGCGAGCATACGATGGAAGGAATTACATAAAGAGTACTTAATTTGCAGCTGGAAAACAGTCAATTAAGCCGGAAAGAACAGCAATTGCCATACAGGGACATGCCAGCAGATAATGATAACTGTCGTCCGGTTGCCTTTGACACAAAAATAAGCTTTTACCTGGAGAACGAAAAATCTAGGTTTGAGTATATTCCAACGTATTATGATTTCGCTTCAGATAAACTTACAAGAACATTATCTAAAGACCAGTATCCTGCTTTTGTTACGAAAGAGTGATAAAATTGTAAATTTTCTTGAAATAGTACCGTTCCATATCGAAAATATTTTTATTAGATAAGTTTAGAAACCTGGATAATAAATTGTTTCAAGTTATCATACACAGTTCAACCAGGAAATGGGTCCCAATTATATAGGAATTGAAATAAAATACTGAGTATAGATGTGGAGTGTAATATTGTGGAGTGTAATATTATGGAGTGTAATATTATGGAAAATGAAAGATATGAAAGAGGATGGTTGAAGTTAAAAGAAATCGATGGGAAAGTAGGGGAAGAGATAGTTAAAAGTTTAGAGAGTATTTCTCCAGATTTGGGTAAATACATCATTGAGTTTTCTTTTGGGGATATTTATTCGAGGGAGAGTACCAGTTTAAAGCAAAAAGAAATTGCAGTTGTAGCTGCACTGACCGCAATGGGAAATGCCGCACCTCAATTAAATGTCCATATTAACGGGGCATTAAACGTGGGCTGTTCTGTAGAAGAAATATTGGAAGTTATAATACAGATGTCAAGTTATAGCGGATTTCCAGGTTCACTAAATGCGATAAATGTACTGAAGGAGGTCATAAAAGATCGAAAAATAACTTTTGAACCTGTTAAAGAAGACAAAAACGGAGATAGATTTTCAATCGGACTTGAGATGCTATCACAGTTAGAAAAAAACCAGATGCAAATACTGAAGGAAAATCTGGATGATATAGCCCCGGACATGGTTGAATATATTATTGCATACGGTTATGGTGATGTTTACAGCAGGAAGAACTTGAGCTTGAAAATGAGGCAGATCGCTACAATAGCTGCACTTACAGCCATGGGTACTGCCAGGCCTCAGCTTGCTTTCCATATCAAAGCAGGTTTAAACATCGGATTAACAAAAGAAGAAATAATTGAAACTATAATCCTTATGTGCGTTTATGCCGGATTTCCTGCTGCATTAAACGGCATAAACACTGCAAAAGAGGTCTTCGCAAATCTTTAAAATAGATTCAAGAATCATTTTTTCAGAGTCAAGAGCAAGATCCATTGAACCAGGACGCTTCCCGTTACAGTCTTAAGATCGGCATTAATTCTCGGACACTAAAGTGTATATCATTTCTCTAGCCGCTAGCCGTTTGGCTCTCTGCTTTTTTCCTGCCTGTCCGGTGCTGGTCGAGGAGCCAAAGGTGCAGGTACAGGTGAAAATAGGTTTGCAGGTAGGTCCTTCAGCCTTAAACGAATAAGTCGGTAAGGGAAGTTTCTTTGCCTGACAATACTCCTGCAAGGCAAAAATCGGGTCTCTTGACGTATTAATCGTGACTTCGTCATTACTGGCCGGCGAATCTATAATCTTGGTCTTCAAGTTTGGAACTGGTAAGCCCAGGATAGTAGCTAGCAGGTCTACGGATGCCAGCTGAGTTGCTCCTTTCTTTGTCAAGTCTTCATATACAGCAGACCGGTACTCGATATTATTTACTCTGATGGCACTTTGGGCAGTAAACACCGGTAAATTACCACGAATCGTATTAGTTACTTTGTATACTGGCATCTGCCAGCCCAGTATATTCTGCGCGATGTCGAAGATCGAGACTGCCTTGTGAGGCGCAGTTGCAATTTCCTCCAGCAATGCTCTTTTAAGTTCAGTCCATCTTTTGCCATAAGGGGCTTGCAATAGTACTAGCTCCGCACAAATGATCGGCAGCTTGCCAAGGCGTCTCCGGAATGCATCGCAGTAGGCCTCGGGACAGTCATCACCTTTGCGGATAAGGAATTTGGTGATGAGCTCGAAGTCTGTATCGCTCGCACTATCTATCCGATCTCCCAGGATGGCAGACTCAGCTTTTCTATATGCCTTTTCCTTCATGTACTCACTTTTAGCCTTGTCGTTTTCAAGGTGTATCAGGTTGATATGCGATGCAATTGCCAGAATCTCCTCTTTGGAATGGGGCAAGGGTTCGTTCTGGACGTGAGCCCGGATCTGTTGGTGATTCACAAGATCAGCATACCTTCGGATGGGTGAGGTAAAATGAGTATATGCACCCAGGTTCAGTCCGAAATGGCCCAGGATAACGGGGCCGTATTCCGCTCTGCTAAGCATCATGTACGTGGTATGTCTGACAGCAGCTATGTTTACCTCGGGGATGACAGTTACGCTTTCGAGCAACTTCATTAAGTCCACTCGCTCAGGGGTGACACTTCGGGCTGTATGGTTACGGAAAAGGATAGGGATGTCATTTTTGACCGCGTACTCTGCTACGGCCATGTTAGCGAGAATCATCAGCTCCTGGATGATAACATAGCCGATGGTATCCTCCCTGCGTCTCAATTGTTTTATAGACCCTTCTTCATTTGTCACCAGCCCCCGCCCCAAATCATAGAATGCCAGCGCTCCAAGATTGCGGCGCTGCGTTAAAAGGTCGTTCGCAAGCTGGCTTGCGAGCTTGATGAGAGCGTGCTGCGTGTGCTCGCTATCAGAGAGAATGCGGGGGACATCAGAAAAAGATAGCCGGGCTTCGCTGATCATAACAGTCCGCAAAAGCCGTGTTTCGAGGATTGACAAATTCATGCCGAGGACAATATCCACGGCAAGAACATACTTCGACTCTTCCGGCCACAGGGAAAGCTTCTCGTCTGCAAGCCGTCGGGGTAACATCGGGCTATTGCCGTTTGCATAATATCTGGTCTCGATCCGAGACATTGCAAGCCGATCAAGCTCTGAATGCTTGGAAATTACCTTTGCGACATCCGTGATCATAACTACAACGTGCCAGCCGCCGTTTTCCGTGATTTCCACCCAGATTGCATCATCCATATCCCGGGTTGTCACGTCATCGATCGTAATACCTCTTAACATATCTGGCATAGTACCACTTAGATGCAAAATTTGGTATACTTTCCTTATGTGTATATTTATTAGTAAAAAATAGTAAGAGATGCCCATATTTATAAGTCGTTATTTTGGCTGCGCTGAAGTGACGAAAAAAGAATTATTGTTCCATCGTGGCAAATAATTTCAGATCTAAGAGCAAGATCCACTAAAACAAGGATTGAAATGTTACTCCAATCTACAATTCCATTAAAGGTTCTCTAAAAAACTGTGAAACTTCAAAACTTCCCTCAATAAAGTTAATATACTGGTTACTGGCATTTTTATTCAAAATTAATTATTTTATGTGCGTCTTCATTTCCAGGCACAGAGTGGAAGGGGAACTTAATTCAGGTTCTTTTTATAACAACAAGAAATTAAAACTCTCACAAGCTTCAACAATAAAACGGATGGGAAAAATGATAGAAAATATTTGGATAATTATTCCGAATATAATAGCGTCGTACATGGTCATGGTCAATAAAGCGTTCTATGCCAACATGATTTACTGCTTTGGTTACCTTTTATTCATCTGGCATAACTATAACTCAGGTGACAGCTCACAAATGATTTATTTCACAATTTTAGAAGTAATGTCAATCGTTGGGGTTTTCTTATATCTATATACCACCAGAAAAGCAGCTGGAATTAATGACAAGAAGAACAGCAGTAACGGCTGAACCAGGGCCAGGTAAAAGTAATGCAGCAGCCTGTTTCTCTCGCTGTATAAACAACAGATGTGAAAAAAGTTAAAAAGTTAAAAGCGGGCAAAAATAATTAAAAAGATGAAGGGGTAAAAAAGTTAAAAAGGTTAAAAGTTAAAAATTGGTAAAAATAATTAAAAATAATTAAAAATTCACTCAAAAATTAAAGCATTCCTTACTTATAGTACTTTATGCTTAGACCGAAAATCCTTGGGCTGTTCCGCTTATTCCGTTTTGAACTGCCATTTACTGCAGGAGTATGCGTAATACTAGGCGAATTACTGGCATTAGGTGCACTTCCTACCACAACCGAAATTATACTGGGGTTTCTAAGTATTTTTTTTATTTCGGCTGCGTCTCTCATCCTGAACGATTATTTTGATCTCGAAATTGACAAAATAAACGCTCCAGAAAGACCACTGCCAGCAGGACTTGTTACTGAACGAGAGGTCATTTTACTCTCCGTTATTGTGGCAGTGCTTGGATTTATTACAGGCTACCTGATTAGCTTAGAGGCTTTACTGGTAATTATTCCGGTCTGGGCAGTGGGTTTTCTTTACAACTGGAAGTTCAAAAAGGCCGGTCTTATTGGAAATCTTATGGTCAGCTTTTCGGTCGGTATGACTTTTATTTTTGGTGGTATAGCAGTAAACAAACCATTTGAAACAATAGTCTGGTTTTTCGCAGTCATATTAATGCTTACGGACTTAGGAGAAGAGATTGCGGCAGACGCTATGGATATTGAAGGCGACCGTCAGGCAGGGTCCCGTTCCTTAGCTCTGGCAGTTGGTTGTGAAAATGCATTGAAAATCAGCGGCGCAATTTTCTTACTGGTAGTTGCTGCAAGCAGTTTGCCGTTTTTGTTAGGATGGTTAGAGTGGATTTATCTGTTTCCCATTTTACTGATGGATTTGGTAATTCTATACTCAACAGGTAAATTATTAGACTTGAAAACAGTAAATCGGCGAATTTATATCCGCTGGATATACCTGACTGGATTGGTCGCATTTTTAATTTTCATAATCATTCGGATGGTCAGGTGAATGTATGATGTCAGTTTGATCGATTCTGATCTTCAAATACCACAAAGAAGAAAAGAGAAGAAAAGAAAGGAAAAAAGAAGGGAAAGAGAGATTTTGAGACAAAAATACGAATCTTCTGCTCCCATATTTTCAATTTTCCTAATTATTCTCATAAAACGTTTAGCCTTCTTAAAGGTCAGTCCATCCAAGAGTTTTCATATTATCAGATTCGTTTGCTTTTACTTTCGCCACGTAATAAGTTCCATCCGGGGAATTGGAAAGGCTACCACCATCTATTCTATTTACCTCATTTAATTCAATATTATATACAGTTCCGTAGTAGGCAATAATCAGTTCTGACTGAGTTGGTGCCTTAATAAACTGAATATTTCCTCCTTCATACCATTTATTCCAGGGTGCCTTTTCTTCAGTTATTTTGTATTTCATTTCTACAAGTTTTCCTTCTGCAGATGCTTCAGTAGTATTATTCATATCATTCGCATCAGTTTCTTTGGGAATAGGTTGCTGGGAAAGTTCATCCCACTCACCGTCGATAACAGCAGATGTTACATTTTTCTCAGAGACAATTATCTCGATTTTGTGTGGAGTAATAACCTGAATTGTCATCTGGCCGGTCCTATTTCCGTAACCACCCTGTCTGCTCGTAAATGTATAGGTAAGGAAATGCTGTTCAGGTATTGTCTCAAGAATTGTGTGGTTTTCAAGCTTCAGGTCAAAGCCATCATAACTATAAGTTGGTGCATTTTCTACCCAGTTTCTGCCTATCCTTTCAGCCTCTTGTGGGGAAGTTGAAAGGGCATATGCTCTAAGTTCAAGCAATTTCGAATCAATTTCTTGCAGTCGTTCAGGCATATAATCAGAAAAATAAGGGTCTACCTTCACTGTTTTTGATTTATTTCCCTCGATCAGACTGATTTCAAGCGTTCCTACATCCGTAACTATAGGCTGCCCTGCCTGAGGAGTATAGCTATCATTCATCTCAAGGAATTTGTTATTCTCAAATAAAGTGATAAGTTCTTTAAAAGCAGTCTCATTGAAGGGCTTTTCATATTTTTTCGTGAAATTTCCTTCAGTATCAGATGTGGTAAATACAACTGCTGTGCTATTTACAGTTAGTTCTTGCATCTGCATTTCCGGAAGAGTAAACCCTCCATACGTTTTATGAATTATAGTTGCATCTTTTACAGTCGCATCTTCTGCAGTTGCACCTTTAGAAATCTGAGACGGTTTTTCAGTACATCCAGCTACAAAAATTAACAACAATACAAGCAATATGACAACTACTTTCGTAATCAGAACCCCCTCCTATTTTGATACTTTAAAACTGTACATTCAGAACCTAACTTTCGGAATGCAAACTCATCCTAAAGTCAATAAGCAAGCTCATCCCAAAGCCAATAATACAAGCTTATCCTAAAGACAATTTCACTTTATATTATAAAAGTCACATAGCTGTCTCAGTTATAAGAAACTCTATACACTATTTGGAATTTGAGTACTTAAGATTCAAGCACCTTAAAACTCAATTCTTAATTTTGGGATTAGCTTACTATAATATTATCATATTTTTTTGAATTAATTTCTTTTGTTTACCGGAATACCGGAAATAATCTTAAATTCACTTTTTTATGTTCAACTTACGAATTCAATTGGTCATGCGTTAGTAGACCGTTGGTATTAAATTAGTCTACGGCGGTTTCGAATTTTTTGGCTATGACTTCTGATTTTTTACTAACCTTAAACGTCATTGTAACTTTTCTGATTTCAGAATGAGTAGACGACATCGCAGAAACAGTGAGTAAGACCAATGTTGAAAAACCAATGTTGAAAAAACCAATGTTGAAAAAACCAATGTTGAAAAAACCAATGTTGAAAAATCAATATTAAAAAACCAATATTGAAAAGACCAGTATTGAAAAGACCAGTATTGAAAAGACCAGTATTGAAAAGACCAGTATTGAAAAGACCAGTATTGAAAAGACCAGTATTGAAAAGACCAGTATTGAAAAGACCAGTATTGAAAATTGATATAACAGTTTAAGTGAAGTCCAGAATAGACGATTAACGGGTTCGTCAGCAAAATTTACTAAGAAAAGTAGAAACAAAATACAGTTACAAAAATGAATTAGTTACAAAAATGAATTAGTTACAAAAATGAATTAGTTACAAAAATGAATTAGTTACAAAAATGAATTAGTTACAAAAATGAATTAGTTACAAAAAAAAAGAAAGGTAGAAGCGTTTTATAAAAAACACTCCTATGTTGTGACATGACCCTGGCAGGAATAAAATTTTATTCCGGCTACTTGGATCTTATTCCGTAGTTACTCCATCGAATTCAGCTTCATTGGCCTCGGCTTCTTCTTTCGTCGCACGCACGATTCCATCCTTGTGGTGCGCCGGTGAATAGATTGTATAGAGTTTCAGTTCCTCCGTTTCCGAGGTATTGATGACATTGTGCTGCGCGCCAGCCGGCACAATCACAGCAACGCCGTCACTTAGCTCATATTCATTACCGTCAATTATGCACTTCCCCTTCCCCTGTTCAAAGCGGAAAAACTGGTCATTTTCCTCATGCACTTCCATCCCGATCTCTTCTCCGGGCTTGAGACTCATAAGTACCAGCTGGCTGTGCTTTGCGGTATACAGTACCTTGCGGAAATTGCCATTTTCCAGAGTGGCTTCTTCAATATTTATAGAAAATCCTTTCATATATTTTCATTTATAGTTATTTGTATATAAGATTATTTGAGAACAAGATATACCAAATATCTACCTTGAAAAAGATTAAAAATGCTAATTATTTAATTTCAACCTAAGTTATAAATTTAAGTTCCTGAACATGGTTCATTAAAACAGATATTAAAACAAATAATCAGCTTCATGATTTAAATAGGAATGTATAATACTAAGTGAAAGAGAACTAAAGAACAGAACATAACAATCTCTAATTTTATCTCAAAAGATTAATATACATGTAAACACTATTTTTATATATTTCACTTTATTTTAATGCCTTGAGTTTTTACTATTTAAAGTGTGAAAAGCGTTTGATTTGATTTTTTAACGATAACTAATATTCATAACTCATAATTTAAACTTATAATTTAAACTCAAAATTTAAACTCAAAATCTAAACTTATAACTTGAGCTCATAATTTAAAAAATTATAAATTTAAAACTTCTGTGTCTGCAACCTAAAAAGATTGCACAAGTCAAAATCTTTAAAAAAGGAAGCGAGGATTTTGTAAACTCAAAAAATGAAAGATTTCATAAGAAAATTTAATGTCTGTATTGAAAGGAGTAAAGACAATCAGGCTTATTCGGACTTTAAAGAAGGAGTTAATAAAGGCCTGGATATAGCCAAATACACTTTCGAAGATAATCTGGAAAAACTCCCTCTTTCCGACCTGGAAGAAGATCCGGCTGAAAAGATAAAAAACCTCGAGAATAATTTTAACCAGCTTTTGGACGGAATTTCCATATCAAAAAAGCCGAACTGCTCGGAGCAGCGTCTGGACGGAGTGTATACCGGATTCGAGAAATCTAAAAGAGTATTTAAAGATTTCATAACCGAATCATTTTCCCTGGAGAACACATGAAAATATTATTACTTTAATTTTATTACTTTAATTAAGTTCAGGAACTCTAGGAGCTCTATATCTTTGAGGGAATTTAAAGTTCTATTTCTTTTTTATTAAACTTAAAACCTCGATTTTTTTGTTGTTAAGTTTAAAACCTTTACTTATTTTTATTGAGCTTTAGACTTGTATTTCTTTTTTATTAAAATTTAAACCTATATTTTTATTAGTTTAAAATTCCTATATTATAATTGGACATAAAAACGCTTACTTTTAAGACTATTACTGTCTTTTTAACTTCAGCACTGTAATATACCAAAAAATAATAAACAGAGGATTATTGATAGACAGAAGTCACACAGAAAGCAGAGATAGTGATAACATGTTGACCAGAAAACTCAGTAATTGGAGAAGGTAAACAGTCCATGATAAGAGAAGGAACTGAACTTAGGGAGGAACTTGAGTAGAAAGAATAGGGAACTTTAAACTCGCGCTCGATCAGCCGAAACGGCGGTTTATTGCAGATGGAAGGCATTACACTCACCATCGCCTGCTAACACAAAACAAGAAAATCGGGATTAAGATTCTCAGAAGACGATTATATACAGAATTTGCACCCTGCCGGAAAGAAAAAATAATCTGAGAAAATAAGAAGATTCGAGAGCGGAAACCATTAACTTGAAACTAAAACAATTTTTTCTGAAATGTCTCGGCTGGCGGTGCAATTGTTAAAACAGGTTTAAAATTCTTAAAGATCGAAACGTACCGAAAATGTTAAAAAGGATGTTACATAATCGGTTTTTAATAACATATGAAGGCAAATAGGAGCAACTAAAACGTCACCGATTGAAATACAAACCTCAGTATGTGCATTGTTGTTTATGTCTATCTGTGTAGCAACTTTGTTCTTCAGCTGTAAGCTTTTTGCCTGGAGACATTCAAATTATAGCAAAGTTAACAAATTCATGAAATTAATAAAATATAATAAAGTATAAGAAAAAATAAAATAGAATTTTTATGTTTTATAGCTGGTTTTATCCGGTTTTAATTCTTACCATTTTTTTATTTTCTTTACTATTTCATTCTCTGGATCCTATCTGTTTCATTTTTATATCATATCCGAGTTTGCGTATTTTGCCAGATTTAACATGTTATTCAGAGAATTCAACAGTTGAACTTCCTGTTTGCAAACGATATCCATAAAAATAGAAATAGAAACTATTTTAGGAAAGTATAGAGGATAATTGTGAGGGTTGGAGAGAAAATCAATTATACAAAATATTGCAAGCTAAACAAAATGGGTATATAAAATGAATTATATAAATTTCTACGCACAATTTAGACGAATGTGAATTTTTTCATTCAGAGGGGGAAATTATGAACCAGAAAGAAGACAAAACAACGTTCGGTGTCTGTCCAAACTGCGGAAAGCCATTCAGGATAGAATCTACAGGCGGTGGGGAAGAATGGCGTTATTGTGCAGAAGTTTGCATAAACCCTGCAGCAATACCAACAGGAGCCAGGCTGCAGCCCGATCAGGCTACATTGCGTTACATAGATGGGAATATGAATGAATATATGAGAGACGAATATGTGAAGATTCACGGCATTGATCCTCTGCCCATCTGGAGAGCAATGGAGAAATGGCGTGAAGAGCAGATAAGTAAGTGGAAAGTGAAAACTTAATATATATCATCCACTTTTCACAGTAAAATTTTAGATTTCATGAGTTTTCTTGTTGTCGATTTTCTATATAACATAGATTTATCGAACTTTTTTGCAGGAGGTAAAAGCAACTATATGGTGTACTTAGAAACCAAAAACGATATTATTCAATTTTCACAAAATGTCGTTAAAGGTTCAAATTATTTGCATTTGTTCTAAAAACGCTATCATGAAAAAATGTTGATTTTCGAAAAAAATACTGCAGAGTGTAGGATTGATTATAGAAGGGTTAAAACTTATTTCTACTGACTCAAACAGCTTTTTTCATTTTTAAAGATGACTCAAAAGAAGATCAGAATGCAAAGATAAAGAGCTTACAGAACAGATTTGATCTCCTTCTAGACACAGTTGTTGTCGAAAAACCACTTTATACCAGAGGCCACTTGGACGGAATAAATGAAGAGGTTGAAAAATCTAGAAATTATTTATAAAGTTATAAAAGGTTTTATGTAGACGGGACAAAGCATAAAAACACTATTTTTTAGAAATAAATACTTTTAATATTATTTATTGTCGTTTAAAGCTACTCCTCTTATTTCTAACAGCTCAGATAATCTATTTAATGCATATTTTTTTTCGTTTATCGTAATCTGTAATTTGTTAACTTCGGCTTCTAACTGCGCGATCTCAATTTTTAACTGTAATATTTGCTCTTTAATAAGATCATTACTTTGCATTATATCCGCCCAATAACTATATGTGAACCCCTTAACTAAACCGATATCGCTTATGTGAAGAGTATATGTATAAGTCGACACTATGCGTAAATAAATGCTACGTGTAAATCAATGCTATATATAGATCAATGTTATGTATAAATCAATACGTTTTCATTTTTTAGATATTTACTTAATTATTTACCACTGATAACGTACAAACTGTCATTATTGGTCTCTTTGCCTGCGAGTAGTACAATTCAAAAGTCTTTGTAGATAATATAAAACAGATGACTCTCTGGATAGAAGCTAAGACAATCTTCCACCACATTCCGCACTCCAATTATATTCTATATTCTTTATTCCTTTTAATACTACTATTAACAATATGCATTGACTGCAGGCTAAGAAATATGCTTTTTAACGGATAGATATATGTACTATTCGAAAGCAAAGTTCACTAAAATATAAATTAAGACACCTTAATCAAGAGCAGGCTGCATCATTTATTGAAAATAATTGAAAAGAAAGTTATTAAGAAGACATTGAAGCCGTTCAACTAAAAAGACATTGAAACCGTACTGCAAAGAAAAACACTTGTTTCGAGATTATTATTCAAAAGGCAGATCCAGTGCAATAGGGACTGCAAAACCCTGCTGCTTGCTGACGTATGATGGTGAAATCTACGTCCAGTATTGTCAAAGTAAAAGTAATCTGAAGATTTAAACAAAGATGGATTTACCGGTTTGAAAGCCCTATAACAGACGGAGTAAAAAAATGGCATCAGTTGAAACGACTGAGAGGTTGGGATGTAGCCTTGGTTTTATCTCAACTTTCACAATTGGTACCGGCACTATGATTGGAGCCGGGATATTTGTTCTTCCTGGAATTGCTTTAGCAGATGCGGGCTCCGGAGCAATAATTTCTTTTCTGCTTGGTGGGCTTATTTCAATAGCCACCGCCATCAGCATGTCAGAACTTGCAACCGGAATGCCTCTGGCAGGCGGCAGCTATTACTATATCAGCAGAACGATGGGAGCTGCACTTGGTGCAGTAATAGGTCTTGGATCCTGGCTGGCTTTAATCTTCAAGGGTACATTTGCACTTATCGGTCTTGCAGAATACTCTCAGATCTTCTATCCCCTACCTCTATACTTAGTAGCAGCTGCAACCGGCGTGATCCTGCTAGTAATTAACTATCGTGGAGCAAAAAGTAGCGGATCACTGCAGAACTTTATCGTGATCTTTTTGCTGGTAATCCTGGCTTTCTTCATAGCCCGAGTATCTTTTATGGTTAACCCGGCTAACTTTTCATCTGCCACATCTTATGGTGCTACCTCGATAATCACAACAGCAGGAGTTGTTTTCATATCCTATCTCGGGCTTGCAGAAGCTGCCGCAGTGTCTGAGGAAGTTAAAAACCCATCAAAGAACCTGCCACTGGCATTTATCTCTTCAGCCATTGTAGTAACCTTATTCTACGTTGGCATAATGGCAGTGGTTGTAGGATTCTCTAACCTTCAAGGAATCGTGACATCAGTTACTCCCCTTGCTGATATTGCAGGTCTGATGGCAGGAGAATCCGGAAGAATAGTAATAGGACTGGGTGCGCTGCTTGCTACCCTTTCCACAGCCAACGGCGCTATATTATCGTCTTCCAGGTTTCCTTTTGCCATGAGCAGAGATGCACTTATGCCTGAATGGTTCGTTCTCATCCATCAAAAGTTTGAAACTCCTCATAATGCTATACTGGTAACAGGAACAGTAATGGTCTTGTTTTTGTTCCTGTTCGACATAGAGGAGCTTGCAAGATTGGGTGGAGCTTTTAATATTTTGATATTTATCCTGCTAAATATGGCAGTGATAATCCTCAGAAAAAGAACCCTGCCAGGATATGAACCCACTTTTCGCGACCCTTTTTTCCCCTATACACAGATTTTCGGAATAGTCGGGAGCATAGTACTTCTTCCCATGCTTGGTGGATTACCTCTTCTCTTCACAGTAATGATGATTTTTGCCGGGATTGGCTGGTACTCATTCTACGGAAGGGGCAAAGCCGTCCCGGAGTATAACTTATTTGACCTGCTGGAGAATACTGTAGAAAAGAAGGAGATTGAGCCTGTCTCCCTGGTTAAAGTGCTCGTGCCGATTTCCAACCCGAAACATGAGCGTGATCTCTTGAAACTGGCAGACTTTATGGGAAGCGAGATAATTTGCCTCCATGTTATTGAGGTACCGGATCAAACAAACTTAAAGTTAGCTCAGGAAGCATATCATGAGAAAAAGATAGAAATGGACTGCCGTTTCAAAGAAGAATTTGAGAGTTATCCTGCAATTCTCGGACATAAAAGAGAATATATTGCTGCCTTTGACCACAGCATATCAAACTCAATTCTGGAGCAGGCTGAAATTGAGCAGGCAGACGTGATTATTATGGGATGGCACGAACCAAAGAGATTCGAGTACTCACATGATGTTACAAACCAGGTTCTCCTATCCTCAAAAAGTCCAATAGCGTTATTAAAGGGACACCTACCTGACAGCATAAACAAAATCCTTGTAGGGTATAACGGTAAAGAAAACTCGGTCTATGGCCTTTATCTCGCAGAAAAACTGGCTATAAACACAGGTGCCGGAGTAGAAATTATCAGTATCATTAGCCCTGATGAAGCCCAGGAAAAAAGGCAGAAAATTACTGACGAACTTGAGAGTCTCGTTGAGAAAATAACTTCTATACCTGTTAGTTTCATAGTACTTGAGAAATATTCCATCGAAGATGCTCTACTGGAGGCCTCAAACAACAATGATCTAATAATCATTGGAGACTCAAGTGAAAGATTTAAGATTTCTTTACTTGGGACTCTATCGCAGAGAATTGCCAGGCATTCTAAGAAACCTATAGTGATAGTCAAGAAACCAAAACCAATCTCAAGAGAAAGTTTTAACTATCTGGTTAAAAAACCTGCCCGTAGAATATATGCAAGTCTCAGGGGGAAAAAAGGTCAAAACAAACTTGGATAAATCAAAAGCATCTTGGTTTAAAAGAACTCAGTTCAGGCCCGGCCCATAAGGTGAGATAAACCTGCACAACGGTTTCGGATAAAACCACTCAAGGAGATGCACGTGTTTCGTTCTCTTGTCAGTGTGCCAATTTTTCTTTAAAATTAGAAATCCTAATAAATTGATAATTTGAGAATCCAATAGCAAGAGAACTAAACCTGTTCAGCATACAAAAATTTGACTTTGAATTTACAGGAAATTTGTGACACTGCCTCTTTCCCTTCCGCCTCAAAAGTTTGGAATTTTAGTTACAAAGTAGAGTTATATATAGAAGGTCAATATAAGATTAGTATAACATTATAGGCAAAAGCTTATAAAAACAACTAAATGCGAGTATTAATCAGCTCTTATTTTTTTAAGTGTGGTGTCCAGATGGACAATGCACATTTGAGAGGGGGAGAACTTATGTCAGTTAAAATTAAATGGCAAATTTTTGAAGCCGAGACCCAGAGCGATGGTACCTGGAATTCGAACAGCCCTGCACTTGCAGAGCTGCTCAACGCTATAGCAAGCCCGGACAAAATTAAGGAACCTGTTCCGGACATTGAGCACGCTATGGCTCATCTGGCTATCAAAGGGCTGCCGTATTTCAAAATAACTGAAACCACTTCAGGAAATACCAGAGTGAATAATAGCATTAAAAAGTCTTCAAGAACCATATATGCTAATATGAACTCGCAGGTAAAATCCAGTAAAAACAAGAAGTTTGTGTGTTCAGTCAAACCGTAATTTGAAAGAAATGCATTATTTTCATTGCACTTCTGTAAATTTATAGCATGGGAAAAACAAAACAATATAATCTTTATATAAAATTATACTATTTTTATTTTATTTAACTATATGACATATGTTTTATATTTTAGTTTTTCGTAACTTTATCCTATGCTGTTTTAGTGAGAGACAACGATAGCTAACAGGTAGTAGATTCCTGATTCACTCGTTGAAATCTACTTAAGGCCCTGTTAACATGGATCCCAGAAGAGTACCACAGCTATCTTCACTAGCTGTCTTGCTGATAAGGATAGAACATTCGTGAAAAATGACTGAAAAGATAAACAGATATAACTTCGAAAATCAAATCTTATTTTTTTACCCAGTTTCCTTTAGAATCCTTCTCATATACTTTCTTAACTGCACTCCAGGCAACTTTGTGTGCAGCTTCCTCTCTTGTAGTGTCTCCACGTCGTTCGGAAGGCTCTTTATACTCTTCCCAGGCACTATTGAAAGCTTCCCTGTAAATGTCCTGTCCGTGCTCCGGCAAATTTTCCCTAACCGTTTTCGGTAGTTCGGAATTTGATTTATATGACATTTATTCCCCACTTAATTATAGGAAATTCTTTTTTAAAAAGATTTTGTATAAACCGGACTGAATCAGTATGCCTTTACTGTGAATAGAATAACGAGTGTCCTCCTGTCAGCAGGATAATCTGCTTGAGGATAACTGTGTTGTTGCTTAACTTTTAAAGGCCTGGAATTAATACAACAAGTTAGAGGACAAAAAACAAGAGAAAACATACATTTTAAATATTTGGATAAAGTATTTACTATGGTGGGAAAAAGTAAAAATGAATATACTATCCCTTATAATAAATACTAAATGCAAATACCGCGCTTCTTGCCCTAATTTTCAGAAAGGAGGCAAATATTGCGAAGGATTGGATTACTGTAAGTGTGGATTGTTTTTAAAAAGGAAAAGAGGAATTTAAACTTTTTCAGTTTTATTCTTACAATTCTGGTTCTGTCGTTGTGCAATATCTCAAACATTTCAGATATGGGAGTTTACAGCTTATAAGCCTGGATTTCTTTATAAACCTGGATTTCTTTATAAGCCTGGATTTCTACTAAGTTATTGTCACAAACAATAGTAAAAGTTATAGCTTAAAAGTTTGTACATTTAAGCTTTTTCTAAAAAGTACATAGCTTACAAATTTATACATGCAAATCTATAGTTATAGACCTGCAGATACAAATTAAACCTTATTTACACTGCATATAATTTCAGTCATACTAATCCAGGAAATTGGCAAAGTGATCAGGGTGAAGTTTTTCAAGTTATTAAGTTTCCTTCTTCTTTTTGCATTTGCTTCCGGATGTGTATATCCTGCCGCTACGGATGAAGTTCCTGTTTCAGGTCTGAACTCAGAAAATCTGATCAAGGATTTACAGAATACAACACCCAATGGAATGGATAATCCTTTGTCTGCTGATATAGTATCTGGGGAACAAAACAAGAAAGAGGAAAACGAGAGCTCTGTATACCTGACAAACTCTACTTCTCCTGATATACCAGAAGTTCCGACTTATCGTGAAGAAAAAACAAACGTTGTCTATCCTAGAGAGTACAGGCGATTGTCCATGAATTTTCAGAGAGGTATTGGGTTAGGAAATGAGAAAATCGCCTCCGAAGTCTTCAATATAACTGGAAAGACCTCAGGATACAATATTAAAGATGCTTGTAATGTTTTTGATTACGTGAACCAGCGTTGGGAGTACCGCGATGAAAAAGGTGAATTTTTCTTCGATGCGTCTCAGACTATAAATGAAGGATATAAAGGAGACTGTGATGACTATTCCATAGTTATATCTGCCCTTTTAAAAAATATGGGGCTCAATACAAGGGTCGTTACTGTAACAAACGAAAGCTACGGGCATGCCTATCCTGAACTTTATATAGGGAATAACCAGGAAACTGCATCCGAAATTCTCAGATATGTACAGAGTAGATATTACTATGCTGAAAATATCTGTTACTCAGGTAGAGAACTTAAAGACGGAAAGCTTCAGTACTGGTTAAACTTTGACTGGAGCGGGTCAAATGGATACAGGCACCCTGGAGGCATATATTTTAAAGGAGCAGAGGTAATTTACTATCCTGAAGGACTGATTGAGTTCTGAAATAAGTTATAAAAATGTGTTAATGTCTTTTTTTCTTTATAAAACCAAGTCCTGAAACTAAGTTTTTATGATTAACTTTATATTCGCATACTCCTACCCTCTTTTAGTAAAAGAAAACTCGGGTATGATTACACATTGAAAAGAAACTATTAAGAGGGGAGTTTCATGGAGATGAGCGATTACAGCGAATTCGTGAGAGGAGATAGAGTACGGGCTAATACGCCTCCTGAAATCAATCAGGCAATTGATATCGAAATAGCTGCAACAGTACGGTTCTATGCAAGCAAAACAAATTATGAAATAAACAAAAAAATTAAAGAACTAGATTTTGAATGGGACATCGAGCGCTATCTCGAAGCAAATGCAGCTATATTTACCTTTATAGGAACTGTTCTGGGCTTTAAAAAGAGTCGAAAATGGCTTATTCTGCCTCTAATAGTCTCTATTTTCCTGTTTCAACATGCAGTGCAGGGATGGTGTCCCCCTGTATCCGTATTCAGACGGCTTGGCATACGCACAAGACGGGAAATAGAAATGGAAAAATATGCACTTAAAGCTTTACGTGAAGATTTTATGAGCTCTTAGATAATATAGCAATATGGATAGTGAAAAGAAGGTTATACTGAGAGTAGAAATATATAATAGCTGAACTAAATGTCCAGTTTATTTTTTGTAACTGCTCAACCTACTCAAAATAAGTTGTTCACTACTTTGGATTACAAATCAAAGTTGATTGTCAACTAATGAAAAATGAAAAAATAGCCAGTAGAAGAAGTTAAAGAAAAATTCTTAATTTGCTCATTGAGTTTCAATAGCACAGTTATTAATACTGTTGTATCCAAGTTAAACAGTTACAAAAATAAAATATTTCCGACATTTACAAATTTTTAAAAATAACGTTATTAATCGTATAAAGGTAACATTTGTATAAATTTTTTATTTTTTAGATAATGAGATACTTTTCCCACATATTTAAAAAAAAGACACTATTTTTGAAACAAAATTAGTAAATTAATTAAATATATTTTTTGAAATAAATTAGTATATTTATTTATTCAGTTTTTTTAAAACAAAATATATTATATACCAAAGTATATAAAGAAGTTATACCATAGTACAGTTTGCCGTTATGGGTTTATGATATTAAAAAGAAAACAAATACTGTAGAGTTTGAAAAATGTGGAGCTTTATCTTATTGGATTTTTTTAATTACGGCAGTTAAATGCCAGTACAATTAATGCTAAAGTATGCCAATCCTATAAGAGAAAAAAATCTCCACTCTAATTCGCATATCTGTATAAACCCAGACATGGATGGTGAATAAAAATGGTTTCACAGAGTCCAGACAGTTCCAGCCTGGCAGAAGTGCTTGACAGGATTCTTGACAAAGGTATAGTTGTTGACGTATGGGCAAGAGTTTCACTTGTCGGTATTGAAATCCTGGCAATTGAAGCAAGAGTAGTTGTCGCATCTGTTGACACTTTCCTGCACTATGCAGAAGAGATCACAAAAATTGAAATCGCTGCAAAAGAAGAAAAACCAGCTATTGCAGCATAATTTCATAAAAACAGAATAAAAATTGGAAGTGATAACAATGGTTTCACAGAGTCCAGACAGTTCCAGCCTGGCAGAAGTGCTTGACAGGATTCTTGACAAAGGTATAGTTGTTGACGTATGGGCAAGAGTTTCACTTGTCGGTATTGAAATCCTGGCAATTGAAGCAAGAGTAGTTGTTGCATCTGTTGACACTTTCCTGCACTATGCAGAAGAGATTACAAAAATCGAAATTGCTGCAAAAGAAGAAAAACCAGCTATTGCAGCATAATTTCATAAAAACAGAATAAAAATTGGAAGTGATAACAATGGTTTCACAGAGTCCAGACAGTTCCAGCCTGGCAGAAGTGCTTGACAGGATTCTTGACAAAGGTATAGTTGTTGACGTATGGGCAAGAGTTTCACTTGTCGGTATTGAAATCCTGGCAATTGAAGCAAGAGTAGTTGTCGCATCTGTTGACACTTTCCTGCACTATGCAGAAGAGATCACAAAAATCGAAATTGCTGCAAAAGAAGAAAAACCAGCTATTGCAGCATAATTTCATAAAAACAGAATAAAAATTGGAAGTGATAACAATGGTTTCACAGAGTCCAGACAGTTCCAGCCTGGCAGAAGTGCTTGACAGGATTCTTGACAAAGGTATAGTTGTTGACGTATGGGCAAGAGTTTCACTTGTCGGTATTGAAATCCTGGCAATTGAAGCAAGAGTAGTTGTTGCATCTGTTGACACTTTCCTGCACTATGCAGAAGAGATTACAAAAATCGAAATTGCTGCAAAAGAAGAAAAACCAGCTATTGCAGCATAATTTCGTAAAAACAAAGTAAAAAGGCTGTATTAAAACTCGGTTTGTTTTGATAATTGGATAATATATTATTGTCTTAAACTCAGGAAGGCAGTTATTCCGAATTTAAGACATAATGACCTAGTAAAGTGGGTTATTCCAGTTACAAAATCAAACTTAGTTTTGATACAACCTGCTTATATTAGATTTGGATTGCTATGACTTAGTTCCGAAATCTAGTGATAAACGTAAACCAAGAATACTAGATTTCTAAACCGAATACAAATTGTTGAACGTCTATAAATAGATATCTAGAGATGTTGAACATTAAGATCAATTAAAGTAATAGTCCATCATGAAAATTTAACTTCCTACTTAAAAGATAAAACTTGCTAGATTTCTGGAAATAAGTCAATTATATATAAAAATTTGATAAAATAAAAACGTTTCTGCAAAATGTAGAAACGAGATAGAGAAAAGGTATGTGTAAAAAGGAGGTCAAAAATATGCCCAAAAGCGTTGCTGATCTAAATAAAGACATAAGTGCTAAGGCACTGGAAATGGAAGAGGGGGTATCAAAGTTCAATTCCGCAGTAATGCAGCTTCAGGCGGAAAATCAGGAAAAAGCCATGCAGATTCAGTCTGGAGTCGCAGAAATTAGATCAGGGGTAGATGAAGAGATAAAAAATATCAATCTCTATACTAAAGAATTCTATGGATAATGGAATGAAAGCAATTCTAAAAAGAATAAAAATACATTTGTAATCGGTTAGGACTCAAGCCAAAATAACAGACTTAATGACTTCCCCCAAACGCGCCATATTGAGAAATATTGGAACGAGTTGATAATTAAGGATCATTGAGGAGGTTATTTGTGATAGGCCCTTAAGGAGTTTATCAACTCCATAGTAAATACTCAAATTAAAGTATATTCTTTAGATTTGGTAGCGAACATTCTAAATACAAATGTATTTTTATTGCACTGTAAAAGAGTTATTTAACTCTTTTACTTGTGTTATTATTATAGATCTGCATTTCATAAATCTGCAGTTCATAGGTTTGCAGTTCATAGATTTGCATTTTCTTATCTGCGTTTCCGTGATATAACTTATTATTTCACACCAAACTAAAGAGGATACAAAATCACAATCTGGTACTTCACACCATTACAAAAAAATTAGGAAAGACATGTAGCTCTTTGCTATTTTACATAGTGATAACTGCTGTGTAGACAAGATATAACTCTATAAGAAAAATCGTCCTCATAAACCGATATAGAAACGGAGTTTTTGAAACTTTAAATTAATAATACGTAAGTTACTCACTGAAGTATACGTAAATTACTCAATGAGGTCCATTAAGCATCGAATTTATGCTCATCTGATACGAATTCCGATAATTTTTGCCTTTGAAGACAAACAATATCCAACACAAAACAAATCTCGAGGACTATGACTAAAAGAGGAAAGAAAAATGGTATATAAAGCGACGCATCAGAGAATAATAAGGGGTAAACCTATTCACAAAACCTTAGAGGAAACAAAACAGGAATCAGTTACTGGCGACCTGAAAAATATAAAGGAACCATTTCAGTCCAGTGCTAACTTAAAAAATAATTGTAAAGAACAAAAGTATCTGGTTCCTGAGATGGAGTGTTTTATCAACAGTTCTGAAATCCAAGAATTAAGTGAAAGAATAAAAATATGGGTAAAAGCCGGATACCCTGTACATTTGATTGGTCCTACAGGTTGTGGAAAAACAAGTCTTGCTGTACATATTGCAAAAGAACTTGGACGTCCTGTCGTATGGATTAACGGAGATGAGTCTCTTACGACAAAAGATCTCATAGGTGGATATGCTCAGATCAAGCAGGAGTCGATAAGGGACAATTATATTCATAATGTACTAAAAAGTTCAGATGTCATAAAACCTGAGTGGACTGACAATCCTCTGGCTATTGCATGCAAGTACGGATATACTCTCATATATAACGAATTTTCCAGGGCAAAACCATTTGCAAATAACGTTTTACTCTCGGTTTTTGAAGAAGGGATACTTGAACTACCTTCCCGGTTTGGTGAAGAAAAATACATAAAAGTACATCCGGATTTCAGGGCAATTCTGACAAGTAATTCGGTTGAGTACGCAGGTGTTCATGTTCCTCAGGATGCTTTGCTGGATCGAATGGTAGGCATATATATGGACTACTATAGTTTTGAAACTGAAGTTCAGATAGTGAAAGGTCATACAGGCATATCTGAGAAAGAATCTGAAAAAATAGTATCTGCCATCCGAAAAATAAGAGATCAGACTAATGAAGCTCAGAAACCTGGAATCAGGTCTGGCATTATGGTTGGAAAAGCTGTGAAAAATTTGAATGGTAACGTAAAAGACTACTTTGAACAGCTATTCGTCGATGTAATTGCAACAAAAACAAGTTCCAATGCTGAACTGCTGAAGAAAAAGAAACTTGTAATTGACGTCATATCAGAGCTGAACTCTGAAAATACAGGTTCTAATGCTGAACCATATAGGAAAGAGAAGCCTGTAAATAAAGCAGTGTTAAAGACTGCGTAAGTATTCAAAATACACTTGCGGATTAATCAAAATTGCGCTGGCGTATCTCTATGCAAGCAATAGATCACATTAACGCCACCGCAGTATGTTTCATGAAATTGGATAATAACTTAAACTTTGTTAGTTTCAGCAAAATTTCGCAAATGAAAGAGTGGATAAGTAAGAGTAAGTGTAGAATAACTGTCCCTATAAATGCGAAATTTAAAAGGAATTTGGAGAGTTTTTATGGAATTAAAATCTGGGAAAAAAATCAGAGGCAAAGAAAAAGGGGAAGAAATGAACTCTAATGTAAAAGAAAACCAAACCAGGACAATTTCATTAATTGAAGACCTTGATAAAGCAATTTTCGTGATTGAAAAAATTACTCGAAAGAAAGCGGAAGGAGTAGTAAGTGTATCCAGAGAAGAAGATATCACAAAATTCATAGTTGAGGTCCTTGAAAGAAAATCAATTCCCGATACACAGGATATACTGAGTATCTACGAAATGAACTTTAACTCAAGTATGGAGATTATGGACTATAATAAAATAGGGATGCGACGTAGATCTGACATGTTCGTACAAGAAGAGGACTAAAGATCAAAATATAATATATCTCGTTGGTTAACGATCTCATGCACAGCTTTGAATGTTGAATATATTTTTAATGTAATTTATAACGCTAATTTAGAGAAGAACATTCACTGGAAGCTCTGCATATTATTAACCGAACACGTATGGGTATATAATGCTTGTTCTTATTGAAAGCAAGTCCATGTAAGTAATTAAATTCTTGATGCGTTTAATAAATTTCGATATTACTTCAAACCTACGTAAAAACGATTCGATAAGTATAGCAAATGAAGTTTTGAATTGATATTTAATGTAAACTGCTTTGCGAAGTTGGGAAGGGTATTCGATGAAGCTCGCGCCTGAAAATAGTAAGTATGTCTATTGCATAATCAAATCCCAAGAGGAAACTATAAGTTTTGGTAATATAGGTTTTCAGGGACACGAGGTATATACACTGGACTGCATTGATTTTTGTCCTGTTGTAAGCGATGAGCCATTTAAAAAGTATGAAATAGATAACGAAGAGGAAATAAATATTCATCAAAATGTAGTCAAGGAAGTAATGAAAGATTATAGCATTATCCCGGTAGCATACGGAATGGGATTCAAGAATAAAAAACTAATACAAGTCTCCATGCGTGCAGGAAAAAAAGCTATTAAAAAATCTTTTACACTGGTGGATAATAAGGTAGAACTCGGGATAAAAATATTTTTACCAAAGGATACTGAAATAGACAATGAAAAGAGAGAACAATGTAAAACTGAATCAACTGTAAACTTTGAGAAAATAGCTTCTCAATCGAAGAGTCTTAACCTTTTTAGCCCCCGCCTTTTGATGAATACTACTTATCTTGTAGATAAGGAGAACATTCAAATTTTCTCAGATGAAGTTGAGAAACTTAAACTCAAGTATAGTGATTATAAATTTCAATATAGCGGACCCTGGCCACCATATAATTTTGTAGATATACATATATTATCAAATAAGAAGGGTGGCTTCAGGTAATGTTTGTCTTTGATGATATTCTTTTGAGAATGATAGGAATTTCAATTCCTGGACTCGATTTCATTTCAAACATAGAAGCAATAAGGGACTTTGCTTACAGGGAACTTTACAACGTGGATAAAATTAAAAACAAAATCAAGGAAAATCAACTGCTTTACGAATTTGATGAGATCTCAACAGAAGAATATGAAGAAAAAAAAAGCGAGCTCATGAAACAATTGAAATTTGCAGAAAGAGCTTTGGAGACGAATCTTAATGTCAGAACCGACATCTTTTCCTGATAAGTTCTCGAAGAAAGGAGCGGAAAAAAATTCAAAACCTACAAAAGCCAAAGAGAAATCTTTTGGGTTGTACAAATTTCTTAAATTACTTGAAGAAATGGATAATCAAGGTATAACTCAAAAGTCCGGATCAGGCAAAATCGATGGGCCTTTCAGCTCAAAAGCTGAATATAATTACAATATAACTATTGATACACACTCAAGTGATTTTCACACTCTGAAAAGTCACTCCAACCTTTTAACCAAAAACCCAGTGAAACGCCATCGTAAGAAGCGAATATAAGCATTTTTTATTTAGTTAAGTGGCTACGATGTGTGCTAACTGAAGGCCTTTCAATATGTTCTGTAGTTTTGGTCAATGGCGGTTAACTGCCAATAGGACTCGTACTAAGCACAATTTAATGGGACTCGTACTAAGCATAAATTGAAAAATTCATCTGTCAAAAAGTTAACCGAATGAGCACTCAGTTCCACCGCGTAAATAATAGAGTTATTAAAAAATTTTATAAGTCGTCGAAGAGGTAAACTATGAGCGGAAACAGTAATGCAAGTGTTGTAAGAGAATCCGCGGGACTTGTGGATGTAATAGATCGAGTTTTGGATAAAGGACTTGTACTTAATGCTGATATTTCGGTATCCATCGCGGGAACTGAGCTTCTTGGAATAAAAATTACAGCTACCCTGGCATCCTTTGAAACCGCAGCAAAATATGGACTTGAGTTTCCTTCGGGAACAAATCTTGATGCTCCGGCCTGGAAGAAAACAGATATAAATTATGCAAATTGTCCTGAGTGTGGAAATCGTAGAGAAGAAAAGCTCTTAATCGAAAAAGGATGCCCCATTTGCGGATGGACAAGCCCGCTTTCCAAGAAAAAACATGCAATAATCCCTGCAAGTTACATAGAACTCGATCAGGATGGAAACTACATTCCTGAGAAATAAAATTAGCTGTAATAGGTATTGCTGTCAGTTTATTACTTTATAAATTACCTTCTATAGGAGTGGCAACCCGATTAATTGGAGGGATCAATCATGAGCAATGATGATGAGATAAATGAAAATGAGAAAGAAACAAAAACTGACATAAAAAAAGAAGACCTGGAAAAAAAAGTCCAATACTTAGAAAATAAAATCAAAGAACTTGAACAGAGAGTAGAAGAACGCAGAACTACAGATTATGAACATGCTAGCTTTGTAGGAGATATTGTAGGATCAATTCCAGGCTTCAGCAGAATCATAAAAGTTCTCGAAAAGACCTCTCCAGAATTTAGGCAGAAAATTACTGAGACAGATATGGAAATAAAACATAGGCTTGAAACTGGATGGAGTAGTAAACCAGTAGTAAGCTATGGACTGTCGATCAGACCTCTGTCTACAAGAAACAAATCTTCTAATGTTCCAGGTACAGTTTCAAGAGAAAGGAAAAAAGTAATGTTAGAGGGTTCAGAGCCGGCGGAACCTATTTTTGATGTGTTTGAAAAACAGGACTTTGTTTATGTAATAGCTCAAATTCCCGATGTAGAGGAGCAAGATATAAACATAGAAATTCAGGATGACGTGCTGGATATTTCTGCAGGTATTTACAGTAAAAAGATTTCATTGCCATGTATGTCGGGGTCAATTGAAGAAAAAAGCTACAAAAATGGTGTACTTCAGCTGAAGATAAAAAGGGAAAAAAATGTCAATTAATATTGATGAAAACAATTTAAAAAAAGGATTATTGGGTCTTGTTGTAGCCCTTGTTGAGATTATCCAGGACTTACTTGAGAAACAGGCATTGTTGAGAATAGAAAATGGATCTTTGAGTGACGAAGAGGTTGAAAGACTCGGAGAAGCCCTTTTTGATCTTCAAGAAGCACTTGAAGCCATAAAAATTGATAACGAGCTTGAAGATTGTGTTTATTCTGTGCGAGAAGGATTGGATAAGGTAGTAGATCAGGTAATTGATAAATTTTTGAACCCAACAAGGTGGATTGAGGAAGCTGATAAAAATGAAAGAAATAACACAGGAGAGTTGCCTATATCTCTACTCAATTGTGAACACAGCCGCTGAACAAAATCTGGGGCCTATTGGGATTAATGACAATTCTGTGTACACAATTGTTTATGGAGATATTGCTACAGCTGTACATTTCTCAGAGACGAAACCCGAACCGGCAAAGGATGAACAACAGGCAAAAGAGTGGATATTTTCTCATAATTATGCAATTGATAAGCTCACTGAAAAATTCAATACCGTCCTCCCGTTTTCTTTCGGGTGTGTAGCACAAGGAAACGATGAAACCATAAGATCCTGGATGCAGAAGAACTATGATTCTTTTAAAAGTGAGCTTGAAAGACTGAGTGATACTGCAGAATATTTAGTTCAAATCTTCTATGATCCAAAAGTACTTGCTGAAAAAGTCCTCAAAGAGAATCCTGATCTTCAAGCATTGAATGCAAAAATAGACGGAGGATCCAAGGGAAAAAACTACATCCTTAAAAAACAGTTTGATGTCCGGCGGGACCACGCCATAATGAACGAGCTTTCGAAACTTGGAACCGAGTTTGGGAACGCTATATATGAGAATACAATGGAGATGATTCATGAAGAAAAAAGTTTCCATGTTCCGGAAAAATATAAGGGCAAAAAATCTGTGATTACACTTTCCTGTCTTGTTTCCAATAGAAATGTTGAAAATTTAGGACATGTACTTGATCAAGTAAATCAACGCGAAGGTTTTACAGTCAGATTTACGGGACCATGGGCACCGTTTAGTTTTGTTGATCTTAAAAGGGATTTTCAAACATGATACCGGAACGTGAAGGGGACTCCTTGGTAGAACTTCTTGATAGGTTACTTAATAAAGGGCTTGTTCTTAACGCTGATGTTCTTATTTCAGTTGGAGGCATACCTCTAATAGGCTTGAGTCTCAGACTTTTAGCTGCTGGAATTGAAACAATGCTTGAGTATGGGCTTTTTGAACAATTCGACAAGGATACAAGAGCCTGGGAACTTGAGCATAGAATAAACAAGCCAGCTCTTATGTCGGAAGAAGAAGTTATGCTGAGATTTTACGGTTCTTATTCTCATAACCAGAGTAAAAACTGGAACTACTGTTTTATATATTTAACAAACTACAGAATTTTTGGATGGAATAAAAGTGTTAATAAAATCTTATATGAAATGCCGCTAAAAAAGATACTGGAAATTACTGTTGTTACAAACATTCACGAGGAAAAAGAAAGGGAAGAAATATGTGTCAAAGCTAATGATGACAGTTTTCTCTACGTCCACAGCCAAAATATAAATGAAATTTATTGCAAACTTATAAAAGAAGTTCACTGCATATAACTTGGCTGATTAAAGTGTGCTGACACACCATTTTGCAATTAATAGGTAAACAGTGTAGAATATTTTGGGAGATCTCCAAAATATAATTGAAGTTGTGTAAATTTATAGACTAAGTGGCTTAGAAATAATAAAATAAGAAAATTAATTATCTGGTTTATTTTTATAATATGTTATGTGTGTTAATATCTTAATATGTTTTTATTAATTTTTATTATTGTTAGATAATAATCCTTGTTAATAATTTAAGTTCATAGAAGTTGTTATATATTAGATGTCTAATATATTTGAACGATAACTATGGATTAATGTGATTTTATGAGTCCTTAGTGACATCAATTGTTGAACTAAGAATGGAAGTTTTAAGCTCATTGCATTTCAAAAACACATACATTAGTCAATTTGGATTTAAAGCTGATAAATAAGAATTGTTAGACGTAACAAGCTCATCCCAAAGCTTGATAACAATTTATATTTAAAATTAAAAGAGTGTGCCACAATTATGCCTTCCAACCCAGGTGAAACAATGAATCTTGAAAATGATAACTATGTAGTTCAACCTACAGGATCGCCTGCACATAACTGTTACGTGCAGGAACTTATAAAGAGACATCTTGACATAGCAGTACTTTGCGTGATCAGGAACAATTCGATGTCAGGGCAGGATATTGCAAAAGAGATTTTCTATAAGCACCAGGTTTATGTGTCTCCAAGCGCGATATATTCCTTATTATACTCTTTAAAAAATCAAGATATACTTGAGATAGATACGGTAAAAGGTGACCTGAGAACTAAGTGTTATGTTCCCACTGAAAAAGGAAAACAGATAATCACTAAACAGCTCCAAGAGTTTAGAGAAGCTCTCACGTATTTTCTACTACAAATAAATAAGAATTTGCCTTAAAATCAAACAATTTTTGAAATGACAACTCGGATCATTTTAAGCAATTTATAATTTTAAAAAACTAGATTAAATATTTGAAACTATATAATTTTTTGGAATCTTGCCGTAATTTACGTAAAGATTCCTGTAAAACAATAAATTGGGCGGGAACATGAGAAAACTTGTATATTTAAGGATTGTCCATACCTCTGCAGATATGGGAACTCTAAGTGAAGAACTAGTGCAGATTGCTATTTCTAAAATTGGCAAGGAAAAATGGGAAGAGAACCAGAAGCTTATTGAAAAATTCTGGGATGAACTTGAAAAAGAAATCTTTCAGCTTAATCTCGATTTTAAGCAGACAAGAATTTATCAGGACGGCTTGCCATGTGAAGGAGAAATAGGAATGAAAATCATTCATAGTACGGCAGAACTCGGAAGCAAGAATTATCAGATTATCGAGAAATTGGTAGTAAAGGGAGCAAAGGTTGTTGCCACTGAAAGTCCTCAGCTTCTTATTGAAGAACGTAATCTATTGCTTGAGACCCTAAACAGTTCTTCCACTGCAGAAAAAGAAGAAGCAAAAAAGAAATATGATTCAAAAAAAGACATTTTGCTCGAACAAAGAGATGCATATATAGCTTCAAGGATAAACAATACTCTGGAAGATGGAAAAACTGGAATTTTATTTATAGGGGCTGAACATAACGTGATTCCAAAATTAGCCCATGATATTGAAGTTCTTGATCTGGTAAAGCATTAAAAAATTGTAAGATCAAAGATAAGAATTTTGCATTACCACTACTCTAAACCCAAGTGTTTCTTTTTGGCTTCCTACTCCCGAGATCTGATCGTGCTCTGAACTCTCCTCTTCTAGTTTTAGTCTTAGATATAATTATATAATACAGCTCATAATTTAATTCTGCCAAATGATGTTTATTTTTTAAGCTTTAGGGGGAGTTGAAACGACTACTGGCGTACGAAATCTTGACAATAGTATAGACTTAACCAATGTATGGCTCAGGGATATTCTGAGCCAGTTGAAATGGCAGAGCAAAGAAAGTGCATATCAGGCATTAAGAGGTACACTGCACGCAATCAGAGACCGGCTTCCGGTGGAGGAAGCGGTTGATCTTGCTTCACAGCTGCCCCTTATGATAAAAGGAGTGTATTATGACGGCTGGACTCTCAGGGATAAACCCGAGAAGTTCAAAAAAGAGGAATTTGCAAGAAGGGTGCATGCGCAGTTTGAATTCGATGATAATGTAAACCCGGCCGAAGTTATTCGAGCTGTCCTGCGGGTCATGTACAGGCACATGGGCGAAGGAGAAATTCGGGATGTAAAATTCAATATGCCAAAAGAAATTCAGGAATGGTTTCCAGAAGAAATCGCGCCGAAAGGATGAAAACGTAGAAATCCAAACTAAATTTTATTAAAATTTCAACTTTTTAGAGTTCTTCAACCTTATACCTGTTTAATGTTTCTCTTCTTTCGTCTAATGCTTGTAAAAATACCTTTTTTCAGACATATAAAACAGCCGTTAGATATTGTTTTCTCAAAATTGAAAGTATACGGCTTTTTATGAGCCGCTATTGTCGCTTGTCCTCACAGTATCAGACCGTGCGTATCCATCTACTTTTAACACATTTGTTTAATATTTATTTTTAGAGTTTAGATACATTAATATGATTAAAACTAGGAAATGATATTCCGATTAATGCGAAAAATTAATATATTAATATAAGGAAATACCCTGCTGGTGAAATAAAATACAGGGCTCTATTAGACGGATAAGATAGGCCTTGAGGATAGTAATTATAAAAAATCGGTCTTAAAAAAGTTTCAATTATATCTATTATATCTTATTGTCCTTTCAACCTGTCTTACTAAAATAACAAAAACCATACGATCACGCATATCGCTGACCGCCTATTATTAAAGCCCGATGGAAAATGAAGGAGTCTATTGAATGCGGAAAAAAATAAACTGGTTATTTGTTAGTTTTTTTGTACTATTTAGTTTAGTCGCTGCTTTTCCGGCTGTAGTACTGGCAGACCAGCAGGCAGACCCTACAGGAGCTAATACCGATTATTCCAGCTATGTAACGTCAAGCACCGGAGGTGCACCTTCTTTAGCAGACGTGACCAGTGCTGTAGGACATAGCAGCGTAGCCATAAATATTATGTGGACCTTGCTCGCAGGTTTTCTGGTAATGTTCATGCAGGCCGGGTTTGCAATGGTTGAAACTGGTTTCGTCCGTGTGAAGAATGTCGCACATACAATGGCTATGAATTTCTTTGTGTATCCACTAGGTATGCTAGGATTCTTCCTCACGGGTTTTGCAATTATGTTCGGAGGTATTGGTCCACTGGCCACTTTGGGCGGCTATACAGGACTTAACCATGAGTTCTCGATTACTCTTTTAGGGCATCAGTTCGGGCTCTTCGGAATGACAGGATTTGGGCTAATAGGCACTTATGATGTAGGCGTATTCGCTTTATTCTTATTCCAGATGGTCTTCATGGATACGACCGCAACGATTCCTACCGGAGCGCTTGCAGAGCGCTGGAAGTTCCTGTCGTTCTGTTTCATGGGATTTGCTATTGGTGCCTTTATATATCCACTCTTCGGCAACTGGGTGTGGGGCGGAGGCTGGCTGTCACAGCTTGGAGTTAATTTCGGCCTGGGTCACGGCCACGTGGACTTTGCAGGCTCATCGGTAGTGCACATGACCGGAGGAGTTATCGGTCTCGTAGGTGCATGGTTAATCGGACCGCGCATAGGCAAGTATAACAAAGACGGTTCGATTAATGCAATACCCGGTCACAGTATTCCTATGGCCATAGTCGGCACCTTCATCCTGGCTTTCGGATGGTTCGGTTTCAATGCTGGCTCAACCATGGCAGGTGAGGATCTTAGACTAGCTGTTGTAGCCACAAACACTATGTTGGCTTCAGCTACCGGTGCTGTAGCGGCTACGGCATGGATGTGGGCCGTCCGCACGAAAAAGCCGGATCCGGGTATGGCATGTAACGGTATGCTAGCAGGACTTGTAGCTATTACTGCACCCTGTGCGTTCGTCAACCAGATCAGTGCCGCGGTCATTGGCCTTGTTTCGGGTGTTCTTGTAGTCGAATCAGTCTTCTTCGTTGAGAAAAAGTTGAAAATCGATGACCCTGTCGGTGCGGTCTCTGTACACATGGTCAACGGTGCATGGGGATGTCTCGCTCTGGGCCTGTTTGCGGATGGCAGTTATGGCGCTGGCTGGAATGGCGTGCCTGGAACAGTTACCGGTTTGCTGTACGGCCAACCTCTACAGTTCATAGCAGAATTCATCGGTGTGGCTACCAACTTTATTGTAGTTGGCGGACTGGCATTTATCATCTACAAGGTGATCAACATGATCACGCCAATGCGTGTGAGCACCGAGGTCGAGATAGGAGGTCTTGACGTACCCGAGGTGGGATGCCCTGGTTATGTTGGTGACATTCCTGAAACTGGAATGGATAAAAGCCCTGAACCGAGTCACATACGTGATCCGATAGTAGTGGCGGCTGAGACTAAAAAGGAGAGGGTCACATGAAGAAAATAGAAGCAGTTGTCCGGCCCACAAAACTTGAAGAAGTGAAAGCCTCGCTTGAAGATGCCGGTTTCAGCAGCCTCACTATTGTTGACGTAAAAGGACGCGGACAGCAAAAAGGTGTTATCCAGCAATGGAGAGGGCAGGAGTATCGAGTTGACACTTTGCCGAAGTTAAAGGTCGAGCTAATTGTAAATGATGAAGATGCGGATAAGGCCATCGATATTATCGTTAGTTCCGCCAGGACCGGAAACATTGGAGATGGTAAAATCTTTGTCTTACCCGTAGAAAAGGTAGTTAGGATAAGAACAGGTGAAAGAGATGGAAAGGCCGTTTAAGGCCTTTCTTATAAATTTCCTGGTAAACAGAAGCTAATTATAAATTTCCTATACACAGAAGCTAATTATAAATTTCCCATACACAGAAGCTATTTATAATTTCCCATACACAGGAAGTTCAGTAAACCGATGTAATAAACAAATTCTCAGTCTTTGGGACTATACGTAATTAGTCTCGCTGAGTTCATTATCACTGGAATTGATGAAAGTTCGTGCAGCAGCGCCCCTGTTACGGGTGTAAGTATGCCAGGTATAGTCAATATAACTGCCATAGAGAGGACACTAAGCGAGAACACAACGTTTTGCCAGATAGTACTTATTGCCTTCTTGGACACGCTTATAAGGTATGGAATTTTTAAAAGGTCATCAGATAATAGTCCAACTTCTGCTGTTTCTATTGCCACATCCGTTCCGGTAAGTCCCATAGCTATTCCTACATCAGCTGTGACAAGTGCCGGACCATCATTAACACCATCACCTACGAAGATAATTTTATGACCTTCAGACTGTAGACGTTTCACAATTTTGACTTTTTCCTGGGGCATTACCTCGGCATATATATCATTTATACCAAGAGTTTTAGCTGTCTGTTCCGCAACTACTTTGCTGTCACCTGTAACCATTATTGTCTTTATTCCAAGCCTATGAAGGCTCTCTATGGACTTTTTTGACTCAGGCCTGATTTTGTCCTCAAACATTAGTAGTCCGGCGATTTCGTTATCAATTCCCATTATGACTACGTTACGGCCCAGTTGAGATTGTTTTTTAATGCTTTCTTCAGCTTCATGAGAAATTGATAAATTAAGTTCAGATGCTTGTTTCAGACGGCCTATAAAGATATTTTTTCCTCTGGTTTTAATTTTTATACCTGCTCCTGATATGGATTCAAATGATTCTGGATCCGGGATTAAGAACCCTTTCTCTTCAGCAGTTTTGACAACAGCTTTTCCAAGAGGGTGCTCGCTGAATTTCTCTGCGATAGCAGCCAATAACAATAAGTCTTCATCTTTATTGTTGTTCAATGCTATGATACCGGCAAGTTTTGGTTCACCATGAGTAAGTGTCCCGGTCTTATCGAAAATAACGGTATCTATCTTCGCCATAGACTCTATCGTAGCTCCTTTTTTAATAAGATTGCCTCTTAATGCCGCGTTACCAACCGAAGCAACAAGTGCTGTAGGTGTAGCGAGTACCATCACGCATGGACAAAACACTATTAGCATAGTAATTGCTCGTGTCAGGTCTCCACTCCACCACCATAGCAGGATGCCTAAGATAATTGCAGTAGGTGTGTAAAATTTAGCATGGTTATTCAAGAGCCTTTCTACGTTTGGTTTCTGAGTCTGGGCTTCCTCAATCAAACGATGGATTTGCCCAAGGGTCGTTTCATTTCCGACTTTAGTTGCCAATATTTCCATTGCACCTACTTCATTAAGACTGCCTGCAAAAACATTGTCTCCTTCTTGTTTATCGACTGGCAAACTTTCTCCGGTAATAACAGCCTGATTTACTGAAGCAGTGCCCGAAACAACAGTGCCGTCAACAGCAACACGTTCTCCGGACTTAACCAGAATCGTGTCCCCTACTTTAACTTCCTCAAGAGGTACTACAATATCATGTCCGTCACGTCTGACTGTGACTCTATCAGGCAGTAATTTCGCCAGGGATTCGAGTGCCTTTCCTGCTCTCGCAGAGACAAACTCCTCCAGCATGCCTCCAAGAAGCAAAAGTACGGCTACGACTGCAGCAGCTGAATACTGTCCGATTGCAATAGCAGCAATTGTTGCGATAGTAACCGGGATATCAGCAGTAAAGTCTCTTTCTTTAATTCCCTGGTAGGCAGACCACCATATAAACGATGATCCTACCAGTGCAGATAATAAATATAACCAGTTGCCTTCGCCTGAGTTATTTCCTTCTGACAGCATATTCTGCGGATACATAACTATCGCTATTATAAGCAAGACCCCGCTTGCTACAGTAAATAACGTTCCAGGCTCAAGTAAAAAATCCTGATAACGAGTAGCTAGGATACGAATGCTGCTCCAAAAACCTGTAGTACGACTGTAAGTGTTATCCGTCATATTATCTACCCAAATAAAATAAAATTTTAGATGCTAAAATCTATAAAGGTTAATAACATAAAACTATTGCTATTTATTACGAAATAATAAAATTAGGTTTAATTGTAAGAAACAAAAGTTGTGCTGATGAAAATATCTCTAAAGCAGCTAAAGGAACTCGACTGAAACAACAACTTTAGCTCCAGGGCAAATAACACGTACCAAAATTAAAAATAAAAATCTAAAACCAACCAGCTAAATTTACATTACAATACTAATTTATTATATTAAGTATTATATAAATTTACTATATTAATTACTATATAAATTTATTATATTAATTTACTACAACTGTATTATGCCCGGATCTATCAAAACTTTCTCCCGCTGTTCCTTTTCAAAAGGATTATATCATATAAATCCTAACTATGTTAAACTCTTCATTATTACAAATCCGAATGATTGTGTTAAACCTGAACAGATAAAGATTGAGGTTTTAAAAATGACAGAAAAACTCGGAATTCTGGCTATAGGCCATGGGAGCAAGCTGCCTTACAATAAGGAAGTAGTCACTCAGATCGCAGATTATATCGCACGGAAACACTCGGATGTCGTTGTCAGAGCCGGCTTTATGGAAAACAGTGAGCCAACTCTTGAAGAAGCAATTGAAGGCTTTTCAGGCACCGGCGTGACAAAAGTTGCAGCAGTACCGGTTTTCCTGGCGTCTGGAGTTCATATTACAAAAGACATTCCGAAACTCCTGGGTCTGGATGAAAATGGCTGCGGTACAATGGAAATTGACGGAAAAGCCATACCTCTGTGCTATGCAGATCCTCTCGGGGCCGATGAGCTTATCGCTGACCTTGTATTCAAGAGGGTTCAGGAAGCCCTTTAAATTCATACAAGAGGTCCGGTTTTATCATGGACCTGTATCGGAAGAAGGTCGCCGTGCTCGACCTGACCCACGGCGGCATTCCTATAGCAAAAAGCCTTGCAGCCGCGGGAAATGAAGTAAGCGGAATCGATGTATACGGAACAGTCAAGCCTGAAATACTGCTTGAACTGGAGGAGAAGTATGGGATACACTGCTCAAAAACTCCTCTTCCGGTCTCCGAATTTGATCTCCTGGTCGCACCTGTGCACCTTGATCCTGCCTACACGATGCTTACAGAAGCCAGGGAACAGGGAAAAGATATCTTTTCGCACCATGAAATCGCCGGAGAAATTCTAAAAGGCGATTCAAGGCTTTCAGGCATAAAAACGGTGGAGGTCACCGGCGTAAAAGCAAAAACAAGTACTGCATCCCTCCTGGCCCATATGCTCTCCAGGAAGTTCGAAGTAGTACTGCATACTTCACGAGGGCTCGAATATTGGAAAGAGGGTTCTGCTTCTCTGATTTATAAGGGCCTGAGCATAACTCCAGGAAGTATTCTGGTTGCAGTTGAAAAAGCTTTTGAGGCCGGAATCAGGCCTAATTTTTTTATATTCGAAATCTCGATAGGAGGCACAGGTACTGCTGATCTGGGGATTCTTACAACCCTTACCCCGGACTACGGGATTGCGAATAATACAGCCCTTGCAAGCGAAGCAAAGCTCCAGCTTGTAAAGCACGCAAAACCAGGAAGTACCCTTCTAATAAATGCAGGAGCCAAAAAAGCCCTTCAAGCTGCAAAAAAGGATAACATAAAAGTTATAACCTTCAAAGACCCATTCGGTAACCAGCTTTCCGAAATTCCAGGCCAAATAGTTGACTTTGTGCTGGAAACCGGACCCGGGACTTCAGCCCTATCAGTTCCCTCAGAGTTTGTAATATCTTCAGGCTTACCAGGGCCAGATAGACTATCAGGGTCAACCGATCTATCAGGGCCAATTGATCTATCGAGCTCAGCCAACCTATCAGGTTTATTGATGCAAACCAACTCAACCGAGCTCCAGGCTTCGCCTACAGCTTCAGGTTCTTGTATTCGCTTTTTGCATAGGGGAAAGGAAATTTTATCAGCATCCCTGCGTCCAGGATATAATGTGTCGGCTTACAGGACTGCTTTTGTCGCAGCATCGGCAGCCGCCCTCGAATTTGGAATCGAACCTGAGGCTGTGATAGCGGTAATTGAAGGATTCGGAGGACTTTCAGGCAGGATGCAGGAAAAGGAAATGAACGGCATTTCCCTGATAGATAATTCCAATTCCGGCATGGATATCATCTCGGCCGAAAAAGCCCTTGATTACGCTCTTCTTAAGAAAAAGGATGAAAAAAAGGAGAATATTATTCTTGTGCTGGGCGAAGAAGCCTCTCAGGTATGTGAAGGGCTGCCTCCTGAACTCGTGCAGGGCTTTGTGAATAAATTCGGTACAAAGTGCAAACAGGTTATCCTGGTAGGAGAAAGGATGAAAGCAGTCAATGGGAAAAACATTTCATATGCACGGAGTCTTCCAGAAGGGCTTTCAAAAGCCTTGAAATTTGCAGGAGGCGAAGATATAATACTTTCTTCGGTAAAATGCTTCCGTTAAGGATTTCTTTTATACGCGGTCTTTTCACTGAAGAATTGTTGAAGAATTACCGGAGAGTAAGGGAATTACCATAGAAGTTCTACCTGAAATAAAAGTCGTCTGAAAGAAAAATCGTCCGAAAGAAAAATCGTCTGAAAGAAAAATCTCGGATACGATTTTATTAACTCAAACAGACTAAACTCAGGCTTCAGTCCTTTCGCCGAAATTTTTATGATAGAGTTTTATACAGGCTCTTCCAATCTGTATTCGTTTCCATTACTCGCTTTAATTTCAACTAATCGTGTTTCCCAATCCTATTGCGATACAGGTGGTAGTTCATATCCTGAGGACACGGGAACTTTCAGGGAAATACATTCTACCATTCTTATCAATATCCCTATTATCCAAATAAGAGGATTTGTCATGGCTGAAAAAGAGATTTCAATCATTCATCCCCGCCCAAGCTCCATTGTTGCGGCTCTTTATACTCTGAGAGATTTAAATGTTGATGTCGCTATCTTGCATGGGCCTCCCGGATGTTCCTTTAAACATGCAAGGCTGCTCGAAGAAGACGGTATACATGTGGTTACCACAGGCCTCGATGAAAACGGTTTCGTTTTCGGAGGGCATGACAGGCTTGTACAACTTATCAACAAGTCGGTTGAGCTTTTTAACCCTAAAGTTATCGGTGTTGTAGGAACCTGCGCCAGTATGATTATAGGAGAGGAGATGCATGACGCCGTGCTAGAGGCAAATCCTGATGTTCCTGTAATCGAGGTTGAGGTGCACGCAGGCTATCATAATAACACAAAAGGAGTACTCTTTGCTCTGGAATCCGCACTCGATGCAGGGATTATTGATCATGCAGAGTTCGAGCGTCAGAAATACCTTCTTGAAAAAGCTACGGAAGTGGAAAAAAAGTTCGGAGCTGCAAGCAAAGAATATCTTGCCCCTTCACGTGGGGATGTAAAATACAAAGCCGCACAGCATGTAATTCAACTCCTCAAGGAAGGCAAAAAGGGTCTTGTCATCATGAATGCCAAAAAAGAAACCGGCTACATGTTTGCAGACATTACCCTTGCAGTCAATGAAGTTGCAGCAGCTCTCGGAAAAAAAGAAAACCTTATCAATATGGCAAATATCGACACAGAACTCGGACTTCCCAGAGTAAGGCAGCATGCCGAGTATATAATGAGAGACTTAAAAGCACATGGAGTTGAGGTGCATGAGATTATTGGCGGCATGGACGAGTACCCGATTGCAGGCGAAAAGGTCAGCGAATTAATAAAAGAAAAATACAGTGACTTTGATTTTGCAGTCATTACGGGTGTCCCGCACGCAATCCCTATGGAGCACATAAAGGACATGGAGCTCATTTCAGTCACTAACGGCCCGAGACAGGTTCTCCCCTTAAAAGAGATGGGTCATAAGTATGTGCTGGTAGAAATTGACCTTCACCCGAAAACGCTTGGAGTCAGTGAGATTGTAGAATCCGAGTTTGGAGCTACCTTAAGGGAAGTTGCAAAGGAAGACTGAGAAGGAAGAGCCGGGATAAAATCAGGAGGAAGATCCTTTGAAAAACCAGAAGATCATAGCGATCTACGGAAAAGGCGGCATAGGTAAATCGAGTACGGCTTCAAATGTTGCCGCCGCCTGCGCCGAGGCAGGAAAGAAAGTCATGATTATAGGCTGCGATCCTAAAAGCGACTCATCAATCACCCTGCTTGGAGGCAAGAGAATTCCAACAATTCTCGACCTCCTGCGTGCGGGTGTGGACGTAAAGAAAGAAGATGTGGTCTTTGAAGGGTATGCAGGCGTCAAATGCGTGGAAGCAGGCGGTCCCGAACCGGGTATAGGATGTGCGGGGCGAGGAATTATTGTTGCCATCCAGAAACTGAAAAGCATTTCAGGAGATCTCTTAAAAGAGCAGGATTTGATCATTTACGATGTGCCCGGAGACATCGTCTGCGGAGGGTTTGTTGCTCCTGTCAGGAAAGGGTTCGTAAATGAAGCTTATGTCCTGACTTCAGGAGAGTACATGCCCCTTTATGCAGCAAACAATATCTGCAAAGGCTTATCGAAGATAGGAATGCCGCTTAGCGGGGTAATTTGCAATTCAAGAAATGTGAGCAGGGAAGAGGAGATCGTTTCGAAATTTTCGGAGGAGATAGGCAACCAGCTTATGGCTTTTATCCCGAAGAGGCAGGCAGTTCAGGACTGTGAAAGGGAAGGTTACTCTGTAATGGAAAAAGCACCCGAATCTGATATTGCAGAAATCTACCGCAAGCTTGGGAAAGCGATCCTTGAAAACGAAAAAAGAGTTACGGCCGATTCCCTAAGTGATGAGCGGTTGAGGGAATTGACAAAATAAGTTAGAGTAGCAATAGTTAACTAAACACATCAGGGGTATCGAAAAAATGCTCAATAATAAGCAATCCGCAGCAGGGAACATTCCCAGAATTCTTATTTCTGCAGACCGTTCGTCCTCAGGCAAGACTACAATCTCTATGGGCCTGATGGCCGTTCTAGTTTCAAGGGGATATAAAGTCCAGCCCTTTAAGGTCGCTCTGGACTATATAGATCCGAGTTATCATACTGAAATAACTGGCAGACCCTGCCGGAACCTTGACAGCTATCTTATGGATGAGAACGGGATTCTGGATGTCTATACTCATGCCTGCGAAGCCGGCGAGAAGGCGGATATCGCGATTATTGAAGGAGTTCGCGGGCTTTACGAAGGTTTTGAAAGCTTAAGCGACCTTGGAAGCACTGCCCAGATTGCAAAGATCCTTAAATGCCCAGTAATCTTTGTAATCAATGCCCGTAGCATTACTCGTTCGAGTGCTGCCCTTGTCAACGGATACAGGAACTTCGACCCTGATGTGGAAATTGCAGGGGTTATCCTTAATAATATAGGAAGCCTCCGCCATGCCGAAAAAGCAAAAGAGGCAATAGAACACTATACAAGCATTCCGGTTATCGGAATTGTTCCAAGAGACCCCGCTATGCAGATTTCCATGCGCCACCTCGGGCTTATGCCAGCTCTCGAAGGCCGAAGACGGCTTGGGGACGGAGGTTTTGAAGCCCGTCTTCACGGCATTGAAGAAATCATAAATAAAGGAATTGACGTAGACCGCTTTATGGAAATCGCAAAAAGCGCAAAGCCTCTGAAAAGCCCTGATAATAGTGTTTTTTCTTCGGTCTCCGGTGCCGGTATACCAAAGCCAAAGATAGGAGTAGCTCTTGATGAGGCTTTCAATTTTTACTATCGTGATAACATCGATCTCCTGAAACTTACAGGTGCAGAAATCGTTTACTTTAGCCCTGTTAGAGACAACTCACTTCCCGAGGTTGACGGGCTCTATATAGGGGGCGGTTATCCCGAACTCTTTGCAGCCGAACTTGAAGCTAATGAGTCCATGCGCCGGGATATAAAAAAGGCATCTATTGCAGGCATGCCTATTTATGCCGAGTGCGGAGGGCTTATGTACCTTACGGAAAAAATAAGCACAGGTATTCCCGGAAAAGGCACCTATCACGATGCCTCAATGCCGGAGTCTACATATTCAATGGTAGGGGCCCTTCCAGGGCATACTATTATGGGACAGACAAGAGTGGTCAGCTACAATATAGGAACCCTTAACAAGGACTGCATTCTTGGGAAAAAAGGCAACAGCTTCAAGGGACATGAATTCCACCATTCTGAAATAAGGGAAATTCCTGAGGATGCCGAATTTGCAATAACTCTGTCAAGAGGTACAGGCATAACGAACGGCATGGATGGACTTATTTCTGAAAATACTCTGGGCTCTTATGCCCACCTGCACGGAGTTGCGTACAGGGAACTTGCAAGTTCACTTGTAGAGGCTGCAAGAAAGTTTCAGGAATCCAGGATTCTTCTGTGATGCGTGTAGGCTCCTTCCTTAGTGCATGCAAACATTACCTTTTATATGCAGGTCGAAAAAGCAATATTATATTAATTGATTATAACAACTTAGATTACAATAGATAAGACTGCAATATAGATAAGACTGCAATCGATCAAATTACAATAAATTAGATTACAATAGGTAGACTGTAACAGATCGAATTACAATAGATAGACTGTAACAGATCGAATTACAATAGATTGAATTACAATAGATTGAATTACAATAGATTGAATTACAATAGACCGGATTACAATAAATAAAAATCACGACAAACAGGATTATAAGAAATTATTTTAATAATAAGTTTATTTTAACAATAAATTTATTTTAATGATAAATTATTTTATGGAAGTCTAGATCAAGAGAAATTACGCTATAGCAAATTTGACTACAGCAAGCCAGATTGGTAAAGAACTTATTTTCGTTTCATTTTCTTTTCAGGTGAATCTATTGAAAACACAACTTAAAGGAGACCGGGTCCTTGCCGGAAAGGAAGCGGTAGCCGAGCTTTATAAAAATGGTTACTTCGGGCGCCCTAAAGGGGACGGGCTTGAGCTCTCACTTGTAGAAGCTGCTTTTCTCCTGTCCAGAGGAAAACTCGAAATTGAACTCGAAGGCACACTGCTCGATTTCAGAGCTTTTTTCGAACAGGCTTCTTTGAGGCAGCCGAATTTTGAGCTGAAATATATAGTATATAAGGACCTTAAAGAGAGGGGGTATTATGTCCAGCCATCAGCTACGGATTTCAGGGTATATCCAAGAGGCAGCCACCCTGGTAAAAGTGCAGCAAAAATTTTTGTGCACGTCCAGTCTGAGAGGCAGCTCCTTCCCGTAAAACTCCTTCAGGACTCGGTTGCCTCGGCAGAGAACGTACACAAGCAATTTATCCTTGCTGTGGTGGATGAAGAAAGTGACCTTACCTTCTATGAAGTTAAAACCGCAGTTTCTAAAGGAGAAATGCCTGAACCGTATCCTGCCGTCAAAAGCGATTCCACTTTCCTGGAGGACAGGGTAATAGCCTGGGATGCTCAGGCTTCGGAAACTCTTTATAAGAGGGGCTTTTACGGGAAAATGCTGGACTCTGAAAGACTACAGCTTTCCCTTGTTGAATCCCTTTACCTCTTTTCCGGAGGTGTGATAACAGTTCGGGACAGGAAAGGTAAAGTGTTTTCGTTTGACGAGTTTATCGAGAAAGCCTCGGAGATTGAGAGCTCTTTCTTGAGAAAGTACAATGTATATAAAAATCTCAGGAATTCAGGAAATGTAGTCAAAACCGGTTTTAAATTCGGAACGAATTTCAGGGTATATAGAAAGGTCGAGTCAATAGAGAGAATTTCCCATTCGGAATATCTTGTAAATGCTATTCCTGAGGATTTTGAGTTCAGGCTTTCGGTTATGTCAGGAGCTGTCAGGCTTGCAAACAGCGTTAGGAAAACAATGCTTTTTGCGGTTGAGCAAGGGGAGGAAATCGAATATCTTGACATCAGCCGGACGAAAATGTGAGATTCTTGTCAAGGGTGAAGTATATGTGGGATATTATTGCAGTAGACATCTCTGGCAGGCACAGGATCAAAGGAGGCTACTATATGGTATGTGCGGCAGCAGCGCTTACGATTTCGGCGAACCATATCGAAAAAGTCAAGCAGATAAAAATCCTTCCCCTCTGGCAAAAAAGAGCTCCCAGCCTGCTGGACGTCGTACAGCTAATCGAAGACACAGCTGACCAGCTTTCCTTTGAGGGTACGATTGTGGCAGAAAAGGGAGACATGTATAATAAACCCAAATGGGTGACCGAAAGTATGTTTTCCAGGGCTTTTAAGTATCAGGAATCAATTGCCGAGAGACAATCGATCGAACTCGTGCACCATATTTCCCTGAGCGCCCGTAATTTACTGATAAAAGAACTTGAAATCGAGGCGTAAAAATTTCAGCTGAACAGAAATCCAATAAAGGATCCGGTAACGGAAACAGAGTAATTCTCGTTAAAAGAACAATTCCCAATTCGGACCCTGAACGTGAAGAATATCTCTTTCAGGAGTTCAGAGAACTTGCAAAGGCTGCAGGTTACCTGCCAGTTGGTGAGCTTAAGCAAACCAGATATCCAGATTCGAAATATCAACTAGGTAAAGGGAAAATAGAGGAACTTGCCGAACTTGTCAGGAGTACGGGTGCAGAGAAAGTAATTTTCTATAACAGGCTCTCTACAACCCAGCTCTTCAATATCTCGGAAATCTGCGGATGCCATATTATCGATAAGTTCCAGCTCATTCTTGAGATCTTTGCAAAAAGGGCAACCACCCACCGCTCAAAACTTCAGGTCGAACTGGCAAGATTGAGATATGAAGTGCCCAGAGCAAGAGCTGTTGTTTCTCTCCTTAAAAAGGAGGAGAGGGCAGGCTTCATGGGGCTTGGAGACTACGAGGATTCTTATGAACAGGACCTGAAGAAGAGGATAACAAGGATTCAGAATGAACTCGAATCTGCAGAAAAAGACGATGAATCTTTGAGAGCTTTAAGGCATAGAAAAGGTTTTTCCTTAATTTCCCTTGCAGGATATACAAACGCCGGAAAAAGCACGCTTTTTAACGCAATTGTAAATGAAAGCGTTGAGGCAAAGAACATGCTTTTTACAACGCTTGTGCCTATGACCCGAGCTCTGGACCTGGGAGGACGAAAAGCTCTTTTAACCGATACCGTGGGATTTATAGAGGATCTTCCTCACTGGCTGGTTGATGCCTTCAAGTCTACCCTTGATGAGATTTTTCTTTCGGACCTTATACTCCTTGTAGTGGACGCAAGCGAAAAACCCGAAACAATCCTTCAGAAACTATCAACATCTCACGATACTCTCTGGGACCGAATACAGGGAGTTCCCATTATTACCGTACTTAATAAAGCAGATCTGGTTGATGAATCCGAATTTGACGCCATTATGGAACATGTAGGGTATATGGCCCCGAACCCGGTCTTTGTCTCTGCAAAAAAAGGCACCGGGATGGATGCTCTAAAAGCCGAGATAATGAAACACCTGCCTCCCTGGTGTTTTTGCTCTCTTTCTCTTCCGAATTCGGAAAAAGGGATGTCAATACTCTCCTGGCTGTATGAAGAAGGAATCGTGCATAGAGTTGAATTTGGACAACAGATTCTTGTAGATTATGAAGCCAGAACAGAGATAATTAACCGTGCACATGCTCTCCTTGAACCTCAGGAAGCTCAAAGAAGTGAATGATCCTGGTTAGATGTTCCTAAAAAGCCTGAATTTCGAGTCCAAACTTTTTTGAGAAAAAGTTTGATCAAAAAGCAGGTCTTTTAGAAACATCGGACTACAAATTTTTTCAAAAATTTGGATAAAATATGTCTAATATTTTTGTTTCGAGATGTATACATTTCCTTACTTTTCTGAATAATATAAAGCTTTTTTAATATTAAGAAAACTACCGGAATATTGACAGAGTGTTTTTCAATATCGGTTTCTAAGAGAGTTTTTCGTATAGTCCGAATACTGTTCGCATATATACGAAAGGTACTTATATCCACGAGTTGTTTGTACGTATGCGAACGGGTATCTACTGAAACCATCAGACCCTCCTAATATCCTAAACTACACCCCTAAAACCAGATTTTTGCTATGTTTCTGCCCGTTCGCAGTTCCTCTTGATTTTCATTTTATTTTTAAGATATTTTTGTTCGTATATGAGCGAATTTTTTTGTAAATTATAATAAACTCGGTTACCGATAGATTCTTGCCTCAAAATTCATATGATAGATTCCTGCTTCAAAATTTATATAAATCCATTTCTCATTCTTCTATTAGCATGAAATTCGATCTGCACGTACATTCCGAGCATTCAAAAGATAGCAGCTCAAGTCATGACGATATTCTTGAAGCTGCAAGTAAAAAAGGACTTGACGGACTTGCTATTTGTGACCACGACACTGTGGAAGGCGGTCTTGCCTGTCAAAAAAGAGCCCTGGAACTTGGCCTTGAGCTTACGGTTATTCCAGGTGTGGAGGTTAGTTCTTCGAAGGGGCATATCCTTGTTCTCGGAATCAACCAGAATATCGAGCCTCTTCTAAGTCCGGAAGAAACGATAAAGAGAGCTAGAAAACTCGGAGGCACGGTTATTATTCCTCACCCCTTCAAGCGCAGTTCTCATGGGATAGGAAGCTTCGAAGGGCTTGATATTGATGCCGCTGAGGTTTTCAATTCCCGCTGCCTTTTTAATAGAGCCAACCGAAAAGCCGCAGCCGAGGCAAAAAGGCTTGGAATCCCTGGCGTTGCAGGAAGCGATTCTCATATTCCCGAAATGGTGGGCCAGGCGTACACCGAAATCGACGCGCAGGAAAATACCCTTGAAGCCGTACTAGAAGCCATCAGGGAAGGAAAAGTTTCTCCTGCAGGAAAAAACACGCCCATGTCTATTATTCTTAAACAAATGTCAGGTAGTGCCATACGAAAAATCAAGAAAAAATTATTTCGTAAAGCATGAGTCGCTCAAAAAAACTTTAGTATGCTGTGAAGTCTTAGCAGGACTGCAATTTACTTACGATTGCTTATTTTTTAGTGTCGTATTTTTCTATGATTAGCAAGCATAAGGAAAATTTCTTCTATTCTTCATATATATCTCCCAGGCATATGCATATAAGTTAAGCAGCAATCAAAGTTTAGGTTTATTAGTTGCAAGATCAGATTAATCTAACCGAAGTAGCTGAAAATTGCTGTGAAACGCCATATTCAAAGGTTTAAAACGTCAAGTAGTATGGTAGATATACAAAATCCAGACTAAACGAAGAGTAGGGGGTAAAGAATGGGAAAACAAATATCTGAAAGAATAAGAAAAACACTGAACATTCTCCTGTTAGTCCTTTTTGCAACTTCTCTAGTAAGTACGTCCGTAAGCGCAGCTGAATCTGTAAAATATATAGAAAATAGCAATGACAGCTATACTCGCGGCTACTGTGAAGGATATTTAAAAGGATACAACATGGGGTTTACAGATGGCATAACCGGTAGAAGTTCGCTCATGTTCCCCATGGTCTACTACGGGCCAGATTCCGGATACGATGGCGGATACTTTAACGGGCTTAGAGATGGGTACGGTGCCGGATTAAATATTGGAAAGAAATTATGCGGTATCTGATCCGACAAGTATCAGTGTGATTTTCCGGTGAAACAATTCTAACGGTTATAAAAAACGGTTATAAAGCCTGCTGACATCCATACCGAACAAAAAAGAGTAAAACTCAAGAATGGAGTTTAAAAGAATTACTAACGCTAGAATTCCTGTTCAATAATTTGGAGACATGACCGGATTTTAGAGGGCCTGTAATTTACTTACGATTGCCTATCTCTGGTCAAAGAGGCTAAAGGGCTGTTTTGCCAGATTTGTCAATGATCCGCATGCCCTTTAACCTCGATTTGTTCTCTTTTTTTAATTTAAGGTTTTGCAATTCATTGAATTGAACTAATTAGCTCATAGAAATATTTCGATTCGTGAGTAAGATAAAAATTGTACCATGAATCTAACGTTTCCAGCGAGAATACGTCCAGTTTCTTCAACACATGAACAGTAAATTCCAGCGAAGCTGTTCCGGAAGCAGTAATCAGATTTCCGTCAGTTACAGCCGGTTCTTGTTTATAATACATTTCCCCTTCATAATTCGGACATGTCATTTTAAGGAACCCAGGACCATTACTGGTGTGCCATCTATTGTTCAGCATCCCTTTTTCAGCAAGTCCCATTGTAGCGCCGCAAATTGCTCCAACAATCACACCTTTCTGCAAACACTCTTCAGCCTTTTTTAAAATAGGGTCGTGAATTGCTTCTGTCCATGTATTTCCTCCAGGGAGTATCAGGGCTGCCGCATCTTCAATAATAAGTTCTTCATGTCCGATATCAGGTATTACTTTTATACCACCCATTGTAATTACAGGAGTATTATCTATGCCAACTGTAACTATTTTTAAAGGTTGAGCCTCTTTTCTATAGAATCTTCCCGAGTTTACTTCAGCGCTTAAATAACCAACTTCCCAGTCAGCCATTGTGTCAAATACGTAAAGATATACTGTGCTTTTCATACGTGATCCCACTGTTAAAATATCAAAATCATCTGTTTTATCCTTAGTCTTATAACGTAAAAAAAAAAATTGTAAGATAATTGTATTAAATTAAGGATTTTTACAAAACCCTGAAAGTTAGATTTCATTATAATGAGCAATGCTTTTATTAACCTTACCATCTTCTCCAAAAAACAAAATTTCTGCAGCACGTTTTCCGAAAACAGCCTTATAATAAATTACCAGGCTATTGACACTTACAAACACATCAAGCAGCTCAAACCGAAGATCAGGGACTTTTTCAAGTGCTTTTTCCCAGTATGGTTTCACATTTTTCTTACCTTTAAGGGTGCCTGTTTGATCATTCATTACTAGGACTATCATATAGGGGTGGTCATCTCGAAGTCTTCACTATAATGGTCAAGAATTCTGTCAATATTATGAGAGTTCCAGGCTTCAATCAATTCTCTGGCAAATTTCTGTGCTTCAATTAGTGATATCATTTAAATAGCTCTTATACTTCTAATAAATCGGAACTCCAAAGTTATTAAAATTTTTATTATTTATTAGAGAATTCCAGTTTGCTGTGGTTCCAGGAAAAAGGAATTTTAGTGCCCACAACAAAATAACCTATGCAACACACAATTATGTTTGAACTAGATAGTTGAGCTTGTTTGCGAAAATATTTGGGTACAGTATAAAAACGTGCCTAAGTTATTTCGCTACGGGTACTTAGTTGGATTTTCCTTGAATGACTGTAATTATTAATCTACTATTATTCCGAATTTATTTTTACTAGACTCTTAATTAATCCCATTTCAACTTACGGAGTAATTTCACAATAATTATCACAAATATAACAGGTATTATTACATTGAGCACAATCATTATTATTTCATTGATCCCCATCATTTTACAGCCCCCTACTTAATTTTCATTTCCATTTTAATTTAAAAAGCAGTTTCAAAATTAATATAAAGAATATAACAGATATTATTATGCTGAGCGCAAATATTATTTCAGAGGTACCTATCATCACCTTATTGCCCCCCTTATTTTTATCAATTATGAATTAAAATTATACTGTTTTTTGTAATATATTTTCTTATTACTATATACTGTTTCCTGTAGTTCTTTTTCACTGATATCGGCGGATTAAAGAGTTTCAGAACCATCGGATCAACAGCGTGGCTCAACAACGTTTTTGTGATATTGAGCGATCAATTCTCCTTTTTTTGATTTATTTCGATCTTTATTGTCCTTTTTTTCTATAATTAATAAGCATAAGGAGAATTTCTTCTATTCTCCTTATATATCTCCCAGTTGTATGCATATAAGTTGAGCAGCAATAGAAATTAAGGTTTATTAATCTCAAAGTCGGGCTAATCTAACCGATGCAGCTTAAAAAATTGCTGTGGACGCAATAAATATTCAAAGGTTTATAACACGAATTATAGTAAAATGACCACAAAATCCAGATTGATTAAACAAAGAGTTGGGGGTAAAGAATGGGAAAACAAATATCTGAAAGAATAAGAAAGACACTGAGCATTTTCCTATTAGTCCTTTTTGTAGCTTCGCTGACGGCTTCGTCCGTAAGTGCAGCTACATCTGTAAAATATGGAGACAAAAGCAATGACAGCTATACTCGCGGCTACTGGGAAGGATACTCAAAAGGATACAGTGCCGGGTTTACAGACGGCATAGCCGGTAAAAGTCCACTAATGTTCCCATTGGTCATCGGTTAAGGAATTATTTCCTTCTCCTCTCACTCTTTTTTTGATTCAGTCTCTTCATTTCTTACTCAAACCATTCATCTCTAAACCTTTCTCTGTTTACATGTGGATCCAATGCTTGACTTTCATATACACTCATTATCGTTTCAAAAGTTCTCTGAATTCCACATCTATTCAGAATTACTGTCAACAAATCTGATGCATTCTCTGCAAATATTGTACTCCAACGTAACTGCGTATATCTAGCCATTTTTTCAGGATGAGCTGTTGAGTTTCTTACAAGAGAATAAATTCTTCTGCTAACAATTAGTGTCAACATTGCTGTCCAAATTAGAGCTTCAATCACCTGCACATTCTTTGTTTCAAGAACGTCCAGAGCGTATTTGCTTTTCATCTCCTTAAACAGCAATTCTATATCCCATCTTGCCCCATATAATTTTGCAATGTCTTTTGCATTCAAAACATCTTTCTGAATGTTTGTGATATATATGTGGTGCTTTTCGTCCTCATCATTATATACCGCAACAAGACGTACACTCATCTCATCCGGTTTTTGCTTGCCTTTATACGCTCTTCTTTTGAATGCTATTTTTACAACTGCGTCAATATCTTTTCCAGAAAGTTGCTTAATACATTCACTAACAGGTTTTCCAGCGAACTCTTTGCTTTTTGTCTTAGAAAGTCCCTCTTCAACAGAAACAAGAATAGGGTCCATATTCTTCCTAATTCTTGATACAAAATATCCCCCATTTTCTTCAACTCTTGCAAACATTTGAGTTTTGTAGAAACCAAGATCAACAAGGAGAATACGATCTTTGATCCAGGGACCTATTTTTAATGTCTTTACCTCAGCTGTTTTTTCAGAGTACAGAGCAACGGTTCTAGGTCCATTAGCAACTGCACTTACCATAACTCCAACTTTTACTCCTGCAGCTACTGTTCTTGATCTTGCTGCCGGAAACTTGTCTGCTAACGAGGAATGGAGACGAACAATTGTGCTGTCCTGAATGACAACATCTTGGAAGGTTTCGAGTTTCTTGCTAAGTTTCCTACCAGGTTCTTTTGCAAGTTCTTCCATGCCATGAATTACACATTGGTGAAGAAACTCAACAAGTTCTGGAGTAAAACGATAGTACCAGCTGCTATCACTTATGGTTTTTTGTGACTCAGTTTCATATTCTCGTTTTAAACTGGCAAGTGTACGCTGCAAGCGTACACCAAAACTGAGAGTTAAAACCCAAAAGATAATGACAGGGTCAATTTTACGTTCACGTACTATAAGACCAGTTTCTTTGGCAGTTTGCCTTAACCACTCTTCGGGAAACATTTCCCGAAGAGAGTCTTCAAGAGTAGGTAGGGGACGAGGAGACATAGATACAGAGATATTTAGGTATTATTATAAAAACATGTACAAGAGAGGGAATTTAATGCTTAACCGATGACGCATGCTAATGTTCCTAATGATCTATTACGGGCCAGATTCCGGATACGATGGCGGATACTTTAACGGATTTAGAGACGGGTACGGTGCTGGATATAGCACTGGAAAGAAACTATACGATCTCTGATCCGGTGAGCATCACTACGGTTTCCCGGTGAGATGACTCCATCGGTGATATACCAGGTGATGATAATTCATACCGGAACAAAAAGAGTAAACTCAAGATCTGTTTACTTGAATACAGAATCTAATGGACTTATAGGAAAGAGATATTTTCTGTGACAAAATGGATTAGATGGATTTAAACCTGAAGAGAGAACTGGTCAAGTAAATGGATCTGTAAAACGAACTCAGGTTGAAACCTTAAAAATCAAATTTCGTTATAATGAGCAATGCTTCTATTAACCTTACCATCTTCTCCAAAAAACAAAATTTCTGCAGCACGTTTTCCGAAAACGGCCTTATAATAAATTACCAGGCTATTGACACTTACAAATACGTCAAGCAACTCAAACCGAAGATCAGGGACTTTTTCAAGTGCTTTTTCCCAGTATGGTTTCACATTTTTCTTACCTTTGAGGGTGCCTGTTTGATCGTTCATTACAAGAACTATCATAGGAGTGGTCATCTCGAAATCTTCACTATAATGCTCGAGAATTCTATCAATGTTATGAGAATTCCAGGCCTCAATCCATTCTCTGGCAAATTCCTGTGCTTCAAGTACTGATATCATTTAAACAGCTCCCATATTTCTAGAGGATCGGAATTTCTAAAAGTATTTAAATTTCTCGATCTGTTTGGGAGTTCCGATTTGCTGTGTTTCCAGAAAAAAGAAATATTCCGGATTCATTTTTATTCTGGATACGGTTTTAGAGATATTTTGACATCTTGTGGAAATGTGAAAAATAGAGACTACAGGCATTGATTTTCTTAAAAGAAAATAACTTATCGCTTACTGTCATATCCTTCTATAAGCTCAAAACCTGTAAAACCGAACGAAACCGAACGAAACTGAACAAAATTGGACGAAACTGAACTAAACGGAACAAAACTGAACGGAACCAAAGGTTTATAGTTGGGGGATAAACAATGGCAGAAACAACCGATCAGAATAAACCTATGATCTGGAAAGAACTCGTACTTGGATTTGCTGTGGTTGAATCGTGCATATATCACTCGATTCGCACAATACCTATTGTGGCTGCGAGCAGTGCAGAAGAAGTGCTTTTTACTGAGGACGTTACCAGGCTTACGAAACTGGAAGTTGATGAGACCGTAAAAGGAGTACTTCCTGTCCCGTTCCCAACATATGAAGTAACAGGGTCCATGTCGGCTGAAGGTGAAGAAGTTAGTGAGGTGCTTCTTTTAGGGTATGAATATCCAGGAGTACAGGCTCCGGATTGGACGGAGATTCTTAAAAGAGAGGTTGCAAATCCGAGAAGATGTGTATAAGTCGACTTCACAAAAAGCTCGTGTTTACTATGTAGAACAAAAAATAATTTGCAAGGTATAACTCTTTCTTATTCATTCTCTTTTATGCCTTCGTTTTTTGAAAAAGAATTCCCTGAATGGGTGGGACCTATTGAGATACCAGATTTTATATAATTAAAACCCGCCGGCCTCAGCCGTGCGCCTTCCCCGGACAAAAACAACCTGAAATAATAATCACTGCGGTCTCCTTGAATTTATATTAATACACAGACAGCCGACCACCAGAAGCACCTCCGGAAGTTTATTTTTGAAACTTATGTCAGGCTTATGTCAGTCAGTCAGCATTTCGGCGTGAAAGATGTTAACTTTCCATCTGGAGGAAATCTATCTTCTGTAAAAATTAGTTAATTACTAATATAGAAACCCTCATAGGGTAAAAATTAGAGACTGATAGAACCATGGCCAGGGAAATAAGGATACTCCACACTGCAGACACGCATCTGGGATACAGGCAGTACCACAGCGAGGCACGGAGAAACGATTTTTTTGCAGCTTTCGAACTTGTTGTAAACGATGCGGTTGAGATGCAGGTTGATGCCGTAGTGCATGCGGGAGACCTTTTTGATTCGAGGAACCCGACCCTTGAAGACCTCCTTGAGACAATTAATCTCCTGTCCAGGCTAAAGGTGGCTGACATACCTTTTTTAGGAATTGTCGGGAACCATGAGAGCAAACAAAATACCCAGTGGCTTGACCTTTTTGAAGAGATGGGACTTGCGGCAAGGCTCGGGAAAAAACCGCTTATGGTAGGAAATGCGGCCATTTACGGGATCGACAGTGTTCCGAAATCAAAAATCCCTATCTTCGACTATTCAGGGTTTGAGGTACCGGACTCACATGCTGTTTCCAGTTCTTCCACTGATTCCACTTTCTCAAATCCTTCCACGTCTTCAACCCCTTCCACTTCCTCAGCTCCTTCCACCCAATCAACTCCTACCACCCAATCAACTCCTACCACCCAATCAACTCCTACCACCCAATCAACTCCTTCCACTTCTTCTAATCTATCCAGCCCTTCTCCTTCGTCCACCTCTTCCATCCCTTCCTCTCCTGTGGAAAAACGTTGGAAACTGCTTGTCATGCACCAGATAATGAGTCCTTTTCCGTATGCGGAATGGGATTGTGATGAAGTGCTGGAAAATCTTCCTTTTAAGGTTGATGCAATTCTTCTTGGTGACTACCATGAACATTCAATAATTAAAAATAAGACAGGGGAGACCTGGATTACTTACCCTGGCAGTACGGAACGGAATAGTCTGTCCGAAAAAGAAGCCCGTTCCTATAATATCATCACGCTTTCCGAAAAAGGGCTTGAAATTAGCAAGCGAACAATTCCAACCCGGAGATTTCTTCCCATTCGAGTAGAGTTGAAAGGGGAAGATCAGCCATATGAACAAATATTTTCTAAAGTGGACGAATATCTGGGAGAGATCCGTGAATCCGTAGTATTTCTGGAGATTTTTGGGGACTCGGGGGCAGTCCTGTCACAGAGCGAGCTTGAGGAGTACCTGCTTAATAAAGGAGCTCTTGTACCGAAAGTTATAGACCGGAGGGCAAAAGAATCCTTCCCTGAAGAAGTCTTAAAGGTAACCTTTTCTGATCCTGACCACGCCGTTGCAAGCGAGATCCGAAAAATGAGCTTAAACGACGGTGGGTTGATTATTGATGAAATTGTCAGGAGTTCTGATATTTCAAGGTCAAGGGTTGACGAAGAGACCGAAAACAGGCTTTCGAAACTTATTGAAGCAAAAATTATGGATTTCAAAAGCCCTGATTTCAGGATAGAGATTCCTATAAATTCGGCCAGTTCCGACAATTCCGTTTACACTGCCAGCATTGCAAGTTCTACCACTACAGGATTTCTGGAATTTGAAGAGATAAAACCTGATGCTGTAGAGGAAAACGAATTTGCAGAAAAAAAAATACCGGTTGGAGCAATTACCAGCAAGCTTGAAATTACTGAACTCTCAGGAGTTCTGAGGACTTCAGATCAAGTTAATGATACTGAAAAAAAGGATAATAAAAAAAGTACTGAGATGTCAAAGAGTACTGAGATATCAAAGAGTACTGAGATGTCAAAAAGTATTGAAGCCTCAAAAAGTACTGAGACATCAAAGAGCATTGAAACCTCAAAGAGTATTGAAATTTCAGCCGTGAGTCAGGATCACTCCGAACTGACTCTAAGCTCAAGCTCTGAAGAACCATCGAATTCGGAGTTTCTGAAACTGTCGGATTCGAGATCAATAGAGTTGTCCAGTAAACCTATAGTGCCGCTCAAATCGAATATCTTGCAGGAAACTTCAGAGAATCCTGGGAAAACTCAAGAAATAGAAACCGAGTTCAGGAAAGACAAAAATAACGAACCTGAAGTTAGACCTGAAGGTCAGGCCGAAAGAAAATCTGAAACCAAATCTAGAGGTCGAACCGAAAAGAAGCCTGAAATTAAATCTGAAAGTAAAACTGAAAGAGAGCTTGAAAGTAGATCTGAAATTAAACCTGAAAGCAATCCTGAAATTAAACCTGAAAGCAATCCTGAAAATGAACTTGAAAGTAATCCTGAAAATGAGCCTGAGAAGAAGAGTAAAAAGCTGTCTGAATCCAGGGTTAAAGGCAAACCTGAAAAGGAAAAAACAGGCAAAGCCGAAAAGTTACCTGAAGAGGAACCTTCCAGGGCTACGGAGCTAAACGAAAAAACGGGGAAGACAGGACCGAAAAAAGGAAGGAGAAAGGCTGCTGTACCTCGACAGTATAACCTTGGTGATTACCTGTGAAGCTCAAAAACCTGTATATTGAAAACATACGGAGTTATAAAAAACTGGATTTTACATTTGAAGACGGAGTTACAGTAATTTCCGGAGTGAACGGGAGTGGGAAGTCCAGTCTGCTTGAGGCCTGTTTTATGGGGCTTTTCGGGAGCAAAATCCTCTCAAAGGATTTTGTGCTTGCGGATGTGGTCTTCAAGGGGGCTGAAAATGCAAAAATAAACCTGGGTTTTGAGCATTTAGGGCAGGATTATCTTATCGAACAGGCTTTCAGGTATTCCCCTAAAAGTGAAAACGTTTCGAACTCAAAATGCGTGCTCTATGCCAATGGGGAAAGTATTATCGATCAGGCTACCCGGACTTACGAAGAGGTCTGTTCCCTTCTGAATATGGACGAAGAGGCATACAGAAACTGCGCTTATATCAGGCAGGGTGAAATTGACGTACTCATTAACGCAAAACCAAAAGACAGGCAGCGAATGATTGACGGCCTTCTACAACTTGGAAAGCTAGAAGAATACAGGGAAAGAGCGGGCAGTGCAAAAACGGCTGTAAGAAGGCTTCAAAGAGATACAAGTAACAGCCTTTCAGGAGTAACGGCTGAAATTGAAGGAATTGAAAGTACAGAACCGCATACTGTTTTGAATGGGCTCAGGCAGAAGATAAAGGACAGCAATTCAATCTTAAAAAAATTCAATGAGAATAAAGAGGCTGCAGCTGTCCAGAAAGAAAAACTCGACCTGCTGATTACAGAGCATAGAGAACGTCTCCAGGAAATCCAGGGTCTTAAGCAGGCCCTGGCTAAATCTCAGGAAGACAAGACTGGCTGTATCCGGGAAAAAGAAGTTTTCGTCGGAGAAGCCCATGAACAACGGCAGGCTCTGCTCGGACTGGGAGAAGAAAATAATCTTATTCGTGAAGAATGCGGCTTTGGAGACCTTGAGATTGAGGCACTAAGCTTGCAGCAGGAAAAAGAGGAGTTTCTTGCCAGGGAAAAGGTAAATGCGATCTCAAAAGAACTTGCTCTCCTCCTCAGAGAAGAAGAGGTTCATGCTCAGGCTCTAAGCAATCTTGAAAACGAAAAGATTGAAACTGAACGGATTTTTACGCAGTGTAGGACGGATATTGGGACTACAAACGGAAAAATCGAAGAAAACAGGAAAAATATACTGAGAATAGAGGATGAGAATAAAAAGTTAAAAGAAGATGCAAAAGTGACTACAGGCTTCACGGATACTTATGAGATTCCTTTATTCATAAAAGAGCTGGAAGAAAAAGAGAGCCTTCTGCGTGAACGAAAAAACGAAGCCTCAACGAAACTTGCACTTGCTTTTAAAGAAAAAGAGACAGGAGATATAAATCTTCTCACACTTGATAAGGAACTTCAAAATTACAGAGTCACAGTCCGAAAAAGTAAAACCGAGATAGAAATCCTTGAAGAAGAGCTCAGGGAAAATGAAGAGGCAATCCTGGGAGTCCAGGAGCAAAAATCCGAAGCTTCTGCAGGGTTAAAGGGTCTTGGCTTTACCGGAGAACAACTCGAGGACCTGGAATATTTAAGTGAACTTCTGCTGGAAAATAAAAACAGGTTACACGGACGGGAAAAGGAGCTTGAAGCTACTATCAGGGAGCTTGATAAAGTAATCCGTAAAAACCGGCAGTTGCTTACTGAAGGAAAATGCCCTACATGCGGACAGGATCTTAAAGGCTCTGAAATTGCATGCACAACCGGAGAATCCGAACAGAAAAAAGAAAAGCTTGCAGCAGAACTTCTCGATATAAAACTCCAGCAGGCCGAAGTCGAGAAAAAACTTAATCGGCTCAAGGATGCAAAAAAACTGGAGAAGCGAATTTTGGATTACGACCTGGAAATTGAAAGACTCAAAAATAAGGCAAAGGACTTCCAGGAAAGGATAGCTATCCATAGGTCCCGAACCGAGGAAGACTCTCTAAAACTCGAAGGTCTTAATAAACAAAAGGAGGAACTTGAGGCTAAAATAGGAAAGCTCCTCCCTGATATTAAAGCTCTGCAGGGCTGGGAGGCTGCTGCTCAAAAAGCCCATGGTGAGAGTGAAAGAGTGCTTCGAGAGGCAAAAGCTTTTGAGAAAAAACTTGCTGGAAACGCCTCGGAAATTGAGAGCCTTAACGGAAAAATAAGGACTTCCCTTGCGCTGATCGAAAATTACGGGCAGAGGCTTGAGGAGCTCAGTAAAAAATTAAAAGAACTTGCCGAACGTGAGACTCTGGAAAAAGAAAAACTCAAAGTTCTGGAAGTTGAACTTGAAACCCTGAGGAAGAAGGAAGCCCTGGCAAAAGAAACCCATAACGAGAGTGCAAAGCGTCTCTTGAAGACAAAGAAACTCGGGGCAAACCTGATCCAGATGGATAATATAAAGCATAAAATCTCAGAGCTTGAGGCTTCAATCAGAAACCTTGCTGAAAAAGTCAGCTTCTTTGACCGGGAGATCCTTGAGAGAAACGAACGGATAAAGCAGCTTGAAGGAAAGCTGGAGGGAAGCAGGTTCGAAGATCTTCAGTCAAAGCGTGCTCAGCTTGTAGAGTATCAGGCAACCCTCACTGAAAAAACCCGGCAAATAACGGCTGCTAAAGATGCGCTCTTAAAAGAAGTAGGAATGGTTGAGAACAGCTTAAACCGGCGCAATGAGCTGAAAGACGAACTCAAAGCTCTTGAAAACAGGCAGCAGTATCTTGAAGCCGTATATAGTAATGCCGAGGAACTTGAGAGCATGTATATGCGCGTTCGGGCTGATATGCGGACAAAAAATATAGGGGCCCTTTCTACCCTTTTGAATGAAATGTTCAGCTTCATGTACACAAACAATGCCTATTCCCATATCGAACTTGACCCGGAATATAATCTCACGGTTTACAGAAAGGACGGCACTCCCCTTGAACCCAAACTCCTTAGCGGAGGAGAACGTGCAATCTTTAACCTTGTCCTGCGCTGTGCAATCTACAGGCTTCTTGCTATGGGTTTCGGCGGAGACAGGGCAGACGGGCTTCCTCCCATGATCCTGGACGAGCCCACAGTTTTTCTGGACCGCGGTCATATAAACCAGCTTTTGAAACTAATAGACATGATGCGCGGTATAGGCGTAGGCCAGATTATTGTGGTCTCACATGACGAATCCCTTATAGATTCGGCAGACCATGTCTTCCAGGTAGAAAAAGACCCTATTACCAATATGTCATCTATTGCAAAGCTTTAATACAACCGTTGAGCCGAAACCGTTGACCCGAAACCGTTGCGCCGGTTTATCACGCCTATAGGGTTTGGGGATAAGGTTCTCAATCAAATCCAAACACTGCTTGGGGTTTTCGCTCAAGCCTTTTTTTAAAAGGCTTGCGGGCAAGCAGTTTTTTGAAAAGGCTTGCGGTTTACCAGTATACCAGGTAATTAAATAGCTCGTCAATTTCCTTTTCATACTCTTCAAAAAAGCTATAGTTTTTTACAAGATAGCCTTCAGCAGGGATATCTTCGAGATGCCCATACCAGTAGACAACCATGCCCTCTCCGAAAATCTCTGCATACTCTCTAAACTGTTTCTTTGAATAATGTTCGTGTTCGAAGTCGTCTCCGAAAAGCGCTTTGCTTTCAATCCAGTTGACCATGAGATTGTCTATGCATACAGGAGTTTCCAGGACAAAATCAGGAGTCTTACCGTCTCCCTTAGCTCGAATCTCTACTTCGGTACAATACTGAATTTCCCTATCATCAAGCCATTTCTGGATAAGTGCTTCTCCCATCTCACCTTTCTTACACTGCATTTCATGGGCGTGAGGAGAAAAAAAATGATCGGCCTCTAGAGCTTTTTTGACTTCCTTTCTAAGGCGACGGTTTTCAATTAAGTCCACATTTTTGAAAAACCAGTTTATACTTTTCTTGGAAATTTGACAATTCTTCATAATAAGCGATGCCATAAGGGTAGGAGGAAAACCTGTGTACTCTGCAAGATCAAGAATCGTACGTCCCTGTTTCCATTTTAAAAAAAGTTCATTCTCTCGGGAATAAATTTTCCTGTGTTTGAACCGAGTCTTTTTTACGACTTTCTGGTTGAGGATCGTTGCAAGCACGCCTACTGGTTTGGAATATTCCTCCGAAAGGCGGAAAACGTCTTTAAAATCATGCAGTGAACTATAGATTATCTGGTATGTTTGGCGGTCCATCCTGAATCATCGTATCCTTTTTTGTTTCCTTCCCGGGAATGCAAAATGAAAGTTAAGTAGAGTGAAAACGAGAATCTTACGATATTAAAATTCCCTCTCAGACGCACAGTTAATTATCCATAAATCCTTCTATGTTTATGGTTTATAATTTATCAACACCTTAAAACCCGGAGCAATTGACTCTTTACAGGAGTCAAGCAGGTCAACTTAAGGAATGCCGAACAATGAAAATAATATTTCCTTCAAGAGTAAGAGACCCTTTCCGGAACGTCTGCCTATGCCTGAGTTACTTTTTCTAGCGTGAGGGCTGTTAGCCAAGCCTTTTAAAAAACTGCTTGCCCGCAAGCCTTTTTAAAAAAGGCTTGACCGAAAACCACTGTAAATCTAAAGTGTCATGAGGGGTATGATTACAAGCCTTTTAAAAAAAGGCTTGACCGAAAACCACTGTTAAGTCTAAAATGTCATGATGGATAGGTATGATTAGTTAGTGAAACGGTTGTAGCTCAACAATTTCGAAAAACAGCCATTTTCGAGCTGAGGGCGGTTAACTCCAGAAGTCTTCATCACAAGTTTCAGGAAGATCTATTTCCGTTGCTTTATCAGTTCTACGTTTTTCCCTGCTTTCACGGGACTTTTCTGCTTTCTCTTCTCTTCCTGGCAAGCAAGAGTTATCTTTTTTACCGGTATCGGAACGTGCAAAGATTGTTGTATGCTTATCTCTTAAAATAACTTTTTCTGGAGCCTTTGAATTTTCCTGTACTCTTGGCTGGGTGTTTGCATAGATTATCGAGTTCTGTTCAGTCGACTCAATTTTCAGTCTGGATTCCAGCCTTATGGAAGCTTTTTCAGGGTCGCTGAGAGCGTATCTTTCTCTCGTTCTTTCGTCGTGATTTACCTCGGGATTTAGGTTAGGCTTCCTTACAGTTGTTTCCCGGAAGTGCCGGCTCTTAGTAACACTTTCTTCTTTCCTTTCAACATGTTTTTCAGGAGACTTTTTTATGAGCCTTGAAGGGATCCAGTCTCCTTTTTCAGAGACGTTTTTTCTTTTAGATAGGGGATCTCGACCTAATTTTCGGAAAGTATCCTCAGCATAGGTATCCTTATTATGGTCAGCTTTACCTGACTTAACTTTACTCGTTACGCCGTAGCCTATAAGGCATGTGGGTTCTTTCGTTCTCCACTCAAGGCAGAAGAGGTGGCACTCCCGCCCTTTACATGTCTGGCTTTCATCAAGTGGACAGACTTCTGGAAGAGTCATAGTACTAAAAACAACAGAATATAAAAAATAGTTAACGGTAATAAAATTAAACTATTTTCATCAGAGTCCTTTAAGAGCGTCTGCAATAAGGGGAGCAACACTCAGCCTGCTCTCTCCTTTTTCAAGAGTGTCGGTTCCGATGATATCCTTTACGCCCGCGTTGAAAAGTCTTAAAGCTGCGTTCCTTGCAAGTACAGGATGTACACAGGCAATGTGAACATCTGCTGCTCCCTGAGCTCTGAGCATTTTGATAGACTCAGCCATTGTCCCTCCTGTTGCAATCATATCATCTACAAGGACAACGTTCCTGCCCGTTGCATCGAGATTCTTTGTCTTGATTACAACAGTATCTCCACTGAGTCTTGTTTTCTCCAGGTGATCATAATCAAAGCCCAGACCTGACGAAACACGCTTTACAAGCCCTTGAGCTCCAGAATCGGGGGCAATGAGCAGTGGATTTTCCAGGTTAAGCCCTGCGATATGCTCCCCAACAAGTTTGGCTGCGTCAAGGTTTTCCGCATGGCCAGGGAAGTGCTCAAGCACACTTTTTTCGTGAATGTTTATCGTAAAGACACGGTCAGCTCTGATACAGCGGGCAATTGCGCGGGCACTAATCGGCTCTCCTAGCTTGAACTTCTTATCCTGTCTGGCATATCCCATGTAAGGAATCACGACATTGAGTTCTTTTGCCCCTTCACAGGCATCGATAAGCTGGATCAGGGAAACAAAATCAGAATCAGTAGGCATACTTTGAATAAGAGTCACACGCTCGTTTTCGGTATCTTCTGCTATTCGGAGATAAAGTTCTCCATCAGGAAATCTATTAAACTCGGAAAGTACAGGCTCTATCCCTAAAGCCCGGGCAGTGCGGCTGGCAAGTAACTGTGATGCTGGTCCACCTATAATTTTCAAGATATATACCTCAGTCTGCCGTCTTGATATATTCCATCCTTTAAAAAGCTTATTTTTTATGGGCTTACCCTGAGCTTTATCCTTTGATTTTTTCGAGCACCCTGATATTTTGTATTGAAGTGTTTGGATAATTCCCGCTTTCGTCTTTTTCCGCTGATTTCACCATATCCCATATTGTCAGCAGAGCTGCTGAAACCCCTGTTAGAGCCTCCATCTCAACTCCTGTTTTTCCTACAGTCCTGACTTTTACCTCTACTGAAATCATCCCTTTGCCGATCCCAAAATCCACATCTATTGCAGTGATAGGGATCTGGTGGCACATTGGAATTATCTCAGGGGTCTTTTTAATTGCAAGTATGGCCGCAACTCGCGCAGTGGCGAATACATTCCCTTTTTCCACATTTCCTGTTCTTATCTTCTCTACAGTCTCCTCGGAAAGTATAATGTCCCCTGCAGCTCGCGCCAGTCTCGAAACCTCACGTTTTTCGCTGACATCTACCATATGCGCTCTGCCGGACTCAATGTGAGTAAATTGCTTTTCCACAAAATCACCGCGTTTTTCACAGATATATAAGCTTGATTAGTCTGGTTCAAGCCAATCTGGCTTTCAATTCCATTTCTCTGGACCGTTCAATACTTTTTAACAGTTCAATAGATTTTTCTGGCGTTTTTAATGCTTTTTGGCGTTCTATGCATATTTAGTATTTCAACGCAACTTTTATAGGATCAATCGGCTCTGATCAGTAAATTATGATCAGTAAATTATGATCAGTAAATTATGATCAGTAAATTATGATCAGTAAATTATGATCAGTCAATTCGGATCAATCGATTCTTATTTGCTTTCTTTGTGAATAGTCTTCGAGTAATTTACCCAGCTCTTCTCTAAGTTCGCTGGCTTCTTCAAGATTTAGTTTTATGACCTGTTCATCTTCCCCGTGAAAAATTGCAATTCTTATCCGGTTTCTTTCGATTTCCAGCTCGATTTTCCTTTCAATTTCATGTACCACACAAATTTCCTCCCCATTAAGCAAATATATGGTGTTTAGACTTAGACTTTACTTTATCTCTTTTACACAATCTTCTTTTTACCCTATCTCGGCTATTTTAATTATTTCAGGAATTTTCTCCAGGACATCCGTTGCAAGCAGCCCGTTTCCTGCCTTTTCAAAAGCCAGATCCCCGGCTGTCCCGTTGATATGCGCAGCACAGGCTGCCGCGAGAAATGCTGGATTTCTGGAAAAAAGCGATCCTGTAAGCCCTGCAAGGACGTCACCTGTACCTCCTACGGTCATGCCCGGATTTCCCGTTCTGTTCAATAAGGTTTGTTTTCCGTCTGAGATGATATCGATTTTTCCTTTGAGAAGTGTTACAACCCCTTTTTCTTCCGAAAACTCCCTGACAGCTTTAATACGAGCTTCCAGGCTCTCAGGAGTTTCCATATTTCTCAGGCGGGCAAACTCCCCGGCATGCGGGGTTACTATCAGTTCGCAGTTGCCTGCAATGCTTTCAAAAATGGTGCCTGAAAGAGCTGAGAGGGCATCGGCGTCAAGAACCGCTTTCCTGCAAAAAGGAATGATTTTTCGGACGGCTTCCAGGGTTTCTGTCGCTCTCCCTAACCCCATTCCCATTACAACTACATCATGGGAACTTATAAGGTCCAGAAGGATTGAAAGATCATCAGGGCAGAGAACATTTGAAGAGAGTTTTCGGACGATCAGGTTAGGAGAATATGATGCTACTATTTCGGCTACAGGTGCGGGAACTGCTACTGTCACAAGGTCTGCTCCAGCCTTAAGGGCTGCAAGAGCTGCAAAAGTCGGAGCGCCTGAGTACGGACCTCCCCCTATAACAAGTATTTTTCCGGAATCCCCTTTGTGCTCCTCTGACTTCCGCCTGCGCAGCATCATGAGGTCCCCTGGACCAACATACTGCTCGGCGTCAGTACAGATTCCGATATCTGCAACCTTTATCACTCCGGTGTATTCTTTTGCCTTCTCGCTCAAAAGCCCGATTTTCATACGGTGAAAAGTAACTGTAAGCCCTGCATGCACGGCTTTTTCAAAATCTCCACCATCAGGATCTAGTCCTGAGGGTATATCAATCGAGATTACAGTTTTTCCGGCTTTTCCTTCAAGATTTATAAGGTCGATAGCCGTTGATTCGGGCTCTCTGAGCTTTCCACTTATTCCGGTTCCGAATACCGCGTCTACGAGCAGATCAGTTTCCTGAAATAGTTCCGAAGCCGAAGCTTCAAGCTGGCTTGAATCCGTTATTTCGAATATATTCACACGGCTGAACTTCAGGAGGGAAAAGTTACGGAAAGCTTCTTTCGTTCCTATATCCCTGGATTTTCCCAGCAGTACTACGTTTACAATGTATCCCAAAGAGCCTGCAAGATGCCTGGCTGCAACAAAAGCATCTCCTCCGTTATTTCCCCTGCCTGCAATAAAAAGTACCCTGCCGCTTTCAAGCTTTTCCCTTATGTGCTGTGCAATTAAGGCCCCTGCATTTTCCATTAACTGGACAGGTAGAAGCCCAAGACATTCGCAATTTCGGTCTATCGCCTTCATCCTCAAAGAACTGATGCACTTCATAACCATTACCTACTAACTATTTCATGTGGTCTCCTTTGCCCACCACTTAAGCTTTCAAATTGTCTATGAAAAACTGAACTTTCCCGTTCACATAAGTATTCTCTGACTTATAGATAGAAATTGTTATATACCCCCAGAGCAATTGAGGGAATTTATTTCTTATATTTCTACACCGAGGAAAACCTATTTGATGTTATTAAGTATATATGTTACATTCCGATATAACATAATATACCGGAATTTTTGAATTTTCCATAAAAAGAATATTATTTCTTTAAGAGTACAGTATATAAAACTCAATTTCATAAGAGTATCTAATCAGCAAGAAAAACAGTCCAAAAACTGCAGTTAACTTTACGGTTAATTAGCTGCAGTAAAATGTAAATAGGTAGGATTCTGATCAAATGTTTGCTTTCCTTTACACTTGTCTGGACTTATACAAAACAGGGAGGACTATTTTTGCTTAACTTATCAAAAGATGCGGATAGCAATCTTAAAAGTACAGTCAAACCCAGATACCTTGTTCTGGGAAGTGGAAGTGTCGGTTTTGCACTTGCAAAAGAGCTCAGGGAAAGCAATAAGCTCGTGATTATTGTAGATAAAGACGAAGCTAAGGTTGAGACTCTCAGGGAAGAAGGCTTTGAGGCGATTGTAGGCGATATCTCAGACCCTGAACTTGTCGATAAGATTGACCTTAAAAATGTTGTTGTTATACTTTTCCTGACTTCCAATAATGAGGCTAACAGAAAGGGCATTGAGAATTTCAAAAAGGCAATTAATCCTGATGTTCAACTCTTTTCTCGCGCCTCAGATATTATAAACAAGGAGAAAATGGAAGATCTTGGAGCAGATTATGTCTTTATGCCTTCCAAACTTGTTGCAAGTTCCCTTTCCCGCTCCCTTGAGAGGGCAGAATCGGTTCACAGGGGTAACAGGCTTGCTCGGTGGCTTAAAGGGATAAGGGACAAAAGACTTGCTATTGTAATTCACGATAACCCTGACCCGGATGCTATTTCGAGTGGATTGGCCCTGAAAGAGATTGCAAAGAGCATTGGGGTTGAGGCAAACATCCTCTACCATGGCAGAATAGGGCATCAGGAAAACAAGGCCTTTGTAAACCTTCTAGGGATTGATCTCGGCAAGATGGAAGAAAACGGCCTCAAAGGCTACGATGAAATTGCCTTGATAGATTGTTCTATTCCCGGCGTTAACAATATGGTTCCTCCCAACTCGTTTGTGGGTATTGTAATTGACCATCACCCACCAGGAGAAACCGAGATAAAGGCTGAGTACATAGATATCCGGCCTAATTTCGGGGCAACGGCTACTATAATGACAAAGTACCTCCAGCAGCTCAATATTAACATCTCCAAGACCCTGGCAACAGCCCTGCTCTATGGAATTCGGACTGATACTCAGGATTTCAAGCGAAAGACCGACCCAGCAGATCTTTCAGCTGCTTCGTACCTTTACCCCCTTTCGAACCACGGAATTCTTGATCAGCTTGAGCAGCCTTCAATGGCCATCGAAACCCTTGAAGTGCTCGGAGAAGCCATAAGAAACCGGCAGGTGCTTGGAAGTTATCTTCTCTCGAATGTCGGGAACATAAGAGATAGAGATACACTTCCGCAAGCTGCAGATTATCTTTTGAGCCTTGAGGGGATCTCTACAACCGTAGTTTTTGGGGTTACCGAAGACCGCATTTATATCTCCGGGAGAAGCAACGATATAAGAATTAACCTCGGTGAAGTTATGCGCCAGGCTTTCGGAGAAGATGCCGGTGGACACGCAAATGCAGCAGGAGCCCAGATTCCTCTTGGAGTTTTCAGCGCTACAAAAGACCGGCAGACATTACTCAGGCTGGTTAATGAAGCCGTAGTGAAAAGGTTCCTGAGTGCCGTAGGAGTAGAAAGTGTGGGAGAATGAGGTCTTACAGCTTTATCTCTACCCGCTGAAAATGTCTTTTCAAGATATTAAGTAAAGCCTGTTTGAGAAACAATAAAGGGAAGAAAAAAGAATGAAAAAAATCCTTTTTCTCTTTTGATTTATTAAAAAATTTTAGTTTCTATTTTCGTTTTAAAAATCCGGCTCAGAAAATCCTTATTTTGAGTCTGGAATTTTCACCTCTACCCTATTTCCTTTCAGTACATCATCTTCCGTTACCTTGATTTCTGAGGTTGTGGCATTCCCTCCTGCATTCAAGGAATAAGTCGATAGAGCACTGACTCCTCCTGCCTTATTTTCGGTCGAGTAAGGTACGGTTATTTCAAATGAACCGTTTTTGTCTGATGTTACTTCATTTTGATATGTGAATTTTCGGCCTGTGTTCGAGCTAAGCTCAAGGGTCGCAGTAATGTTTTGTCCTGGGTCTGCAGTGCCTGAAAGCCTGGCTCCGGGGACAAACTCGAATATCTTTACATCACCGGTCGTGTCATTATCTTCCACAGAAGCAGTACTTTCATGGACAAGCCTGAGGTTTCCGAGATTTGACCCGTCAAGTTGCTGAAGTTTGTATATTTCGGTTTCCGTGTATTCCTTTTTAGCAGTTGCAACGGTTCGAAACCCACCATTTCCACTGACGGTTTGAACATTTAGGTACTTGCTTATGTCCCCGCCTGCGAGTTCGACAATGGACCCAAACTTACCGCCCGCCATCAGATTGTCGGTTATTACATACTTTACTTTGAGCTTTTCCATAATTGCCTTTGCTTCTTCCTCGGAGGCCGTCGTGAAGAAATGTGCAGAATCGTCTACGCCAGTCTGGAAATTGTTTGAAACTGCAGGTCTTTTAGCCTGGTAAACGATCCAGTTTCCGTAATCCCACCAGCTCAAAACTCCATATTCGGGAGTTCCGGACGGATCAAGGTAGTAAGAAGTTTCAGGGCTCGAAGTTCCAAGCCATGTCAGAGAATCTTTCCATACAGGATCAATCACGCCCTGATCTTTTGCGAAAGCAAGTCCTGCCCATGTGCAGGGGATAAACACAAGCCCTAGCAGTATTAGGGATGAAACAATTTTAAAATAGTCGGGCTGAGAATTATTTTTTGAGACTGAAGAATTATTTGTTTTCGATTTTGATTTTGTTTTTGACTTCACTTCTTTTCCTGCCTTAAGTGCAGGCACGGTATTTTTCTCGGAAATGGAACCGGATTTTACCAGCTTTCTTACTTCGGTCTCAAAGTTAAAAGATTGAAGTAAAACCCAGAGGAAGTATGAAGTCAGGATTGAGACGTTTACTGCGAACAGATATGAAAAACGCCTCTGAGATAACGTTAAATATGCGAAAAAGACTGACCATAAAAGGAAAAACACCCCTTCTGGCTTTGCTTTTTCTCCTTTCCACTCAAGGCCAAGCAGGAAAAAGCCTCCCAGAGTAGAAAGGAAACAAAGCCCGAGACTTCCCAGTACTGGAGAAAAAGTAAGTTTTCCCTGTGCAGTTAAAAACATTGGCAGGGCTTCGGAAATCGTGCCTATATATTCACCTTTTCCGAGGAAGAAGTTCATTCCTTCAATTATGAAAGAATAGGATTCGGCGGAAAAAATTCTAAGAGATAAAAGCCCTGCTACAGAAACCAGTATTAAAGCAGCTGGATAGTACTTCCAGTCCAGATCTTTTTTCGAGATATATAAGGAAAATCCCCAGAGGATTAAGGTTCCGGCTATCATGATGAGCATATAGAACACCTGGAACCAGGAAACATACATTGCACTCATTTCCAGACCTGGACGCAAGGACTCTGCTGACAGGGGAATGGTAAAGATAAGTGTTGCAAGAAGGGTCACAGTAGAACATATAAGAAGATAGGCTGAGCTTTTCCCGGCCTTAAGGTCGAGTGTGGTCTGTATGAATGCGTAGAATACAATAAAGCTTACAAACACCGGGGCTCCTATCCATGTGTAAATCAGAAGTGCAAAGAATAGTCCGGATACTCCTGCAAGAGCTAACGATTTTATTAGTTTCTTTTCTGAAGAGATAGTTTTGAGAGAGGCCAGGGAAAGAGAGCCTTCTCTTGCCCACTTTAAAGCAAGTAAGAAGCATGCATAAGCCGAAGTTGAGAGGAGAGTCTCTGCTACGTGATGGTCAACTGCTCCAAACCGAGAAATGTAAACATGAGCTGGAATCACTGCAAAAATCAAGGCCCCAAGAAGTGCGGTTTTTCGGTCAAATACCGAAGCAGCTGCTATATATAGTGGAATTATTGCCAGAACTCCCAGAAGCACTGGCAGCAGAGCTCCTGCAAACTCGGTGGTATACAGACTCGGGTGACCTCCCCCCAGGATATTTGCAAGCAGCGCACCCAGGAAGTCAAAAAGAGGCGGCCACCCTACTTCAAAACCATTAGGGTAATTGATATAAGAATCGAAGTTAAGGGGCTGGGGAAAATTGACAGCTGTATATAAAATGCGCCGCATATGGTAGAAACTATCATATCCCAGAACATTTATGCTTCCGTTTGCAGTAACGGCAGAATATGAAATCATGCGCATGAGAAAAGCAATCAATATAACTGCAGTCAAAGAAATAATACCGAATTTTAAATTATGAGCGGGCCGTTTTGCCACCGGACATCCCATGCCTTTGTTCGTAGTAACCATCTCTTTTAGTTTTTAACTTTTGCATTCATTGAACTTTTGAATATCTTAATCTTTGATAGTAGTTGAATTAATATAATAACTTTAAGGTTGTTTTAAGATCTAAATAATAATGTGAGTATTGAACTTGTTGATAACATGGATATTCTTAACATGTTAATAACATGAATATTCTTAATATGTGATACGTGAATATTCCTAACGTGTTGATAACATGGATATTCCTAACATGTTGATAACATGAATATTCTTAACATGTTGATAATATGAATATTTATAATATGTGATAACATGGACATTCTTAATATATATGACCGTAGACTGTAATTGTAGCCTCAGTATTGAATTTGCACCGTTAGACATCATATACAAAGAAAGTAAACAAATGAATAGCGCTAAAGTGATGCTTAAGGATCCCAATCTTCAGAGTAAAGTATTTCATTACAGGGCAAATAATACTAAACTGAAGCTTAAAGTGAAGGTTAGCTGTTTTTAAATAAAGTGGGGTTAACTATATTTAAATGAAGTGAAGGTTAACTATGATTAAATGAAGTGAAGGTTAACTGTGATTAAATGAAGTTAAAGTTAACTGTTATAGTACCTGGCTAACTCTCTTGCTATCTAATGAATTATTTCGTCATCTAATGAGGCATTTCATCTGGGAAGTATTATATATAACTAATGAACCATCTCACCTGAAAGTATTATATCTACTATATCTACTGTTGAGATACAATTTTCAATATATTTATAATCGTTGAGCTTAATGGATTGTTGAAATCTTACAGGAAACCCTGTGCTATTAATCAGAAATCAGATACACAGATAAGTTTTGTACTGGTAATTTAAGGATAGATAGGAAGCTTCAGATTATAAAACCCAATACAGTAATTACCCCACTCCTAGAAAAACGAGGTATTGACATTTAACTGATGTGCATTGAACTGATGTGCATTGAACTGATTGTGCACTGAATTGAATGTGAGTTGAATGTGCACTGAATTAAATGTGAATTGAATGTGCATTGAACTGAATGTGACAACTGAATGGCCACATATAATTTTATTAGCTTTTTATCTACATTTGTTAAAACCCCCTGAAAAAGTGAGAAATCGATGAAAATAGCCATATTTCATGATTATTTCGGAGCCATTGGCGGCGGAGAAAAACTTGTTCTCATGCTTGCAAAATACTTCAATGCCGATGTTATCACTACTGACTTGAACATGGAGTCCGTAAAAAAGATGGGGTACTCCGATATACATATAATCAGCCTGGGGAAAACCCCAAAAGTACCTCCTCTGAAGCAGATTTCCGCATCTTTTCAATTTGCATCCTGTGATTTTTCAAAGGAATATGATTTTTTCATTTTTTCAGGTAACTGGGCATATTTCGCAGCAAAGAAACACAAACCCAACCTGTATTACTGCCATACTCCTACACGAGCTTTTTATGACCTCTACGAGACTTTTATCAGCAGGCAACCTATCTGGATTTCAATTTTCTTTAGGATTTGGGTCAGGCTCCACAGGCCAGTTTCCGAATACTACCTTTCCCATGTTTGTAAAATCGTAACTAACTCTAAAAATACCTCAGCAAGAATCAAAAAGTATTTCCACAGGGACGCTGAAGTTATCTATCCCCCTGTAGAAACTTCAAAATTTACCTGTAAAGAGTACGGTGATTTCTGGCTTTCAGTAAACCGGCTCTATCCTGAAAAACGAGTTGAGATTCAAATTGAGGCATTTAAGAAAATGCCCGAAGAAAAGCTTGTCATTGTTGGGGGATATTCCAAAGGAGATCACGCAAAAAGTTACGCAAAAAATATCCTTGACAATTTACCTGAAAACGTAAAAGTTCTTGGTGAGGTTTCAGAGACGGAATTACTTGACCTTTACTCCCGTTGTAGAGGTTTTATCTGCACTGCCATGGACGAGGATTTCGGGATGACACCTGTGGAAGCTATGGCAAGTGGAAAACCTGTTGTAGCTGTAAACGAGGGTGGGTTTAAGGAAACGGTAATCGACGGAAAAACCGGTATGTTTGTGGAAGCAGATGCTCAAAATATAATCAGGGCAGTAAAGAATATCTCGAAAAACCCGTCAAACTATGGAAACGAATGCTTTAAGAGAGCAGCTCTGTTCGATCTCTCAAATTTTGTAAATGCTATGAAAAATAATGTTACCCCAGAAAACTGTTTTTATGAGAGATAATTTCCGGTAACCAGACTATTCCTTGAAAAATACAATACTCTGTCATTCCGGCGAAGTAATAATCAGGAGATATTAATTTGAATATAGGCTTAATTCTTGAATTAGCAAAAAGAGATATTACTGAAAAGTATTCCGGGTCTACCTTAGGAGCTTTGTGGAACTTCATTTATCCACTTGTAGATATTTTTATATTTACCGTTATATTTGCTAATCTTATGGGATCGCGTTTGCCTGGCTCGTCTTCGGTTTACGCATATGGATTTTATCTTACCTCTGGTGTAGTCGCCTGGAATGCTTTTTCAAACACGGTATCAAGAACGGCCACTGTTTATTTAGATAAAAAACATATAATCACAAAAGTAAAGGTTGATCTTTCTTCATTCCCTCTTTATATTGCTATTTCGGAAAGTATCACTTTTGTCGTGACAATGGGAGTATTCCTGTTTTTACTTCTAATTAGCGGATATGGAATAAAACCTGTAATCTTATTTGTTCCGTTAATATATCTGGTACAGCAGTTCTTTGCCTATTCACTTGGATTTTTCATAGGAATATTTGTTGTTTTTATAAGAGATTTAAGAGAGATTGTAAGAATTGTACTTCAGTTCTGGTTCTGGTTTACACCGATTGTATATGTTTATGACATACTTCCGGAATACGTCAAAGAGATTATGGTCTATAACCCTGCGTTTACATTTATTCATGCCTACCATAGTGTCTTTATATATGAGCAGAGTCCGGACTTAGAGGCTATTCTGTATCTGTTCCTGTTGAGTTTTGCAATTCTGCTGTGTGCAGGTTTTACTTTCAAAAAGCTTGAAAAGGATGTTCGAGACTTTATATAATTAAAAATTACAAGTTGTGAATACAAAATGATCAAAGTATCAGGTGTTTCAAAAACATTCAAGTCATATCACTCACCCGCTGACAGATTAAAAGAGAAAATCTTCAGGAAGAAATACCACCGAGAAATAAATGCATTGCAAAACATCTCTTTTGAAGTCAAAGAAGGAAAAACTCTCGGAATAGTGGGACAAAATGGGGCTGGCAAATCTACTTTATTGAAAATACTTTCCGGTGTTTTGCTTCCTGATGAGGGTTCTATAAAAGTAGATGGAAAAATTACCGGTTTGCTTGAGCTTGGAACGGGTTTTGATCATGAACTTACAGGTCTTGAAAACATTTTCATGAACGGGACATTTCTAGGAATGGATAAAGACGAAATTGAAAGAAAAAAAGATGACATCATTAATTTTACAGAGCTTGGAGAATTTATTTATGACCCGATCAAAACGTACTCGTCGGGTATGCTTATGAGACTTGCGTTTTCAATAGCAATGCATGCAGAACCAAAATGCTTTTTAGTCGATGAAGCGCTGTCAGTAGGAGATGCATATTTTCAGCAAAAATGTATGAGAAAAATATTAGAGTTTAAAAATGACGGTGGCTCTATTATTTTTGTATCTCATGATATGAACGCTGTGAAAACAATATGTGATTCGGCAATACTGCTGGACCATGGTCATATAATCAGTTCCGGCGACCCAAAAGATATAATTGATTATTACCATGGAATAATTTTGAGTAAATCACATATGGGAAATACCGAGGTAATAGTAAATGAAATAACAGATGACCATACAGGTCACAAAAACCCAAGCGCTTCAACAGGAGAAGTTGAACTTCTCTCCTTTAAAGTCCTGAACTCAAAAAATGAGGAAATATTGCACATTGAGAGTGAACAGGTAGTTAAAGTTATATATCAAGTTAAGGCCTTGAAAGAATTATCCGATCCTCACTTTGGTCTTCATGTTAGAAACAACCTGGGTGTGTCAGTATTTGAAACAAATACATATTGTAGTGGCATTAAAACTTTTACTCTAAAAAAAGGACAGATTGCAGAACTAACCTGGGAATTCTTATTTCCTCTCTCGGCAGGAGATTATTCATTCTCTGTCGGTGTGGCAAATAAAGGATACGGAAGAGATGCTTTTGAAGAATATTTGCTCATGGCTCACGATATAGAGGTATTGAAAGTAATTCCTAATAGTAATGCAATTGTCTATTCTGGAGTTTTCAATATGAAACCAAAAATAGAAATTCAAGAAAGACTTGGTAAAGAATGAAATGCTTAATAAAGAATGAAATACTTGGCAAAAAATAAAAGATTTGGCAAAAAATAAAAGATTTAGTAAAGAATGAAAGATTTAGTAAAAAATGAAAGATTTAGTAAAAAATGAAAGACTTAGTAAAGGATTATAAATATATCAGGTAGAGACATAGAGTATTTTTGCATACATAACTAATTTTTTTCTCCACGTAAGAGGTCAGCGGAAAATAGACATGCTATCCTAGGATTAAAAGAAATTGAAAAGTGAAATAATCCTGGGATAGGTCAATCTAAATCAAATTATTATTTTAATAGTACTCACTTATGAAATATCAAAAATGAACCAAATTGTCATTGTACTAGTGTTCACTTGTGAAAAGTAATATATAAACTGTTAATTGCTCATGTTAATAAATTGCTTTCTGGAGAACAGAGTATGCTGGATGAGTTAATCTCTATTTATAACCGTACTAACTACGATTTCAGGAATTATGTATTTCCTGGGGATAAATTTTCACATCTATTCAACGAATGGATTGATTATTACCGCATGAAATTTGCAGTTGCAAAAATGATCCGTCCAACATCTATACTGGAGATCGGAGTCGGGTATGGTTATAGTGCAATAACTTTTCTTAAGGCTTCAGAAAATGCAACTTATCTTGGAATAGACAATGGTTTGAATGCTCTTGAAGGAAGTAAAGGAGCGGATAACTGGGCCAAAGAAATCACAAAAAATTACAAGGCTGAATTTTTGCTAGCCAATAGTCGGTCAATGACTACATTACCTGGAGATTTCTATGACCTTATTCATATTAACGGCCAGAAAGATGGAGATAGTACGTTCCATGATTTGGAGCTGGCACTGGAAAAAGGAAAATGGATCCTGGTTGACGGTTACTTCTGGTCTGATGAAAACTTATTAAGTGCGACTTATTTTTTAAACAAATATAAGGATGTTATCGAGTTTTCCATAACGATTCCTTCTTATGCAGGCGAACTACTGATTAAAACCAAAAGCTCAGCTAAGCATATGTTCGTAGAGGGTCTGAATAAAGAGAATTCGAATCTGGAAGATATTATTGATTCTTATAAAAGGTATAAAGGTAGAGAATTTGAAGATTCTCGTTTAATTTCCATTTCTTGTCTCGCTAATCCGAATAAAGACATGAATATACTGGATGTGGGCTGCGGAAGAGGAGAACTCTCCTACATCTTATCAAGGTCTGGAGCTCACGTAACAGGAATTGACGACTCCTCTTCTGCGATTCGGAAGGCAAAAGCCACATACCTGGCCGATAAACCGATCAAAAATCTGGAATTTATTCAGGATAATTTTTTAAATCACAAATTTAATAAGAAATATGATATAATTATTGCAACTGATCTAATTGAGCGTACTCCAGAGGATAAGCTTGAGTTAATTATTTTAAAAATCGCTGAACTCCTTAAAGAAAACGGTTTGTTCATTACATATATTCACCCTAATAAGTTGTACTATCAGTATACTTATGAAGCAAAACGAAAGATAGCAAAGTCTATTGGGCTTTACATTCCAGAAAATCCCAGGACTTTTTATGAGGATCTGAGACATGTCAATGAACAAACTCCTCAAAGCCTCTTCCTCAACTTAAATAAATATTTTTCACATATACTGACATGGGTAAACGATTCTCAAGATTTAGCAGGTTCACTCACCAATTCATTTAGCTCGGAAGAGTACAATAATGCCAGAACTATCCTTGCTGTAAGCTCTTTTGAAGATCTTGACAGAAATCGGATTGTTCAGTTATTATCTCCCAAAAAACTTGATTGTGAAGGAGTGAACGTAGAAGCTCTATCGGAAAAGGATTCAATTAATACTTTCTCAAATAAAAAGTTCAAGTTGAACATAACTCTTAAGAATAACGGAAAAGAGCGGCTTGTATCTCTACCTCCTTATCCTGTGCATATCTCTTATCACTGGTTGAAAACTGATAATACCTGTGAAGTTTTTGATGGGCTCAGGACTGAAATACTACCTGCTTTAAATTCTAAAGAACAGCGGGATCTTCAAGTAGATATCGTCGCTCCTCAAGAGTACGGGGAATACCAATTACAAATTGACCTCGTGCAGGAAGGCTGTTTCTGGCTTCAGGAAATTACTAATAAGCCTTTACTTAACATTAGTGCAAAAGTCGAGCAAAACCCGGACGAATGCAGGTCAGAGGAATCAAAAGTGGATAATACATTCGAGATTAAAGACGATGAAATAAATGTTGAAGAGATTATGGAAAAAATTCGTGAGAACATAAGGGAAAGAAAAGAAAGTGAGGATCCAAAGAGTGCTGAAGAAATAGAACAGGTATTTTCAGAGGTCTCCCCAAGGGCAAGAAGTCCTCAAGAACCCGGAATAATTAATTTGGATTATAATATTCGTAACGATAACTATTCTATCAGTTCTCATCGTCCACTTTTGGGCACATTTTTGATAAAAGGTCGAAATTTAGTGCACGGAGAAGTCAGACGTTATGTCGATCCCGTATTCCAGAAACAAAGTCAACTTAATTATAACCTTGCCGGCGTTCTCAGTGATGCAAAGGAAACAGCAGCCTCCTGTTCTCATAAAGTAGAGAAGTTAACATCGGAAATTGAAGAACTCGAAGACGAAAACAGACTCTTAAAATCAAAAATTGAGCAATTAAGTAGTGAAACTGAAAAGTTAAAAGTTGAGTCTGAACAGCTAAAATCTGAAGTTGTCAGCAGTATAAAGAAAGAAGTCGAATCCATAATTTCTGCTGTTAATCTGGATCTTGAGAGTAAAGCCTGGCTTAACAAAGTACTTGAATCCAGAATACAGAAAGGACTCGAGAACCAGGGAACAGATTCCTCTGGAAAGGCTAACGCCCAGATTAATTCATCCGGAAAGGCTAATGCCCAGATCAATACTTCAGGAAAGACCAGTGCCCTGAATAACTCCTTCGGAAAGACTAATGCTCAGAACAACTTATCAGGGAAATCTAATGTTCAGATTAATTCATCCGGAAATGCCAATACTCAGACTAATACCTCTGGAAGTGCTAATACTCAGATTAATGCCTCTTGCAGCGCTGACCCTCAGATTAATTATTATGTATTTGAAGAAAGGTTCCGTGGCTCACGAGAACATATTCTGCAGCATCAGATGAACTTTATAGGTTATTTTGAGAATTGCACCAATGTACTTGATATTGGATGTGGACGAGGAGAATTTCTGGAATTAGCAAAACAAAAAGGCATCAATGCTCGAGGAATTGATGTTGATGAGGATATGATAAATTTCTGTAAATCTAAGGGTCTGAACGCCGAGTTAAAAGATGCTATAAAAACCCTTGAAGAAATCAAGGACAAAAGCCTCGATGGGATTTTTATAAGTCAGGTAGTTGAACACCTCAGTCCCAGGTATCTTATTAATATGCTGAGCCTTTGCAATAAAAAACTGAAGTACGGTTTTTACATAATTATCGAGACAGTTAACCCTCTCTCATTGTTCTCATTAGCTAACTTTTACATAGACCTTTCTCACGTAAAACCTGTACATCCGGAAACTTTAAAGTTTTTAGTCAACACCGCAGGTTTTCGAGATATCGAAACGAAGTTTTTGTCTCCCGTACCTCCGGAAATGAGATTGAAAAAACTTCCTGGTCTCAAAGATGCAGAAGAGAATAAATCAATAATTGAGATCTCCAATCAAAACATAGACATGATAAACGATGCCTTATATGGGGCTCAGGACTATGCAGTAATTGGGAAAAAGTGAAGGAAGCCAGTAACAAGAAATCATTAATAAGCAAATATTCTGGCTGCTTTCTACTTTCTTTAAGTTTGTGAGATAACTTTGGAGCAGTGTTAATGAAAATTGCATTTGTTGTTCCCTGGTATGGAGAGATCCCAGGCGGTGCGGAGAGTGAATGTAAAAACACGGCTGAGAATCTTTCCAGAAACGGGATTGAAGTTGAAATCCTTACTACCTGTGTGAAAGAGTTCAATTCTGACTGGAGCTCCAATTATTACGAAGAAGGAGTATTCCAACTGAATAACGTCACAATTAGAAGATTCAAGGTCCGACAAAGGAATACCAGGTTATTTGATCGCATTAACTTGAAATTGATGCGTAACCAGAAAGTCTCGGCAAAAGAAGAGCAGATATATGTCGAAGAAATGATTAACAGCGACGATCTTTACCGCTATCTTGAGACTCACGGTTCTGACTACGATTACTTCCTGTTCATACCTTACATGTTCGGAACTACATATTACGGGTCTCAAGTCCATCCAAAAAAATCATTTTTGATACCCTGTCTTCACGATGAGAGCTACGCATATATGGATATTTACAAAAACATGTTCCAGAGCGCTGCAGGGCTGATATTCCATGCCGAACCTGAAGCAACACTGGCAAACAAGATATTTGACATTAAAGGCAAGCAAATAATTCTAGGAGAAGGTATAGATACTAATATTTCTTTTGAAGCAAAGAGATTTCGGGAGAAATACGGAATATATGATGACTTCGTTCTTTACGCTGGAAGGCGGGAGCCAGGTAAAAACACTCCTCTTCTAATTGACTTTTTTTGTAAGTATAAACAGAAGAATCGGAATGAGCTTAAGCTTGTCTTGATAGGAAGCGGAGAGGTCAGTATTCCGGAAAAGTTTAAAAAAGACATTCTTGACCTGGGTTTTGTTCAGAAACAGGATAAGTATGATTCCTTTGCTGCTGCAAGCCTTCTTTGTCAACCCTCAATTAACGAAAGTTTTTCAATAGTAATTATGGAATCGTGGTTATGTCTTACCCCAGTTCTGGTTCATTCCGAATGCGCTGTAACAAAGGATCATTGTATTAAAGGTAGGTCCGGATTGTACTTTGAGAATTTTGAAGAGTTTGAAGGATGCGTTAACTTTTACTTAAAGAATCCTCAGTTAAGAAGAAAAATGGCTATAAATGGGAAAAAATATGTATATGAGAACTTTAACTGGGATCGGATTGTGGAAAAATATGTACGGTTTCTTGAAGAGGCTTGAGTATGGAAATTCATCAAATATTGCCAACCTTTAGTCCTGGTGATGCAATAGGCAATGAGGTTATTGAGATTAATAAAACCCTTCGAAAATGGGGCTATGACTCACAGATATATGCTGAAAATATACACCCTGAAATGGATGCTAAAAAATATCTTGAATATGATAAAGTCTCTTCAAAAGACAACGTGTTGATATTTCACTTTTCAATAGGCTCCGATGTCTCTAATTATGTAAGAAAATTGCCGGATAAGAAAATAATAAGGTTTCACGGAATTACGCCTGAAAAATATCTTTACGGAATCAATGATTACATCCAGTACTTACTGGTAAGGGGAAGAGAGGAGCTCAATTCATATCCAGAGATAACAAACCTGGCACTGGCAAATTCTCGATATACCCAGCTAGAGCTGAATAACCTGGGGTTTAAAAACACTGAAATTTTTCCACTTTTACTGGACCTTAATGTTTACAATAAAAATCCGAATGAAAGTATCTTGTCGAATTTTGACGATGATTATGTGAATCTTCTTTTTGTTGGAAGAGTTATCCCTCAAAAGAACCAGCACCTTATTCTTAAAATTTTTTCATATTATAAGCTTATAAATCCAAAATCGCGTTTGTTTTTGATAGGTAATTTCGAAGGTTGCGAAAGTTATCTTGATCAACTGCAGGAGATAATTAGAAAGCTAAAGCTAAAAGATGTTTATGTTCCTGGAAAAGTCTCGATGGATGACCTGATTTCTTACTATAAACTGGCTGATGTGTTCCTGTGCATGAGTGAGTGGGAAACCTTTTGCGTCCCGCTTGTTGAAAGTATGTATTTTGATACTCCCATTCTCGCTTATAATTGTACTGCAATCCCGGACACTCTCGGAGACTCGGGAATTCTGATTAATAAACTTAAAAGTAATGAGATTGCAGAGATGATTAATCTTGTAGTAAAGGATGAAGTTTTCAGAAAAAGAATCATCCGGAAACAGAGAGAAAGACTAAAACACTTTGAAAGACCTACCATGGAAAATTTGCTAAAAGAGTATATTCAAAAGGTGATAGAGTGAAAATCGCCTTAGTTGTCCAGCGTTACGGCCTTGAAGTTAATGGAGGTGCCGAATTCCACTGCAGGCTCTTAGCAGAACATTTATCAAAATACTGTAAGGTAGAAGTGTTAACTACCTGTGCAGTAGATTACATAACCTGGAGGAATGAATATCCTGCAGGAGTTGAGACCTTGAATGGAGTGCGGGTCAGGAGATTTCGGGTTGATTATGAAAGAGACTTACTGGCATTTAATAAATTCTCTGAGAAAATTTTTGGAAATAATCCAGACTACGAAGACGAAGTTAAATGGATGAAAATGCAGGGCCCGTATTCAACACATCTTTTAAATTATATAAAAAATGCTAAAGATGATTATACTTGCTTTATCTTTTTTACCTATCTTTACTGTACTACCTTCTTCGGCCTTCCACAGGTAAAAGAAAAAGCTCTGCTTGTTCCTACGGCACATGATGAACCTCCCATCTATTTGTCAATATTCGATTCACTCTTCAAATACCCCAGGCGGTTTATTTTTAATACGGAAGAAGAGAAAAATTTTGTCACCTCAAAGTTCAGGGTTTCGAATATACCTTCTGATGTTGTGGGTGTAGGTATAGATATTCCTTATAGAAATAATGCAGCTTTGTTTGCCCGGAAATATAATCTTGATAATTTCATTATCTTTGTCGGAAGAGTTGACGAATCCAAAGGTTGTCATGAGCTATTCGAGTATTTCCTCCGGTATAAAGAGGAAAAGCCGTCTTCTGTAAAACTCGTTTTACTTGGAAAACAGACTATGAAGATCCCTCAAAGTCCTGATATTCTTTCTTTAGGTTTTGTCCCTGAGCAGGACAAGTTTGACGGCCTTAAAGCGGCAAAACTATTAGTAATGCCCTCAAAGTATGAAAGTTTGTCCATGGTTCTGCTGGAGTCCTGGCTCTGTAAAACTCCTGTACTTGTAAATGGAAAATGTGATGTGTTAAAGGGTCAGTGTATCAGAGGTAATGCCGGCCTGTACTATGAAAACTATGAGGAGTTTAAGGCATGCCTGGATCTTCTCCTGGCAAGAGACGAAATGAGGAATGCTATGGGTAAAAACGGGATGGAGTTTGTTTTGCAAAATTACTCGTGGGAAAATATAGAAAATAAGTACATTTCAATATTGCAAAAAGTTGAGAACTTATTCCAATCTGATGAAATTTTAGAAGATCCAGTGTCAGACTCTAGCCCTATCTAATAAAAGTATTAGAAGATTCAGTGTCAGACTATACTCCTATTTAATAAAATATTAGAAGATTCGGTGTCAGACTCTACCCCAACCTGATTAGTTTTAAAAGATTTACTGTCAGGCTCTACCTCTACCTGATCAAACTTTTAGCAGAAAGCATTCTTTTTCAATTTAATTTAAGTTATACTATTAAGTTCTACAAAAGATTCGAAAGCGTTGTCAGAGAAAATAGAAGAGTGTAATAAATAAGAAGAAAATAAAATTTTATAAGTATTAAAAGTTATGGAATAATAATATTTAAAAGGTTGATAACGTAAAAAAGTTGGAAAGATCATAATAATAAAAGACTCAAATTTTAAAGAGAGCAAATTTCGAAGAAATAGTGAGCCATAAAAGGATAAAACATAGACAATAAAAACAAAAAAAGAAAGGAATAGGGAGAAGTTAAAGCTACTGCTTCAACCTCTCAGGCCGTGACATCCTTTCTAAGGATGTAAGCAACCATCTCAGGGTTAAGTTTGCTTTCCCTTGAAACCTTTTCCTCAATGGCTTCAGTGGATTTACCTTCAATTTTCAGCTCTCTTATTTCTTCAATTATTGATGAAGGAATACGGTAATACTCGTTTATGTCCTTCCTGTGGCCCCAGACATCGCCCTCGATGAGCTGGATACGCTGCATTTCAAGAAACATTTCTATGGATTTTGAGACAGTACGCCTGTAAGATTTCGGAAGCTGTATAACTTCAATCTTAGGACAGTTCTCAACCAGTGAAAAAATATCCTTGTTTGAAGGCCTAAAAGCCAGATGCACTATTCTCTCATTTGGATTCAGTGTGAAGATTTCTTCTCTTGAACTCACAACCCTTATTTTCAAAGTTGAACCTCCAGATGTATCTATTTTTTTCATGTGATAGTAAAAAATTCTTCATTAAATATTTTTCTATAATTACCTGAATCATTTAAAAAGAATTTAAATTCACATTTTTTCAGTTATTTTTGCAAGAATCTCATCTAAATAACAAAAATCAATATGTAGAACAGTTTTTTTAGGAAAATTTAAAGAAGTACTTGAGAGATTTTGCAGCCGTGTAAAGAACAAAACCCATAGAAAAATACAGAATTTTGTTTGAGATGATTTCATTTTTGTCAGGTTAGGGCAATTTTAAGAGTGAAGACATTAGAAAAGAAGTCAATAGATATTCAAATGTTATGAAAGAAATTATTGGGTTACAAAATATTGAAAAGTTTTTTATTCTTCCGTTTCAAAAGAGTTTTTAAAAAATTAAAATTTCAGCATAACTGCAGATTTCTTTAACTACAGGGTTCTTGAATAATAGACCTCTTGAATAATAAACCTCTTGAATAATAAACCTCTTGAATAATAGACCTCTTTAATTGTAGACTTTTTAATTACTTACCATCACTTAGGTTCCAGAATTAATTTTTCTTTTCCTGAAAAAACCCTTAGTTTTGGACTTATTCAAAGTTCAAGCTCTATGAATCTATGTCAAAATCGCAGTACTGGAAAAAGTGAAGAGCCAAACGTAACTACTTAGATTTGAATTGAGGAGATATCATACATCAGATATAAAAGAAGAAGCAATTTGGCAATTAAAAAACAAAAAGACAATCTTCCAATGTAGTAAAGAAGAATACAAAGTTATCTTAGTAAGATAATAGAGATATATTGTATCCTAGCTGATATAAATCGTTCAAACAATTTGAAAGATTAAAAGCTGAGATTTATAAGGAAGCTACACGTTTAATGGATAGAACTTACTTGATTTATACCTGTTTAAAGTAGTTTTGTTCTGAAGAAAGCCAAGCTTATTCTTTTCAAAAAAGCCTCGTTAGCTTAAGAAAGATCAAGAATCACACAACTTTTATAAAATGCTATGTTCAATATACTTCAGATATCGTTTGAAGAGGCTCATGCATGGAAGATCCTGTTATCTCAAAAATAAAGAGTCAGTTTAATAAAAAAGGAAATCCGGCAAAGATTCCGCTGATGAGCAGGAAACAGTTTTTTGAAGCCCGAGCCGAAACGGATGGAGTCTATGTTGACAACCTGAAAAAAGAACCATTTCTTCCCTGGGAAATCTTTACCGAAGCTGTCAATTGTATAAAGGAAAACAATGGAAAGGTAAAGAAAGGAAATGCGACAAACTCGAAGTTGGGAGACCCTAACCTTGGCCTTGATACTCTGGAAGGTTATATTGCCAGCAAAGTTTATGGCTGCAGGAAAGGTGACCCCGTGTTTAAGAGAGTTACTCCTATAGCTTCCATCCTTGCCTGGGCTGAGATTTGTGAAAACACCAGGGGGCAGATCGAGCTCCGTTCCGAAGAAAAAGAGCTGTATACTTATGGAAATAACCCAGATAGCAAGTCGATAGAAATGAGAAACCTGGAAGCTGAACTTGAGGAAAAAATCCAGAAGATAAAAGAATTTGACCAACAGACTGCAGACTGGGAAAAAGAAGTCGGCAAGCTGAGAACAGAACTTGAAGTACATGAAAAACTTCTTGTTGAGAAGGATTCGGAACTCCAAGCACTTCAGGAAAAGTTTACGATAAAAAGTGAAGAAGCCAAACGTCTTGAGTCCAGACTCATAGAAAAAGAAGATGAGACTGAGAGTCTTACTGAGAAACTCCTGGAGAAAACGGAAAGCGGAAAAATTCTTGCAGAAAAAATTTCAACAAAAGAAAGAGAGATCGAAAAGCTTGAGAAAAGTGTTTCCATAAAAGATAAAGACCTTAAGACCCTGGCTGAAGAGGTTATTACAAGGGCTGGGGAGATGAGGAAAATTGAAGAGAAGCTTTCCTTGAAAGAAAGAAAAATAAACACTATGGAAACTATGCTTGCTACAGCCGAAGAAAAAATAAAAAAACTTGAGAAGCAGCTCTCAGCTTTTGAAGGAGAAGAAAAACTGGCAGTTCAGCTTAGAGAAAAAGAAGAGTTTATAAAACAGTTAAAAGGAACCCTTGCAAGTAAAGAGGAAGCATTTTCCAGGGTTAGTGAGGAAAACCGGAAATATAAAATGCAGCACAAACTGGCATCAGAGGGGTTAAGGCAGATAGAAGAACAGAAAGCCTCAAAAAAATGGTGGAAACGTCTGTAAATCCTCCTGAAGAAAAGCCGGAATTTTTATCTAAATTTTGTTCATTCGCGGCTGCTCAGGGCTTGAAGTTAGAAAAGAACTGTGAAGTAAGTGAAGAATCATATCAGGGCTAATTTTTCTTATATGTGTAATCTCACCTATTATTTCTTCATCTGTTCTTCCCTGGACTTTCAGTTCGTTTATTTTTTCAAGCACATAAGCGGGTATCACAAAGTAATTATTAAGATCATGCCAGTGCCCGCTGACATCCCCTTTTACCAGATGAATACCTGAAGAAGCGAGATACATCCTGATAAATTTGGAGAGCCCTTCATAGGAAGACGCGGGAAGCTGGAGTAGTTCAATCCCAGGACATGTCTTGACCAGACTAAAAAGATCTCGGTCCGAAGGTCTAAAAGCAAGGTGTACTGCCTTTTCCTCTGCCCCCAGGCTGGAAATTTCATCCCTACTTGTTACAACTCTGATGCGTACACTACCTAGCCCCATTTATGCCCCCTTTTCTATCTAAGTATACCCTTTTCTATCTAAGTATGTATCATTTATTTAATTTTGTATTTCAGTCTTTCTAATCAAATTTCAGTACAATAGTAATATTAATATTCAAAAAGTGCGAAAAAGACAAAAACAAGCATGGTAATAGTGAAGTATTTCTAAATCTAAACTTGTAAGGTAAGGTATAAACGTACATACTAAAAATTGAGCATCAACCTGACAGGAAAGTTTTTAAAACTTATTCTCAGATTTTATGCTTAACCCTGCCGCAAGTGCTTGCCCGAATGAAATACATCCGTCGCCACAGGGAACCTGACGGTGAGCCAGGAATTCAAAACCTGCTTCAGTAACAGTTCTCGCAATGCACGAAGTTATGTGATTGTTATAGGCAACTCCTCCACTCAACCCTATCTTTTCAAGTCCTCTTTTTGTGGCAAGAGAGATGGCAAGTTCTGAAATTCCTTTCGCAAAGCTCTCCTCAACCGCAAAAGCAAGGTCAACAGGAGGATACTTGCCTAAAAGTTCATAAACACCCAGAAAAAGCTCAGTAGTGTCAAGCAGAGGAAGTCCAGAGTTTATATCTTTCTTGAAGATTATTGGAAGATCTACGGTATGAGTACTCTTCGTTGCGGCAGATTCGAGTTTCATTGATGGTTCCCCGTCATATGTTCTCATCTCGCAAATTCCAAGCAACGCAGCTGCTGCATCCAGTACTCGTCCTGTACTGCTGCTTCGAATAACATTTACTCCAGTTTCAAGCTGTTTCATCACCGTTGAAAATTCCACAGCTCCCTTTGGAAAAACAAGAGGAAGTTTTTCCAGTTCTGCTCTTCCAAGTTTTTCAAAAAGGATACCTAAAACCATTCTTGAAGGTATCTTCGAGGCAAGATCTCCACCTGGCATCGGCTGAGGGAGTAAATGACCGATACGTTCGTGTCCGAAGTAAGAGGATTCAAAGAGTTCGCCTCCCCAGACTGTACCGTCACTGCCATATCCTACACCGTCAAGAGCTATTCCGAGAATTCGGGAATCCAGGGGGAGGGAATTGTCAGCCATAAGAGCTAACATATGTGCATGATGGTGCTGAACCTGAAGAGTACTTTCTCCTCCCATCTTTAGCGCAAACCGGGTTGTATTAAATGCAGGGTGCAGATCACAACCCCAGTAAAGCGGCTCGATTCCAGTAAGTCGGATAAGGTGCCTGACAACCTCAGAATGATATCTGAGTGTTTCTACATGACTGGTATTTCCTATATACTGAGAGATATAGGCAAGCTTTCCTTTTGCCACAGTAACAGTAGAATTCATTTCAGCCCCCACTCCTATAGAAGCTTTGAGTTCGAAAGGCAGTTCTATGGGTTCAGGCACAAAGCCTCTAGAACGCCGGATAAAAGCTGCCCTTCCATTAACAATCCGAATAACAGTATCGTCGTTTCGGTTTGCAATAACCCGGTTGTGTAACAGATAATAATCAACAATCCCTCTAAGTTTCTCAAGAGCCTCTTTGTTCTCGACAACCATAGGCCTTCCTGGAAGATTTGCCGAGGTCATAACGTATACTGCATCAGGTACGCAGTCAAAAAGCAGATTCTGCGTGCCTGTATAGGGAAGCATAACCCCGATATTGTGAAGGCCAGGAGTGACCGATTCTGCCAGGTCGAACGCCTTAGACCTTGGAAGCACAGTAATAGGCCGGCGGTGAGAAGTTAAATATTCTCTACCTCCGCCATCAAGTCTTGCAAAAGTTTCAGTAACGGCGGCGTTTTTTGCCATAACCGCAAAAGGTTGTTCCGGACGCCTTAACCGTCTTCTAAGCTCCTTTACAGGCTCCTCCTCTCGCGCATTGCAAGCTATATGAAACCCTCCAAATCCTTTTACAGCAAGAATTAAGCCCTGTTGAAGGAGATCTGAGGCGTGTGAAATTGCTTCATAACCTTTTACCAGGACATTTCCTTCGGAGTCCGAAAGCCAGATCTCCGGCCCGCACTTTGGGCAACAGACAGGCTGGGCATGATATCTTCGATTGAGAGGATCGGTATACTCGATTTCACATTCCGGGCAAAGAGGAAAATCTGCCATAGTGGTATTTTCCCGGTCATAAGGAAGGGTCCGGACAGTTGTATATCTGGGTCCGCAGTTTGTGCAGACTGTAAAAGGATAGTGGAAATACCTGGAAGAAGGATCAAAAATCTCAGACCTGCACTGTTCGCAAATAGCCGTATCAGGAGGAATTATGGAATTTTCAAAAACTCCGGATTCGCTAGGCACGATAATAAATTTAGAATACCCGGAAAAATGAACATTCTTTGTTTTGATTTCCTTAACTTTAGCTAGTGGAGGCTTTTTTTCAGGAAGTTCCTTAACAAATTTATCAAGACTTTCCTTATTTCCTTCTATAAGAACTTCCACATAATTTCCCAGGTTTTTCACGTAGCCGAAGAGTCCATGGACTTTTGCAAGCTGATATATAAAGGGGCGGAAACCTACTCCCTGGACAGTACCGGTAATATGGAGAAGCCTTGCTTCGTTTTGCATATAAAATAGAGATTAATTTTTGTCATTAAAATAGCTTTCTAAATAATAAAAGTGTCCGGCAGTATCATAAACTGATCAAAACTTCAACTACACAGATTGTAAGCATAGAAAAGTACAGATTTCAGTCAAGTAAGACAAGAGTAAACAATAACACGTTTTTAAAAACGAGCATAAAATTACATGCTGAACCGAAAAAGTTCAGATAGAAACTAAATCCAAATAGAAACTAAATCCAAATAGAAACTAAATCCAAATAGAAACTAAATCCAAATAGAAACTAAATTCAGATAGAAACTAAAAGATAGAAGCAAAAATCTGTGGCTGAATTCAGGATCAGAATCATCCTGAAATTCAGGTCACACATATGGAGAAATTGTTCTTATTATAATGATGAACCCCAAAACCATCATCAAAAGGGAAATTCTCCAGGCCACCTGCAACAGGCGGGCCTGGTTTTTGGGTTCACCCAACTTCAATACTGTTCTTTCAACCAGATTCGGTCGGTCATCACACGCTGCCATTCAAATCAAGCTTAATCTCTCATTCTTGCCTTGACTCTCTTTAACCTGAAGGTGTTTTCCCTTTCCATTTCTTCAAGGGCAAACCGGATGAACTTCATGGTCGCATTGAGTTCGGGAATAACTTTAAATTCAAGAGCGTTAACACGCCTCTTGGTCTTCTCGATCTCATCAAGGAGTCTTTTCATTGTAGTTTCAAGCTCTGCTGCAGTAATGATCTTTTCTACAAGATCCTCATAGGCATCAGCAGTCTCATCGATGTATGAGTTTGTTCCAATAATACCGTAACCCCTCTCAACGAGGGATTTGCGGACTCCAGTAGAACTGATCTTGGGAACCACAACACCCATGATATTGTGACCTGAAAGCTGAATTTCAGGAGACTCCTTTGCTGTAAAGGCAGTTGATCTGACTGCAACCATTCCATTCACAGCAGAGGCTAGATTGATTTGCTCAGTACTTTTTGCGAAGGCAGCATCCAGCTCGGTTCTGACGTTCCTTGCTTCGTTAAGGATCTTAAAGAACTCAAGGATCAGACCATCTCTTTTCATCTTCAGGAGCTTGTGCCCGCTTTCAGACAGCTTGATCTTTTTCTTGAGCTGGATTAACTCTGACCGAGTTGGTTTTACGTCCTGCTGAGCCATGGCAATCACTTAGCCTTTCTGTGTGCCGGGTGATATTTCTGAATATACTTGTTGTCAATCCTGCCCAACTGGTTCTCAGGAAGGTGAGTAAGAATCTGCCATCCGATCTCCAGAGTGTCCTCTATCGTCCTGTTTTCGTTTCTGCCCTGACGGACAAACTTGTCCTCAAACAGGTCAGCAAACTCGAGGAACTTGGTGTCTCTTTCGGACAGAGCTTCCTTACCGACGATTGCCACGAGACCTCTCAGGTCACGTCCTTCTGCATAACCTGCATACATCTGGTCAGAAACCGCCTTGTGGTCTTCTCTTGTCTTGCCTGCTCCAATACCTGAGTTCATCAGCCTTGACAGGGACGGCAGCACATTAATTGGCGGGTAAATACCTTTTCTGTGCAGTTCTCTGGCAACCACGATCTGTCCTTCGGTGATATAGCCGGACAGGTCAGGAATCGGGTGGGTAATGTCGTCACCGGGCATTGAGAGGATAGGAATCTGAGTAACGGATCCTTTGGCACCCTTGACAATACCTGCACGCTCGTAAAGAGTTGCAAGGTCAGTATACATGTAACCAGGATATCCACGACGGCCAGGCACTTCGTTACGGGCAGCACCCATCTGACGGAGAGCTTCCGCATAGTTGGTGATGTCAGTCAGAATGACAAGAACGTGCATGCCATGCTCGTATGCCAGGTACTCGGCTGCTGTGAGAGCCATACGTGGGGTGACTATACGTTCGACAGCAGGATCGTCTGCAAGGTTGAGGAACACAACTGCCCTTTCCAGAGCGCCTGTCTTTTCAAAGTCGCTCATGAAATACTGGGCTTCTTCATTGGTGATACCCATTGCTGCGAAAACCACTGCGAAAGCAGATTCGGAACCGGGCACAGAAGCCTGCCTTGCGATCTGCAGGGCAATTTCATTGTGCGGGAGACCTGATGCTGAGAAGATAGGCAGTTTCTGCCCACGGACCAGTGTGTTTGTCCCGTCGATTGTGGAGATACCTGTCTGGATGAAATCTTTAGGAGGCAACCTGGCGTACGGGTTCATTGCGGCCCCGTTAATGTCCAGAAGCTGGTCTGGAACAATACGTGGTCCACCGTCCCTTGGTTCTCCTGAACCGGAAAGGATCCTACCGAGAAGGTCAAGGGATGCGGGAAGCTTCAGGGTTTCACCGGTGAAAATTACACCGCATTCCTTGTCAAGCCCACCAGTACCTTCGAAAACCTGGACAACCACAATGTCGGCGGAAGAGTCCAGCACCTGACCTCTGCGAATAGATCCATCAGCCATCTTAATGTTAACGATTTCATTGTAACCTACAGGCTCTGTTTTTTCGACAAAGATAAGAGGCCCTGCAATCTGAGTGATCGTCTTGTACTCTTTTGCCATGTTTACTTACCTCCCAGGGCTGCAAACTCTTTATCCATTTTTGCAAGGACAGCATTCAAAGAACCATCGAAGTCTTCTTCGAACTTAACCTTGGGAAGCTCGTCCTTTGATGACATTTTGATAATTTCAGAAGAAGGTACACCTGCTTTCAGGGCATCCATTGCAGCGTCTCCCCATTTCATGATGGCCTTCATGATCCTGTACTGTTTTTCGAATGGGCTGTATGTGTCTATCGGGTGGAATGCGTTCTGCTGCAGGAAGATTTCCCTTATCATACGGGTAATTTCAAGCAGGAGCTGCTGTTCTTCCGGCAGAGCATCGGAACCGACAAGCTGCACGATTTCCTGCAGTTCGGATTCTGTCTGCAGCATATCCATTGCCCTTTCCCTCATAGGCACATAGTCAGGAGCCACATTTTCAGTGAACCAGTCATTGAGACCTTCCTTATACAGGCTGTAGCTGTTCAGCCAGTTAATTGCAGGGAAGTGACGCCTCTGGGATAACTTTGCGTCCAGAGCCCAGAATACTTTCACGATACGCAGAGTGTTCTGAGTAACAGGTTCGGAGAAGTCACCACCGGGTGGGGACACTGCACCAATAGCAGTAATTGAGCCTTCCTCACCACATAGAGTCTGAGCAACTCCGGCACGCTCGTAGAATTCTGCCAGCCTTGCAGACAGGTATGCCGGGTAACCTTCTTCACCAGGCATTTCTTCAAGACGGGAGGAGATTTCTCTCATGGCTTCTGCCCACCTTGAGGTGGAGTCTGCCATCAGGGAAACGTCATACCCCATATCACGGTAGTACTCAGCAAGCGTCATTCCCGTGTACACAGATGCTTCTCTTGCAGCCACAGGCATGTTTGAAGTGTTAGCGACAAGGATGGTACGCTCCATGAGTGGCCTTCCGGTCTGCGGGTCTTCAAGTTCAGGGAACTCCCACAGAACATCTGCCATCTCGTTTCCACGCTCACCACAGCCGATGTAGACCACAATCTCGGTATCACTCCACTTTGAAAGCTGCTGCTGAGTAACTGTTTTACCCGACCCGAAAGGTCCTGGAATTGCAGCAGTACCTCCCTTTGCGACAGGGAAAAGTCCGTCAAGGATTCTCTGCCCTGTGACCAGGGGCCTGGTTGGGGTAAGTTTCTTCTTTACCGGCCTTGGTTTTCTGACTGGCCATCTGTGCATCATTTGCAGTTCGGTTCCGTCAGTGAGGGTACAGACAGTCTCTATTACAGTAAAGTTCCCGCTCTTGATGTCAGCAACTGTACCTGAGATTTCAGGGGGCACCATAATCTTGTGTTCAATGTTTACTGTTTCCTGAACAACACCGATCACATCTCCACCGGTTACGTGGTCGCCTTTTTTGACAACGGGCTTAAATTCCCAGATTTTTTTGTGGTCAAGCCCGTCTGCAGTGACACCTCTGCCAATGAAACCGCCCGTCCTTTCGAGCAGGACATGCAGTGGCCTCTGAACCCCATCATAAATACTGGAAAGAAGGCCTGGACCGAGCTCTACTGCCAGAGACATACCTGTAGTTACACAGGGCTCACCTGGTTTGACGCCTCCTGTCTCTTCGTAAACCTGGATGATGGTCTTGCCACCTACTATCTGGATGACTTCGCCCATCAGCCCTTCGTTACCGACTTTGCAAAGGTCATACATCTTTGCATCCAAGCCGATAGCGGTGACGACAGGCCCAGCCACACGATAAATTTCACCTTTTACTTCCACAGATCAACACCTACCGCTTGTTTTATTTTGTCTCTTAAATTCGAGCCTGCTCCGCTACCTCCTAGCGCTACTACTGTAGGTTGGACAGACTCGTTTAAGTTCTTTCTTAGAATTTCCGGCAGATTACTAATGTCATCATTATGCATTACAAGAATCCCGACACTCTTATCTTCAAGCACAGATCTTACAGTGGATTCAGTGGTCGCAGTATCAGCGGTTTCATAAACCTTTCTGATACCAGCCAGTCTGAATCCTGTAACAAACTCGCTCTTTCCGATCACCGCTAATTCCATTAGATAACCACCAACTGGTCTTTGATTAACTCATCACTGAGGCCAGTCTCTTTACCCCTGAAGATTATCCGGAGATTAGTAGCCTCATTATTTTTATGAATAATATAATCCAGAATAGGCGCAACTGAGATCGGGGATACGTGCGAAAGAATGGTTGAAGATTCAAGATAATATCTTGTGAGCCTGCTTTCAAGAGTAGTCAAAGAAGTCATATCTGAACCCGTAACGCCTGAAATTACGTCCCAGTACTGAGTCCTTTGAAGCTCATTGACAAACTCTTCATATGGGAGAGGCGCCAGTTTCTCGGGTTTTAACTCGAGACCGCCTTCAATCATGAGAGGCATGATTTCATCAAGCTGCGCGACTCCTGCTTTTTTCAACCTTAAGAGGTTAATTAAATTTTTAACATCTACTTCCAATCTGACAACTTTAACAAAGAGCTTGCGGTCCTTGGATCTTGGTTTTCCGATTGCTTCAAACAAGCCTGTATAATACATCTTGTCAAGTTCGTTTTCTATGTATGCCAGGTTAGTTCCGTCAAACTTTTGCAGCAAGGGATAATACTCGGAGTATTTCAGGGCCTCAATTATTTCTTGATATGTGGCCTTGGCTGCAAGTTCTGACATTGAAGTGTAAGTAAACTCCCCGGCAGCAATCAGAGACTCGACAATCTCTTCAACAGACGCGTTGTAAATTTTACCACGGAGAAGTGTTTTTATGTTCCAGATGTCATATCTTTTGAGGTATGCGACAATCAGGTAATTCAATTCTCCTGAGGTGATCCTTACCAACTTATCATAGGTGAGCGCAAGATTTCTGTTCAATGCGTGTTCTGCCAGATCGCCACCACTATATTTCATTGCCAGTTCGTCAACGTCATTTTTGTATTCGGACTCTTGGATAAAGCGAGTAATTTCATCAATCCCCATGTTGAGAAGGCGAGGATATGATTCTTTAGGGAGCAGCTTGCTCTTCATAGCGCGAACACGGGTTACAGCGTAGGGATAATTAGAAGTGCCACTTTTCTTCTTATCGGATTTTCGTGAGGGTTTTTGTCCCCAGAGTCTCTCCAAAAGCCGCATCTAACATCACCCGTATAATAGATCAGATATCTGCTTCAGTGAACGCTCATACACATTTTTCAGGATTGAGTCATATGTGAAATCTAACCTGATTGTCCCATCCTCGTTTTCCAGAACAACTCCGCCAATAGAATCAATATTGCCAGCGTAAGATAGAGAAGTTAACTTCTTGACAGTTTCTTCCGAATCCTTCGAAGAGTAAACTCTAGCACTGCTAGCTTGATACTTGTTGAGAATATTTTTCAACAGCTCTTCTTTTTTGGATGCCGGCATCGACTTGATTCTTTCAACTGTTTGGTTATAAGCTTTATCCAGAAGTTCCTTACGTTTGTTAAGCGTAATTCTTTTTACTTCCAGGTTTGCACTTGATATGATCTGCTGGTGCAGATTTTGGAGGTCCTCTTCCGACTTGGCAAGGCTGTCTCCGAGTATCTTCTTCTGTATTTCTTTAGCTTCGTTTATGATCTCGGAGGCCTTTGCATCGCCTTCGGCTTTTATACGGGAAACCTCAGCTCTTGCACCCTCTTGGATGTCTTTTACAACGATCTCTAGTCCCATGCTTACACCTCCAAATAAATTTAGAGCAAAAAAGTGCTCTAAGCCTAGAGCAAAAACTCTAAGCTGCTTAGAGTGCAACGATACCTAAGGGGAACTTAGAGCATATAACCGCTTTAGGTCTGCCTGTTGTAGAAAAAAGTCCAGGTAAAACTAAAGCATGCTCTAAGAAATTTAAGAGCAAAGAGCTCTTAAATTTAAGCAGAGTTGATAAGCAATGCGACGACGAGACCGAAGATAACAATGGTTTCTGGAATGACAGTAAGGATCAGGCCCTTACCGAATAATCCTTCGTTTTCTGCCATTGCGCCGATTGCTGCTGTACCGATATCTTTTTCAGCTATTGCAGATGCATACCCAGTAATTGCGATTGCGATTGCTGCACCGAGTGCTTTCATTCCTGCTGCGTCCAGAAAAAGACCTGCTGTTGCTCCATCTACCATGTTTTTATTCCTCCGTGTATTTTCTTATATATCCGAATGGGTTGAATTTTCTGCCCCCGCCTTGATAGAATTTTCCAAAGAATTCTACGTACTGCAACCTGAGTGCGTGCAGTCCGGGAGCGATAATACTCAGAACGGTGTTAAGAGCGTGTCCGAGTATAAATACGATAATTGCAGCTATTGCCGCGAAACCGATCTTAGAATGATCAGCCCAGATCATGTGAAAGGCGATATCATTGACTGTACCTGCGATATAAATCGAAGATAGACCGACTGCAATAATACGGGCATACGAGAGAGCGTTACCCATAAGAGACGGCAATTCGACCACACCGGCGATACCCTCACCCATGGCGAGCATCGCAATTCCAAGAACAAGAACAATAGCACCGACATACATCAATGCTGAACCGCCAATATAACCAACAGCTGCAATAAGTACACCAAGCTCAATAATCATCCAACTGCCTTTTTCAAGAATAGCGTGTTTCATCCCATGGTGCCTTGCAATGTTTGAAAAACCGAAAAGGAACCCGAGATTTAAATGGATCAGTCCGACGAAAACGCTTAGTCCAATCATAGTCATTACCATGTGAGACCTGTGAATCGGGAAAGTAAATTCTTCTCCTCCAATACTCTCGAAGAGGGTAATAGTTTCCCAACCTGGAATCAAGCCTGCCGTTATTCCATGCGCTGTATGCGCGCTCGCAAGCGAGAATCCAAGGAACTCACCATAAATAATTCCAAAGATAATTGACCAAATCTGACAATAGATAAGAATATTCATTAGATCACTAACTGCATCTGACTTCATTGCCTTTTTGATAGCCAGCGCAATTGTGCCCAGTATCAGTGCATATCCGATGTCTCCGAGAATCATTCCATAGATCAGCGGGAAGGTAATGAAAATTGCTGAAGATGGATCAATTTCAAAATATTTAGGTCTGGAATACAGATCCATAACCTGCTGCAACGGTGCCACTACTTTTGAGTTATTGTACTCGACAGGGGCATTATCTTCTTCCTCATGGTGAACTTCGAGGCTGGTTATGTATGCCTTGCCGTTAGTGGCATTGTTAACCACACTGACAAGCTTGTCATAATTTTCGGTGGGGGTCCATCCATCAATTATGAATGCATTTTCAGATGTAGCTATTCTAAGAGGCAGCTCTGCTTTCTGACTCTCGATACTCAGGACTTCGTCGCTTGCAAGAATAAAATCGGCGTACCTTGCTTTCAAGGACTCGATCTCACCTTTCAAGGATTCGATCCTTCTGGTGACGTCGGCTTCTCTCTGTTCAATGGATCTTAAAAGTTCGCTTGGGACACCACCTCTTTCAGGAACTCTAAGCTCTTTGAATCCAAGACCCTGAAGTAATTCGTAAACTTTGTCGGCATCATTTTTAGCTACAAACAGTACAACTGCTTTTGATTGAGGGTCAAAGTACAGTTCGTAAGCTTGGGTGATACTCGAAATCTGACTTGCTTCCAGGTTACTTTTTAAAGTGCCTGCGAAAACCTTGAGGTTTTCATAGCCACGATAATAGTCGAAATCAAGATCAATGGACAGATAAGGCAGGATTTCCCTTTTCTGGGACTCCATATCTTTTAATTCAGTTTCAAGCTGGGAAATGGATTCCGTTTTAGTTGAAATTGTTCTGTCCAGTTCATTTAATTTCGAGTCAAGTTCACGCAGAACAGCGTCAGATTTCTGAACTACCGGTTTTTTGCTTTCAATCCCCAAATAATTGGCGATAGATCGGATCTTCACAAGCTTTTTAGAGACTTCTTCTGCGTTTTTGAATGGCTTGCTGATCTTAAAACCAGACTCGTCTTCGACAAAGTCTTCGACGTGAAAAAGATTTGTATCATGCAGTGCATCGATGGTTTCTTTTAGAATGCTTTTGTGCCCGACAATAACGGCCCTTGTCATCTGTTTAGGTCTACTCATTAAGGACCGCCCTCTCAAACTCCTGTACAAGGTAATTGACGGATTTGTCGATGTTAGCTTGAGCTTTTTGGGACATGGCTAATGCGTTTTTTTCACCATCGTTTATGATCTTATCTCTTTCCTCCAGGATCTTTTTTTCACCCTCTTTAAAAGAGTCTTGTGCAGCTTTATGTGCATCGATTTCGGCCTGTTTCAGGATTTCCCTGGCTTCAGCCCGAGCTTCGGAGATACGCTTGTTTTTAGCTTCAATGGCTTCGTCAACCATTGATTTAGCGCTTTCCTCTGCTTTTTTTATTTCAGATAAGATTTCATTTTTAGCCATGTGAATCTCCGTCTCTCAAAATTTAATATATAAATTAATAATTAAAAATCCCTACTCCAATGGAGGTAGTTAACAAATCCTTTGCGAAAGAACTATATAACAGCTTCGGTTTTATCAAAGAAGAGCAGGACAATTGTAATGAAAAATCATTATAGATCCAGGATGTAAGAAATTTTTAAGAATATTTGAAGTATAAATAGCAAGATATATGGTCAAAATGAAAAAGATTAAATATAACAGTAAAAAATAATTAGGCAATAACAGTACAATATAATTAAACCTGGAAAAAAAATACCAAATAGAGTAGTGAAAATAAAATGTGAGGCGTAACCTGAATAATTTAAGCAAAATCTTGAGAATATATTCAAAACTCTATTAAAATCGGTTAAAAAACTAAACGTGAATTAAGAAATATAAGGGATTTTAGCCTTTTTTTTCATAAATAAAAGCTTTTTAAGAGCTTTTTGAGCAATAAATAAAAGTTACTTTATTTGACCAAAACTATGGAAATTTTTTTCCAAATTAAGTCCAATTTAAAGAAGAATCAAAACATTCAAAACTAATTTTTTAAAGCAGACTTCGGTCCAATTTCGAAGATATTTCGAAGATATATAGACTGGGTATATAGACAACAGTATCCAAAATTTAGGTATAAAAGTAGATCATTCTCAAAAGAAAACAGGAGCATTTAAATAAAAAACCATGAACTCTTTTGTTTTCTTCACTGACAATTAAAAGTACAAAATAAAAAATAACATAAAAATGTTATTTAACTCTGTAAGGTATCTTTGCACCCTGGGGTATCGTATGAATATATTCCTCCCGGAAATCGGGGTTGCGCATCATGCAATATGCGGCATTATCTTTTTTGTAAGCGTTATGTTTACCCATACGCTTCCAGATAGATTCCAGGGATTCTTCACAGATATTTCCGAAAGATAGAGGAGTGTAAGCACACGGCATTACTTCCCCATCCGAAGCAACATGCATCCATCGTCTTCCCGCAAAACATCCAAAAAGACTTGGGCCCAGAAAATACGGAAATGCGGTGACCCTGGGACCTTCAGGTTTAGAGTTCATTTTTTTCTGGAATTTCTCAAGCCTTGAGACATCCTGTTCTCCTATTACCTCATTCTCGTGCTCAAGCCAGCGTCCGACTGCAATAATTTCATAGATGGAAAGCTCATGCATTCCAAGGTTAAATGCAAGGTTGTAAAATTCTTCGAGGTCATCGATATTGTGAGGGGAAACAACCACAAACATATCAGTAAGGATTCCGGCAGCTATTGAATTTTTGATTCCAGATATTGAATCTCTGTATGCACCTTCTCGGCCCCGGATACGGTCGTGTTCGGCTTCAAATGGGCTGTCCAGACTAATTCTTGAAGCATATAACCCTGCAGCTTTAAGTTCCTTTGCCTTTTCTTCGGAAAGCTTGAAACCTGAGGTGAGACAGGTAGCAATTGCCCTGGATTTATCTACTCTGGCTACCATCTCTACAAGATCGTCTCGAAGCATAGTCTCCCCGCCATCGAAAGAAATAAGGTAAGACCCAAGATCCAGGCTCTGGTCCACAGCCCCGGAAATTTCATTCAGGGTAAGTTCCTTTTCTGGCTTGATATCAGCTGCTCCACAATGAATACAGCGGTTAGGACAACGAGCCGTAATTCCTATTGAGAACTGATCAGGAACCCTTTTTTTCCGGATAGCTGCAATCTCAGCACCTATTACCCTGCTGAAAACAGGTCCCGGAATAGGTGGGATCCATGTAGAGAAGATAATCTCGTTTTCATCCACTGAAATGGGTTTCTCTTCCGCAAAAATATTATTTATGCGCTTGAGGAAAGGTTTTGCAAGCTGGGAAAGAGGACCTTCGACATCAAGCACAATTTTTTCGTTTTCTGTACTGGCATTTACCTTAAGTACTGGACTATCATATACTCGCATGGATACACCTGGTAAAGTTATTGGCAGAAGTTAAAAGACTTGTCAGAAGGTAGAAATTTATTAGGTTAGACAAATTAACAATATTATTTTTCCATATTATATCGGAAATTTGACAGTGTCGCAGTTCATTTTTCAGGAAGGGCTGAGCAATTAAATAATCTCAAGCATATCGACAGTTATATAATCAGTGATCTGAAAGAGTTTGTCCCTTGCCGGACATTCATTGAATGTCAACAGAGTCTCTTTTGCGGCATTAACACGCAGCTTTACAGCATCTATAGATTTTTCTATTGCTTTTTCCTTTGACATATTTTTCATGTACACATGCGGCAGAGTTTCGGATGTGAATTTTGATTCCTTGCCTTCGACTACTTCAAGAAACTCAAGAATATCGTCAACAATCTGGTATGCAGTTCCCAGGCAATTTCCAAAGAAATTAAAACGCTCTGCCAGGGCTTCATCAGCTCCTCCAGTGTATGCCCCTATGGAAGCGCTTATGGCAAATAAAGAAGCAGTTTTCTTATAAATGCATTCGAAGTAATTGCTTTCTCCGAAATTGTTCTTATCAAGTTTCAAATCAAGGACTTCTCCTTCAGCCATATCCATCCCGGCTTTTCCAAAATCTCTGACCACTTTTTCTCCATAAGGAGAAATAAACTCAAAGCATTTTGCAATCAGATAATCGCCACAAAGAAGAGCCCTGGAAGGGCCAAATTTTTCAGGGGCTGAAGGCAAGTTTCTTCTAACAAGCCCCTGATCCAGCAGGTCATCATGGATGAGGGAAGCCGAGTGCATTATTTCAATAGCAAGAGCTGCATTGAGACTCTGATGATACGAGCCTGAACAGATTTCACTGGAGAGAAGGAGGATAATTGGCCTGACTCGTTTTCCTCCGGTGTTACAGACATGTTCTACCATTTTTTTTAGGCTGGACTCGTTCATTTGAGCAATGAAGTTACTTATTCCTGATTCAACATATCTGTACTCTTCCCACTCTTCAATATTCATCAATATTACTCCGTGTACTTGGGCGGGCATTCGGTAATGATCTTATTTACCTCAACTTAAGTTCCGAAACATAGTTTCGTAAATACTTACTGTTTCCTTCGGTAAAGTTAGAAGGAAAGCTTATATTCTAGATAAATCTTCAAGTTCTCATTGTTTTCGTCCTTTAGTTAAAACACTGTTATTTTGAGGTCATCTTAAGATTTCCATGTCGAATAATTATTTAGAATTTACCAATGTTTTCTGGAATTTTATAATTATATTTGGAATTTTACCTTTACCCGATATGAGCTTGAGGATCAGATAGAGTTTAAGCTAGTATAAAATGACTATCCGAGGACTCAATATCGTATAGATGTATAAAGAACACGCCAGACCGCACATGCCAGGACAGACCAGCAGTAAGAAAAAGTGCGAGCAGTATTCTCTTTTGTATTCGTTAAGACTCCGTATAACACGATCATTACATTAACTTTTTGTTAAGCTCGAATATTTATCGGTTACACAACAGCACATGCAAATTATGGGAAACAGATTGACTGAGATTCCAGAATAACGGGCTAGAAGTAAAGAATTTAGGAAATCAAAGAAAAAGCGATAAGATAATAGATTAAAAAAGTAAAGGACAAAACAATAAGATAATAAATTAAAAGAAGTAAAAGACAAAACAATAAGATAATAAATTAAAAATAAAATAAAGGGTAAAAGGTCAGAAAAACTGGATATTTGCCTCAAACAGTACAATATAACAGTGTTTGTTTACCCTGTATCAGGATAAAATTACTAATACATTTAAAACGATACATCCCTCTAAATTTTAAATAATAATATTTAAAAAGAAAGTACAGGAAAAAGGTGTTTTTATTAAAAAAAATTAATAAAAAAATAAGAAGTTCAATAAAAATCCGGTTTTAACAGAGTAATAAAATGTCACTATTGGGGGGTGTATTTTTTACAATATATTCTTAAATATATGTGTAAGAAAAAATCCTCCCTCGCAAATTAAAGGTTGACAATAAGATAAAACTAGCTGTATAAAATTAAGATATATAATTGATAAATGTCATAAATGAGAAATTTGTATACAGGTTCGACAGATTGTATATTAATATCTGGTTTTAACTTCTCTATCGGACAACTTCAAACAAATACCTGTACTTAGCGCGTCAGGTAGTTATAATCAAAAAAATGCATGTATAGGAAAGTTAGTAAAAATTCCTCAAATGCGGAAGCTGATAAAATATAGTAGCGGAAATAAATAAAAAAAGACATAAGTTTCGAGATAATTGACCTGATATGGATGTAAAGTAACATTCCTTATCCAATATTGCATTCTCCAGTAAGTAGAAAAACAACACTTTACCCCAAATCAACTCTCTTAGCTCAGTATCTTAATTAAAGTTCAACTCCCTTGAACATAACTGTTGACCCGAAACCGTTGACCCGAAACCGTTGACCCGAAACCGTTGACCCGAAACCGTTGACCCGAAACCGTTGCGCCGGTTTATCACGCCTATAGGGTTTGGGGGTAAGTTCTAAAACATAAACATCATCTCGTTTTCGATAAAAGATTTTCTGAAAAGGTATGCCGTCAAGCCTTTTTTTGAAAGGCTTGTGATCACACTGTTACTAGGGATTTTTGATCAAACTTTTTTTAAAAAAGTTTGCGCTTAAGCCTTTTTTAAAAAGGCTTGTGATCACGCCTATAGGGTTTGGGGATAAGATTTAAAACTCAACGGTACTAGAGTTTTCGGTCAAGCCTTTTTTGAAAAGGGTTGCGGTCAAACCTTTTTTGAAAAGGGTTGCGGTCAAGCCTTTTCAAAAAAGGCTATAAACAGGCCCGCGACATAATCTAAAACAAAATTTTGAGTAAATCATTCTTCCTGAGCTCATTGAAAATATGGCCTTTCTTGCCATAGTTAGCCCTCTTAAGCGAGAAAGGCTAGCTAAAAGGACTCCGTCCGCAAGAGATGAGACTCTAGCAGCGAAAAGAATATATATCACAAATACCTCTAGATGTGTTGCAGTTTGCGTTGATGGTCTAGCGGCTATGACTTGGGCCTTCCAAGCCCAAAACCCGGGTTCGAATCCCGGTCGGCGCATTTAATCATTTCCTAATAAGAAGATCTGAACTGCTCTTTTTCCTGTTTTATATTTAATTAAAAACATATTAAACGAGATAGTGAAATCAAACATTAGTGCGAGGGTTGCCCAGCCAGGTCAAAGGCGATGGGCTTAGGACCCATTTTCGTAGGAATTCGTGCGTTCGAATCGCACCCCTCGCATCTATTTACTTAACGTTTTCCGAAACTTTTCATACCTGATTTTTACAGTATTTATAAGACAGAGTAATATCACTCTTTATACGACAGAGTAATATCATTCTTGAAAAGAATTTTCAGCTGCAGGAAAGCTACTTTCAAAATATATAACTAAGTATTTATTTATACGATTAATATAATTGTTTAATTTGGGGGTAAATCCATAAAGATGGGGAAGGTGAAAGGTATGAGAGCAAGTACCAGCAGTATGCAGAATATATTATCGAATCTACAGTTTCCGATTAGAAAAGAACAAGTTTTAGAGCATGTCAGAAAACAAAATGTTTCTAAAAATATAATTGAACAGATAGAAATGATTCCTGACGAAGAATACAAGTCCGCTGATTCTCTCATGCAAGCGATAGACGCAGCCAGCCAAATGGTTGGTGAAGGGGGTGGGGGAAAAAGCCAGTCATTTGGTGGAACCGGAGTTGGTAAAACCGGAGAAGGCGGACCCTCACATGGAGGAAGCAGCCAGGGATTCGGAGGGAGAGGAGGAGAGTAAACCAATTCTTTCAGAAGTATCATTGCCAATACTCTTTACAAATTTTTTACGTTAACTTTGGATTACATTAATTTTGGATATTCACATTGGTTTTGGAGATAAAATAGATCGGATTTACCCCCGATCGATTATAATGATTGAGTGTATAAAGTTAGAGAAATCCGAAAGGACCCTTACAGAAAAAAATAACGAAAAATAGATATTTGGGCTGTAAACCTTTGGGCTGTAAACCTTTGGGCTGTAAACCTTTGGGCTGTAAACCTTTGGGCTGTAAACCTTTGGGCTGTAAACCTTTGGGCTGTAAACCTTTGGGCTGTAAACCTTTGGGCTGAAGAGCCCTGGCCTTTTTAATTTTAACTTTTTAAGTGATACTTGATTTAGATTTATTTTGGATTATTTTTATTGAAATTTTCACAAATTTCAGTTAGATATGCATTTTTTGTCCTGCAACATATCTCTCCGAACCCACATATTCGACAAGTTTTCCGTTATCCAGTACGGATATAGAACCGTGTCCACAGCAGATAAGGCATTTTTTGTTTTTCCCGGCGAGCTGTTCATTAATCTTGGAAATGAGGGAAAGAAGGGCCTGTCGTTCTTCTTGCGCAAGTTTGCTGTCAACATTCACTGACGTCATGAGATAATCAGCCAGAACATTATATGCTGTTCTATCAGGGCCCAGGCTTTTGAAATTGATCACTGCATCTTCAGGAAAGAGCAATCCCTCCTCAGGACAAAGATAGAAGACCTCTCCATGCATGTGCCCTCCCATCCCTTCAAGGGCTTCAAATTCCATATCACCGATTCGAAATCGGGAAATAACAGGAAATTCACCCCATTTTTCTATTTTTTCGTTTGAGAGAGGAATTTCGGGAAAGAGAACCGTGTTTGTAGGGGGAGTAAACCTGGAAAAAAGGTTAATTATCTTGGTATAGACCTCTTCCAGAATGCAGTCCTGATGGCTTGACCCATAGGCTCTGCTGGTTTCTCGCGTGATCAAAAAAGTTTCACGGTTGAGATAAGAAGGTGAGGAAAAAAAACCGGCAGCTCCACAATGGTCGGCATCGGCATGAGTAATGTAAATCCTTTTAAGCCGGCTTAAATCTCCAAGCCCGTAGTACTGGAGCATATTCACGATGTCCTGGTAGTAAATTCCATACCCTGTGTCAATCATGACCCTTTCGTAGGGAGTATCAAAAAGATAGATATTTCCCCCGCATGGAGGTTGAAAACAGAAAAGTTCGATATCATCCTTTATTCTGACCCTCTGCACATCGGCATAAAAATTGTTTCCTGAAGTCCGGTTAAGGCAATCCCCGACTTTTAGAATATTCTCAAAAACCTCAATCGGATCTTTCTGAAGGTTTGAGAGTTCCTGAGTAATATGATTAATGTCATGCAGGAACCTCATCAAAAAATCATCTTCAGTAGTCCCTATAAACGACCTGAGCTTCTGGGCAAGCCTGAGATAAAATACCGTATCATCAAGTTTCTCCCCAGTAGTATCATACTCTAAAATGTCTAGCCTGTATCTGGACTTAAGCTGATTCAGGAGGGAATCTGTCGTATTAGGGTTCTCAATGTGAAGACCTACGACAAGCCTTTCAGGATGCTTTCCCCGATCATCAAAATCAAGAAAAGTAATGTTTGATTTCGATGAAGTGATATAGTTCAGGAGGTCAAACAAAGCGCCAGGGCAGTTCGGAAGATAGATATGGAACTTTACGAAAGCCACAGGCTGAAAGGAAGTCTGGAGATAGCCTATTTTCTCCAGTTCTTCACGAATCTTTTCATAAGCCTGCGGAACAGCAGTTACTTCAAAGAAAACTGTATGTGTATCTATCCTGCGGTCATACTGAATCCTGTTAATGTTTCCCTTGTACCGTGTAATAATTTCGGCTGCCCTGTGCAATGCTCCGGGTATATCAGGCATGCAGGCAATAAAAGAGAATTGTTCCATTGGACATCCCCTGATTAAACAACCATATTTTTTTGAGAATATAATAAATCCTACTTTACCTTAAGCTTTCCTGCCATTACCGAGAAAAAGAGATGGAAGAGATAGAGTGAGAATTCCAGCGCAGGAGAAAGAGATTAAAGTTCCAGTACAAGGGCAGAAAGTCCAAGGGCTTCAAAAGCTTCAGTAACCTCTGAAAGAGGATTTTTAATTCTATAAAATAGATGAGAACTGCATGTACAATCCGTGCACCCGAAGCCATACACCGAATCTCCTCCTATTCTACTGGCAAGTGCACACTCAAACCGCTCAGAAGTAAAAGCATAAACTGCTGAAACCAGCCTGAAAGCAGGACTAAGATGAAGATAATCCACATGCCATTTGGGATTTCGGTCTCGTTTCCGGGAAAGATTGATATGCCTCTGTACTCTTTTAAGCCCTCCTGACCCCAGAGCCGATCCCACATAGATATGAAACCCTGGACTGAAAGAGAACTCCCCTTTTTTACCGATCTCAAGCTTGCAGGCACTATTTTCAAATATCAAACAGTAGACACCTTTTCCGGAAAAAAGATCTTTTTCGGAATAATCATTATTTTTAGAATAATCATTGTTTTTAGAATAATTATTTTTTTCAGAGTAAACACTTTTCTCGAGATACCTATTTTTTTCGGAAAAATCCATTTAAAGACCTCAATATAAATTCAAAACTTCAATATAAATTCAAAACCTCAATATAAATTCAAGACCTCAATTTGCTTCCTGAAAGCTGAAAATACTTTTCAAGCAGAGGCTCCACTATTTCCCCTATTTTTTCTTTCTCCTTAAGTGCTTCAGTCCAGGAAACAGGTATCGCATCAATTCCCAGCCTGGCCCCAAGAATGCCTCCTGCTACGCTTGCAACCGAATCAGAGTCTCCGGTTATATTCACTGCGGTCTGTATTGCTTTCTTATAATCGTTCGGATAACGTAATATACAGAAGTATGCCAAAGCAAAAGTCTCATCCGCATACCAGCCCTGTCCGAGTTTCTTCAAACCTTCTTCATCTCCGACGTCACTATAAGCCACTTTATAGGAATTTTCCAGTGCCTGAGTGAATTCCTTAGAGATTCCCTTAGTTACCTCCAGAAGCGGTTCAAACATTTCCCCAGGGTCCACTCCGTCAAGGGCAAGTTTCACTGAGTATGCTCCAGCAATCGATGCAGCTTCTGCAACAGGATGAGAGTGAGTTATTCGGCCTGAAACCTGAGCAACTTTAACCAATTTTATAGGGTCGTTTTGGTAAACAAAACCGAGAATCCCAACTCGCATAAGGCTTCCGCAGGTTTTAGAGCTGATTCCGGATTTGTTCCAGGGAATTCTGTCCTTCAGACTCAGGGCTGCACCTCTTGTAGTCGCTCCTGCACCCAGGTCAGGCTCGTCCAGCCAGAGTACAAGTTCCTCTGCTATCTTGCTCATAAGCTCGGGAAGCTCGAGTTCTGCTCCACGCAGGAGACCTCTGGCGAGAACGAGCATTAGCTGAGTATCATCGGTCCAGGGAGAATCAGGAGTTAACTCAAGAATCCCATGTTCGCCATACTTCTCTTTTATTTGGTCAAGGGTAAGGAGTTCTACAGGGCGGCCGAGAGCATCTGCGCAGGCAGTACCGTAAAGGTAGCCGCGAAGCTTTTTTTCGATATATGAAGTATCTCGCATATTCCTGATCATCGTTGTTTCAGTTCCATAATTCAGATGAGAAATGCAATTATTCATGTATAAATAAACTTACTTATACGGCTCTGAACACGTTGCTGCCCTGAAGCCTTGATCATTTTTTCCATATGCTCTTACGTAGCAACTTACCTACTATCGAGTTTTATCCCTATCTTTCCGGTTGGAAAAACTTGCATTTTCAGCTATTTCGGAAATGTCATTGAGAAGAACCATAATTCCTGACACACACAAAAAAATTCCCATCAAATACGGAACTGTTTGAGCATGTCTCAATATCATTAACCAATAAGGCTGATTGACAGGTATCCACATTACCGGTGCCATGAAGCCGATCAGACATACAAAGGACAGCGTTTCTAAACGAATGAAAAGAGCAGGATATTTTTCGCTACTTACACCATATATAATTGTGGCCACTACTAATAAGCTGGCAGATACTTCCAATGCTAATTGGGAACGATTTTCTAAAAAGTTGAAAAGACTCTCTTCCAATTCCACTTCTCCCACAGAAAGATTACATACTATAATAAGTCCATTTGCCAGCATAAATAGAATGCATAAACAAAACGGTACCCATAATGTTTTAATCACTTTAAGTGATTTCATTGCCCCGCTGCAAATCCAGAGTGAAATCCATGCAAGAATGCCTATCATATAAATAGCGCAAATATTGATATTTTCCATTTTCCCCACCTTTTGCTCATACGAGTTTGCTTCATCTTCCATTCAACTGCCCCTAAAGAAGACATAGTCTAATAAGTCTCAGCTCAGCGCATCTTATTTCAAAGTCTGTCCAGTCTCCGACACTGCGCTTGAAACATAAAATATTATACAGAGTAAGCAATTCTGGCTGATTTTGTCACGATGGATAATAGAAACAGAACCTGGTAGATGAGTCTGGATTGCTGGGATTGATTATGAGAGATAGTCCCCAGTTTTTTGGATTATTGCATTTAATATCTCGTCATAAATGATATTATTTGCCGCATAAACACATATGCCAGTATCAATAGACATACAGCTCATCAGAATGATCGAACCCCACCCCTGTTTTCGCCATGCTGATTTTTTTCAGAACACATTTTAAATGTGTTGGTATAACAATTTTCTCCTTAATTTTAACATATGATACTCTCAGAAAACCGTATTTTGAGATACCAAAAAGTAAGTGTTCGGGAATGGCTTGCAATCAGACAGATTGTAGCTATCCGTTACCTCTAATCAGCCAATTTTATTTTATCTACCAAATAATCAGCAGTGAATATCCATGCTAAAAAGAACGAACTTCTATCGCTCATTCTGCTTGCACGTTGGATCAGTTGCAAGTGCAGTCAACTTTGAGAAGCCGTTTTAGCTAATTCAACGTGCAAGCAATTAGGTAGTCGCTACGTACACACTTAACAAATCTGGAACTTACAACATCGAAACACAAAATCAAGCATTAGAGACCTGGTAATTAAAAAGATGCTTTTATAGCTAAAGGTTGAAAGCATTTTTATTTTATGATCCAACCGTGTAAACTTCACACATCTTAAAGCACAAGTCCCTTGTAGCTCCTCGCAGTTTTTTGCAATTATCCTGGCAATTATCAGATTGACTGATTCCTGTTTCGATTCTTGCTGTGCTGACACTTCTTGCTGTGCTGACATTTCTCACAACAGGTTTTGCCTATATCGGTACGCTTATAACATTTCCTCCTTATTTCTGGTTTTTAATACCTACTATAAATTATAAAGGGATAGCTTGCAACCATAACGATTGCAGCTATCCTATCGCGTTGTTTTTTGAATGTTGTGGCAGTAAGTCCCAATTACATTACACCCGAACAAACTGCTTACACAAACATTCGACATTAAATGCTATGTGGCATTATGATATTGTTAATTAGGCCACACTCGCTTGGAAATGTTCAATTTGACCGATTTTGGCTTCGGTTCCTGTTTCACTATCTTTCTCGTTATTAAAACAGGTGACTTATTAGCCCGCCTACTCCCGGAATCATACCTGTTAAACCGCCTGCCACTGGACATGCTGCCAGGCAGACTTTCTTTGCAGTGTCATTTGGAATAAGGTTACAACCCGTTTCGCAAAGACCGGATTGACAGAGTCCAGACTCAATCTTTGCCATACTGGTATTTCTTATAACAGGTTTTGCTTGTTTTGGCACTCTCATAACATTTCCTCCTTATAGTATGCCGCCCAATAGTCCGCCGAACACCGGAATTTTGCTTGCTAAACTGCCTGCCACTGGACATGCTGCCAGGCAGACTTTCTTTGCAGTGTCATTTGGAATCAGGTTACAACCCGTTTCACAAAGACCGGATTGACAGAGTCCGGCCTCTATTTTCGCTGTGCTGACATTTCTTACAACAGGTTTTGCTTGTTTTGGTAATTTCATAATAACTTCTCCATATATCTCTTTGTTCATTTCCCGTAATGGGAGCTATTCTGTCACCACACAGGTGACAATTTGAAACAAATTACCCATGCTTATTATCACCATCCTCGTCATAGTGACAAAGATTGTGAACATAGAGTGGGTGCCACCCTAGGTGACGAAATCCTAGGGTGGCAAGTCAAAATAATTCAGTCTTAGTACACATACCAAGACCGTACTTCTCCAACCGTAACAGGCACCACGTCACTCACATCGATGGTATAACGAAACACCCTTCTGGCTTCTGTTTCACGTTTTTTAGGATTGAAGAACGTCAGCTTTACATCCCAACAATCAGAATCAGGCCGGCAGACAGGGCTTCGTTCAGTCTCAATTTTATCCAGCACCTGATCATTCAGAATTACTTCACTAAAAACGATCAACGCCTGGTATGCATTTGTCCCAGCAAAGTTCATTGCCCTATCTGATGAAACCCGACCCAGATTCATACACTCGTAATAAACCCGATCCAAAAAGTCAGAAATTTCTCTTTTTACTTCCTCCGTATTGACATTCTCAGACTCCAGACTCTTTAATATTTGACTTATCAGTTCTTCTTTATTCCAACCGTACATTCCCCGCATTTCCGGTATAATAACTGGAACTATCTGGCCCGAAAGGAGCTTTATATTTCCGTCAATGACTCCTGGAATCGAAACCCTCTCAATATTTATGTTTTCATCGATTTCTTTATAATCCCGCAGAAATTCGAATAATTGCTTGTATGTTGCCGAGGCAAAACTGCCTATAGGGCGGATTGCATAAGCAGGGGTACCTTCAATATCGAGAGTCCATATAAGTGATTCAGAATACTCGGGATTTGTCTTCAAGAGTTTCAACAGTTTAGTCTCAAATGGGACTGGCGGTTTTCCAGGCTCATCTGACTCTACACTCTGGATAAAAGCATCTCGTCGCGCTTCACTCCCGAAGTCGTAACCAGGTGTGCCAAGAGCATATACGAGGGACTGCCTGCTCGCAGATCTCGTAAGAGGGGCTTGCGCAGGTATGACAGACTGCGTAACTGCCTCATGGTCTGTCATCGTTGATTCTGCTGACTGTACTTCAGCTGCAAGAATCTGGGACACAGTAACACCATTTGTCTGCTCGTTAATTTCGTTCGTTTCTTCCATCTTCTTTTTTGGACAACCGCATGTTCCTTCTATATGTTCAGTCATATTATTCTCCTGTATCTGATTTTTCATCTGTTTATATTTCTTATCTATCGATTGTAGCTCAATAGAATCAGGATTTTCCAGAGCTTTCATCGCGGCCAAGATAGAACTTTGAGTAGAGGTCGCTGCTATCTCTGGACTAAGTGTTGTAAATTCCGCATTCTGCACGCCAAGAAAGGAAAGTTTTTTAGGAATTCCCACCAGCTCTTTGCTTACATTCCCCCTAACTTGTTGCGCCAAACTATTACGGTCAGTCACAACCTGCTGTTTTTTTGTGACAAGGTTATATGCTCCTCCAATGTTGAGACGGCCCTTTAGATAGCGAGAACAGTCTAAACCTTTGGAAGGGAAACAGGGGTGAACACTCTGAAGAATTGCTTCCTTCACAGCATGGGGATCAGGTTTTTCTCCCCTTTGTATCTGGATGCTCAATAACAAAGCAACAATACCAGAAACGATAGGAGTGGCAAAGCTGGTACCACTTCTGGTAGTGACACCCCCGCCAGGCACAGCTCCCAGTAATTTATCACCAAGTGCGAGAATACCATTATTTTGGTATGCCTGCCCCCAATTACTAAAATCGAGTGGCAGTCCCTGGGCATCCATTGCCCCTACCGCAAGGGTCGAGGAAATAGAGGCTGGCACATGGAGACATTGACATCCGTCATTTCCCGCAGCTGCGACGATTAAAACATTGTTTTCAGCGCAGAAACGAACAGCCTTATCAAGTAGAGGGTGAGGTTCACTGGAGGAAACCAGTTCACCGCCACTGATGTTTATGACATGTGCTCCTTGTTCAACGGCTTGTATGATGGCGTGAGCGAGATCAATTTGCGAACAGGGACTAATTGAATCATTAGGCCTATCCGCAAAAACAGGAATAATGAGTCCACGACAGCCTGGAGAAATACCGTGGATCGGACCATCACGCTGGCCAAAAATTAAGCTGGCAATGTGAGTTCCGTGATGTGCAGCTGGTCCATTCTCGGCAACGCCTGAAACTAAAGTTTCTAACTGGGTTATTTTAGCTTTGTCGAAACATGGATGAGTTAGGTCGACCGGACCATCAAGGACTGCAATGCAAATACTGGCATCCCCTTTAATCTGCTCCATAAACTCTGTTGCCTTCATGATAAACACCAAAAATTTTACATCCACTGTTGTAATTTCACAGCAATTTTTTACTGTGAATTAAGCTAGAATAGAATACACAGGCAAAAATAGGTAATCCAGATAACGTATGTGCATAGTGCGCATAATTCGTAAGATACCGGCTGAAAAATGTACAAGTTCAGTCTCACTGTAAGTGTTTATTGGAAACTGAGCTAAAATAAAATACTCACAGAAAAATAAGTTATCCAGATAATGTGTGCACAACGTGTGCATATATATTATATCCGTATTGAAATATTAAAGAATTAAATAAGATGTCTGGAATTCGGGTGAAAGATTTTGAAAACACACCGAATTTCTACTACAATCTCACAGAAACACTGGGAATTATTAAAAAAGCAAGCTGAAAAATATGAAACACAGCAAAGAGCTTTAGAACTCGCATTGGAAAGTCTGGAAAACAGCTCAAGGCAGATTCCGGAATTAACCTTGGAAGAGAAGTATTGGATGCGCCTCAGACGGGCAAGATCATTGGTCATCATTGAAAAAACTACCTTTAAAACGCTAACAGAGACCGCAAATATCGAACTGTTAAGTGAACTTTTTATCCGAAATAAAATCATGGAATACACGATAGAACTTTACTTTCAGAAGTCTTTTGAAGAATGTAGTCTAAAAGAAGTTGTAAATGGACTGGTTGTCAACCTTAAGATAACTAAACTGGTTGATACTATAGATTACACAGATTGCAGCAGCCATTATAAACTGATAATAACCCATGATCTTGGCTTTACTTTCGCCAAAATGCTTTCAACATGGATTGACAATATGTTTAAAACCTATGGAGTCAGGGTAGAAAGCATAGTTTCTGTAAAGACTATTTTCATAAAAATATTAAAAACAAATTAGTTAATATTCCTACTCTATCTATGAGCTCATCCCAAAACCAATTTCATTTCCAAATCTATTATACCATTTTCATATTTAGAAATTAGAGCAATTATTCAAAATTCAAGGTTTTGGGATAGGCTCTATCTGTAATCAATTCATGACTTGCTATTTTTTGAGAGCAAGCTTATCCCATAATTCAAAATAGCTTTTCCAAATATCGAATAAAGAATGATCAATGAATTTCATATCACGGAAAAAGAATTCTGAAACTTTTATCTATGAGCTCGTCCTAAAACCAAATTATACTTAGAAGTAATAAAATTTCAGAACTATTCCCATGTTTGAAAACTTAACTTGCTCTCTGGAATTTAAGATTCAGAGATGAAGTTTAGATTCTTGGGATTAGCTCTATTTGAAAATAGAAATACCTTTGGAACAAGCCCAGAAACTGCAAAACAAAGTATACCGTTAAAAAGGACACTATTATGAAAAAAGTTGTAAAAAAAGCTGTAAAAAATGCTCCGATGGGGATTTGAACCCCAGTCGCAGGAGTGAGAGTCCTGAATGATTGGCCGAGCTACACTATCGGAGCAGCTTGTTATCTAGTTATGCTTTGCCTCTCAGGCAGCATATCTTCAAGTAATTTATAAAATATAAATCTTTCGTCTGATTTTTAAAAAAATGGAAGAACTGCCGGAAGAGTGTTGTCAATCCGGCAAGCTTAGGAAAAAATTCCTTAACCTTTTCTTTTTCCCATAAGCTTGTTTTTAACTTGAAGAACAATCCTGTTCCAGTTCCTCATTTAACTACCGATTTAACTGTAGATTTGGCTGTCAGGACAGCTTTATACGAACATAGCCTGGGGAATTGTGGGCTCCTCAGTGTTTACGACCTTTTCGTGTGCTTTCAGGAAGTCGGCCATTGTAATCTGCTTACCGCGCCTGCGCAGTACAAAAATTCCGGCTTCTTTGACGATAACACTGATTTCTGCTCCGCTCATACCTGTCATGACTTTTGCCAGCTTCTCAAAGTCCACATCATCTGCAAGGTTCATCTTGCGAGTGTGAATTTTAAGAATTTCAGCCCTTCCTTTCTCATCAGGAAGCGGGACTTCGATAGACCGATCAAACCTGCCAGGCCTGAGGAGAGCAGGATCAAGCAGGTCAATCCTGTTGGTTGCAGCAACGACCTTTACATTGCCTTTTGGATCAAAACCGTCCATTTCCGCAAGTAGTTGAAGCATAGTCCTGTTGACCTCAGCCGAACCGCTTGTTCCGTCATAGGTCCTCATGCTGCCGACAGCATCGATTTCGTCTATGAAGAGAATGCTTGGGGACTTATCTCTAGCAAGTTGGAAAATATCTTTTACAAGCCTTGAGCCTTCACCCACGAATTTCTGAACCAGGTCAGATCCTGACATTCGAATGAAGGTTGCTTTTGCATGAGAAGCTATAGCCTTTGCAATAAGGGTCTTACCCGTGCCTGGAGCTCCGTGGAGCAGGACACCTGAAGGGGGTTCGATTCCGATATCTTCGAAAAGTTCGGGCTCAGTAAGTGGCAGTTCAACACTTTCCCGGACTTCCTGAAGCACATCACTCAGCCCACCAATCATGCTGTAGTCCACTCCTGGAGAGTTAATGAGTTCCATTACCTGAGCCCGTACATCGGCTGCCCTGCTGACTACGGAGATAATTGAATATGCCCCGTTTACCGCAACTCTCATGCCGGGTTCAATCTTTCCGATGCACTCTTCAGGAATCTGGGTAAGAACCTCCTGGTTATTTCCGTGCTGTCTTATAAGTGCGATTTCTCCGTTTACCTCAAGAATAGTTGCAATAAAGAGAGGAGGCTCGGTAAGCTGTTCCAGATGAGCTTTTAATTTATTAATTTCCTGAAGGTGCCTGCCTGTTGCCACACTCGCTTCAAGGAGCCGAGCCTTCATGTTCTCGTTCTGGACTCTCATGATTTCTATTTCGGTTAAGAGAGATCTCACATCTTCAGTATTGATCTTCCCGCTCTCTAGCTGGAATTCTACCCTTGTTTTGATATCTTCCAGAGAAGATCTTATTGAACTGTCTTCTGACACTTGAAACCACCTTTTTTATCGCGTGAAATTAAATTTATACAGTCTCTTTATAAAGTCTCTATATGATCTAATGGTTAGTTCACTCAGGAATTGTTGATTTACAATAAATTGATCTGAAGATCAACTGACCTGCTGGATCTTATAGTGCAGGTCCATGAAAGTTAACTGGTCATGACCAATAGTGACCCAGTCCAGCTACTCGTTTAAGCTTTAAGCATTATTTTTCGGAGAGACTATTTACCTATATAGTTTATCTCAGGATGATCATGTTTTGTCCTGGCTTTTACAAGAATTAAAGCAAGAAGCAAAGCCTGGGAAACTGGGAAATCAAGAATTCGCTTCATAAAATCTCCCGTTATACTATGATTCACAATGATCAAAGGGTGAAATGGCATTTAAAAGGTACTCTTACTTTTCAAAGTGAATGTTAAAATGTTTGAAATTAAATATATACATAAATATAAAAAGGGTATATATAAGTTCCTGCAAGACCTGTAACCACTTTTATATCCCGACTGCCTGTATAATAACATCCCGATTAAGGACCTATTCAATTCTTTAATTAAATTGCTTTCGGACACTCACTTGAGATTTGTCAATATTTGTATTTTATTTAGTCTTCATATTTCTTTTTTCTATATTATACATGCTGTCGCATTTCCAGATTCCAGTAAACTATTCAGGAAAGTAGTCAGGCAGAAAACTTAGAAAAAACTAAGCTTCTAACTTAACTTTTCAAATTAACTCTTCAACTATATTATTTATTTTAGCTCTTTAAGTTAGATCTTTAAGTTAGATCTTTAAGTTAGATCCTTAATAGTCTTTAAGTTAGATCTTTAAGTCAGATTTTTAACTAGCTCTAATCCTTACTGAGAAGGACCAGGATATAACCATTTTCCCAACTTGAGAGAAAAAACTTACAGGAAAATGACATTCTCTTTGCAAAACCTTTAAGAACGAACAAACTACGGATCCAAAAAGTTAGAGAGATATATTTAATAATAAAAGCACTATATCATTCCACATGCGTACATCTCAGGATTTTCTAAGAGTAGGCACAACAGTCATATTTATTGGTTTCATTATATTATTACTGGGCACAGTTCTTGCCATTATACAGCATCCTGCAAATAGCCAGATCGGCGGACTGATAATGATCGGTCCAATCCCGATAGTTTTTGGCTCATCTCCTGAAATAACAACAAATATGCTGGGACTTGGATTAATAATCTCCATACTCTATTTGTTCCTATGGAAAACAAAACGTTGACTGATGGAAGCATGCTTTTTTCAATTGGAATTCTCACAATACTTATAGGGTTTCTGCTAATTATGATTGGCATAGCCTTAAGCCTGTACCAGGAATCCAGGTCAACGCAGAGCTACTCAAACAAAACATACACATCCGGAAGAGAACCCCATTTTGAGCGCACTTCAAACTCTGAGAGCCCTCTCCATGAAAATCCCTCCGAAAAAAAAGTCGAATCCGAAATCAAAACAGGAGGAGTAATCATGCTCGGCCCGATCCCAATTATATTCGGAAGCGATAAAGAAAGTGCAAAAACCGCTGCAATCCTTGCAATAATACTCATGCTTCTCAGCCTGTTTATCCTCAGATCCTCCTTCTTCTAAATCTTACTGCCTTCTTTCCTATCAGGTCGCAATCCAACGTTTTTAAATAGCTTGCGTTGAACTGCTTGATCACGCAGGAAAGGACCTTTAGTCAAGCTTTCCGTCGAAAAGGAGCGATTAAACACTATTAAAAAGACTTGCGCTACATAACCCAGGACAACTCTGGTTAACCAGCCCTCCTAAGTGCGTAGACAATGCAATATTTCTTACATATAAGTCAAATTTCTTGACTCAGTCTAGTATTTTCATTATAATTCAGCCCTCTTGAGCGAGCGAAGTGAGCGAAACGGAACCGTCCTCCCGAGACGGGACTCGGGTGACGGAACGCGGGAAGTGAAACTTCTTTGTTCATAAATTAATCCGCTTGAGCGAGCGAAGTGAGCGAAACGGAACCGTCCTCCCGAGACGGGACTCGGGTGACGGAACGCGGGAAGTGAAACTTCTTTGTTCATAAATTAATCCGCTTGAGCGAGCGAAGTGAGCGAAACGGAACCGTCCTCCCGAGACGGGACTCGGGTGACGGAACGCGGGTGACGGAACGCGGGAAACAAAAAGTTATTAATAGTTAAGCTCGAATCAGGGCTTTATGTTTACGATAATCACAGGTGCGCAGTTCGGTGACGAGGGAAAAGGCAAAATTGTTGACCTTCTGGCGAAAGATTACGACATTGTTGCCCGCTTCCAGGGAGGGAACAACGCAGGCCATACAGTCAGAGTAGGAGACGAGGTTTACAAATTACACCTTATCCCTTCAGGTATTTTACTTAATGCCAGAGTTCTTATCGGGCCTGGGGTTGTCCTGAATCCTGAGGTTCTTGCCGAAGAAATCGCGATGTTTGAAAAACACGGTATAAAGGTAGATTCCAAAAAGCTTGGAGTCGATGCGAAGACCAGCATCATCATGCCTTACCACATTGAAATGGACGGACTAAGGGAAGAATCAAGGGTAGAAAAAATAGGAACCACAAAACGCGGAATAGGCTATGCTTATATTGATAAAGTAGCAAGGGACGAATTCCGCATGGCTGAGCTTGTAGATCAGGAACGTTTTCTTGCAAGACTTGAGGAACTTGCCCCTCAGAAGGAAAAGGAAATAGTAGCACTGGGGGGAGATCCAAAAGTAGTCAGAGATCCTATACTAATCGAAAGATACCTTGAACTGGGCAAACAGTTTGCCCCTTATATAACAGACGTCTCCAGGGAAATCAACAAAGCTCTTGATGAAGGAAAACATGTAATGGCTGAAGCTGCCCAGGGCACACATCTTGATGTTATACATGGAACCCAGAAATTCGTAACTTCTTCTTCTACAGTTGCAGGCTCTGCCTGTGCCAACCTTGGAGTTGGTCCTACAAGAGTAAACAACGTAATCGCTATAGTAAAAGCTTATATCACCAGAGTCGGTGAAGGCCCGCTTCCTACAGAACTTACAGGAGAACTCGGGGAAAAACTACAGAAAGCCGGAGGAGAATTTGGAACTGTTACCGGCAGGGGCAGAAGGTGCGGATGGTTCGACCTGCCACTACTGAAAAAAGCCATTGCTCTTAACGGATATACCGAGATTTCCCTGACCAAACTGGACGTACTCTCAGGCCTTAACCCTATCAGGATTTGTACTGGCTATACTTTCAAGGGAGAAAATCTGGATTATCCTCCTGAACTTACAGAAGATCTTGCCGAGTGCATGCCTGTTTACGAAGACCTTCCTGGGTGGAAAAACGACCTCACAGAAGTAAAAGCCTTCGAGGAACTTCCGGAAAATGCCAGAAATTATGTCAAAAGACTGGAAGAACTGATGAAAGTACCGGTTAACTATATTTCAGTAGGTCCGGGAAGGGAACAAACCTTTAAAAAAGAGTGATTCTACTTAGTAGACCTACAATGATAATTGCCGAAAAAGTGTGTTAATAACGATGTGGATATGTGATTAACGCACATATCCAATTGTATTTACAACCCATATGTTACTAGATTACAACCTAATTACTACCAAATGTTTTATCCACTTTCCTGCAATTTCATTATAACCCTAGTTATTACCAGATGTTTTATCCACTTAAGCCTACTTGAGCCGATTATCTTCTATCTATTACTGTAAATCTCATAATGAACTCTGTACCATTGTTATTTTTCAGTTCAAACTTCCCATCTAACTGATCTGCGAGAGTAGTTATCAGCTGTATACCAAGACTATCAACATTTTTAATATTAAGATTTTCAGGAATGCCTACACCATTGTCTGAAACAATCAGAATAAAACTGGTAGCCTTATCGTCTTTCTTTTTATGCTTACCGTTTTTCTCTCTATGTAGTTTAATTTGTATTTCTCCTTTGTCTTTGCCGGGAAATGCATGTTTGAGAGAATTGGAAACAAGCTCATTGACAATTATTCCTAAAGGAACACCAGTATCCATATTAAGAAACACATTTTCTTCCAGATCCATTGAGAGGTGGATGTTTTTACTTTTAAGGCTGTAAGTCTGAAAAAGATTTTCAGCTAATTCTCTGATATACGTCGAAAAATCTAACGTATCGGTTCCCTCTCCTTTATAAAGTTCCTCATGGATGAGAGCCATAGATATAACCCGGTTCTGGCTTTCCCTGAAAGCCTCGATAACTCTTGGGTTGTCAAATTTGTCAGCCTGAAGGTCAAGAAGGGAAGAGATTACCTGCAAATTATTCTTAATCCGATGGTGAATTTCCTTTTTACGGGCAGTCTCGAAATTTTCTAAGGCTTCTTCTGCCTTTTTCTTCTCGGTAATGTCAAGAACAAAGGCTATGCCCTCATTACGCGCCTGATCGAAGGTAGCTACCCCAACAATAACAGGCACATGCGAACCGTCCTTGCGGATGTATTCCTTCTCCTGGGGTTCTTTTTCGCCAATAGTTTTCAGTTCAGCAAGGGTTCGTTCATTAAGGTAACAGTACTGCTGCGGGGTCATTTTGTTCCAGTTAACTTTTCCAGCCTGCAGGTCCTCTCGAGTGTAACCGACTATCTCAAGTAACTTGTCATTAGCATCGGTAATCGAACCGTCCAGATTAAAATAGTACACACCGAGCATATCTGACTCATAAAACTGGCGCAGACGTGCTTCACTTTCACGCAGCGCTTCTTCCGCCTTTATACGCTCAGTGACATCTCTTACAATACCTGAGATAGCCACAAGCTTTCCAGAAGTATCAAAAATAGGAGAAAGAGTAACTGAAATATTTATTATAGTGCCGTCCTTTTTTAACCTTGTACTTTCGTAGTGCTGGACCTTTTTTCCCTGTTTAATTTTTTCAGAAAACTGCTTAATTTCCCCTTTGATATTTTCTGGTTCAAGTATTGATATGTCTTCTCCAAGAATTTCTTCGGCTGAATAACCATAAATCTGCTCCGCTGCCTTATTCCAGCTGGTAATAACACCGTTGAGGGACAGAGTTACAATAGCATCATTTGACGATTCCATAGCGTTTGCCAGTATCTGGAGTTTTTCTTCTGATCTTTTACGTTCTGTAATATCCTGAATTATTCCTTTCACTCGAACACTAGTGTCTTTTTCATCAAAAGCAGTTTCAGATTGCATATAGACCGTACGCTCTTCCTCATTAGCCAGGATAATTCTGTACTCAACACTGTGAGTTTTCTCGCCTACGGCTGCTTTTTTCTTAAGAACACTATCTACATAGTCCCGGTCATCTGGGTGTATATAACTCAAAAATTCATCATAAGATGGTGCTAATTCTTGAGGGGCACGTTTGAAAATACGATACATTTCCTCAGACCAGTATGCTTTATCAGTCTCAGTATCCCATTCCCAGTTCCCAATATGAGCCATTTCTTGAGCTTCAGCCAGTCCTTTTTCACTTTCTTTCAATGAGACGTAAGCTTTCTCAAGCTCTGCTGTACGCTCTTCAACTAGTTTTTCTAAATTTTCATGTGCCTTTTTTAAAGCTTCTTCGGCCAGTTTGCGCTCGGTAATGTCACGTGCAGCAGCAAAGACACCGATAACCTTGCCATTTTCATCTCTATAAACCGAAGCATTGTACAAAACCGGAGTTATATGTCCGTCCTTATGTCGAATCTCCAGAGGATAATCACGAACTTCACTATCTTTGAACACCTGCTGATAGCCTGCACGGGCTTTCTCAGGCTCAGTAAAGTAATCTGAAAAATCGGTTCCAATCAAGTCATTTCTGGAATATCCGGTAACCTGTTCTGTAGCATTGTTTACATCGGTAATTTTACCATCACGCCCAATAGTTACCAGAGGGTCAAGGCTGGCTTCAATCAGACTGCGATTATAAAGATTTGACAATCTAATAACTTCTTCTGCTTTTTTGCGCTCAGTAATATCTCTCGTGATAGTAGAGATAGCCACAAGCTTTCCAGACGTGTCAAAAACAGGAGAAAGAGTAACTGAAATATTTATTATTGTTCTATCCTTTTTCATCCGTAAAGTTTCATAGTGCTGAACCCTTTCTCCATGTTTAATCTTCTCAATTAAGTTCTTTATTTCTCCTTTAGTATTGTCCGGTTCAAGCATTGATACGTTTTTTCCCAGGACCTCCTCGGCCAAATACCCATAGAGTTTCTCTGCTCCCTTATTCCAACTAATAATAACTCCATCAAGGGACTTGGTTAGAATTGCATCATCAGATGACTCCACAGCATTTGCTAGTGTCTGAATTATCTCTTCTGCCTTTTTAATCGCAGTAATGTCACGTGCAGCAGCAAAGACACCGATAACCTTGCCATTCTCATCTCTATAAACCGAAGCATTGTACAAAACCGGAGTTATATGTCCGTCCTTATGTCGAATCTCCAGAGGATAATCACGAACTTCACTATCTTTGAACACCTGCTGATAGCCTGCACGGGCTTTCTCAGGCTCGGTAAAATAATCTGAAAAATCGGTTCCGATCAAATCATTTCTGGAATATCCGGTAACCTGTTCAGTAGCACCATTTACGTCAGTAATCTTCCCATCACGCCCAATAGTAACTAAAGGGTCCAGACTGGCTTCGATGAGGCTACGATTATAGATATTTGATACTCTGAGAGCTTCTTCTACTTTTTTACGTTCGGTAATGTCTATGAATGCAGAAATGGATCCACGTAGATTCCCCTGCTCGTCACGCAAAGGTCTTGCATTGCCCAGTACATGTCGTATCCTACCTTCAGCAGATACGATGTCCAGCTCGCAGTCGTTTATTTCTATGCCTGTAGCTGACAATTGCGACGGCATTTCTTCAGGTTGGAGCTCAACTCCATCCTTGAGTAATTTAAACATCTCAGGCTTCTCTCCTTCAGGAGCGGATTTGGAAAAGTTTGTACCTACAGGAATTCGTAGCCATTCGTAGGAGAGCCTGTTACCAGTTATCTGAAACGCCTGAGGATCATGTGCTATATATACGGCAACAGGCACGGCATCCAATAATACTTCCAGTTCCTCTGAACGAGCCCGCTCACGTTTTTCACTCTCTTGCAGCGCATCTAAAACTGCATCACGTTCGGCAAGTGATTGAGATAATTTGATATTGCTGTAGCTTAGTTGTGAAATCATATTAGCAAAGGTCATGAAAAAAGTCATACTCGTATTCACAGCTTCCTTGCTAAGCCGAGGAACTTTGTCAAGCGCCTCTAGATATTCCTCCTCATTGAAACCATATTTTCTAGCTTGAGATCGAAAAAGCTCATAGTTCAGAGGTTCATCTTCAAAAAAGAAGTGTCCTGAGAAGATATTGCCGACATGCTGCCCTTCTACCATAACCGGAGTAACTACATCCCACATATTGTTCTTACACTTGTAAAGCTTATATCCTCCCGGAGCAACACCCGCAGTTAGATTTATGTCACTTTCTATACAGTGCTTGCAGGCTTCAGGACTAATTCTATGGAACCTTGTGCAGATATCCTGCCATCCAACACTTACCAGAACGTTACCTTTCAAATCGGTTAAGCCCATGGGAATATGAGCAAGCGTATAAAAGTCACTCATAAGAGACTGGACCGCTTTAGCATCAATAATCCTGGCAAGCTCCAGATTCGCCTTTTCTTGAGTCTCACCTTCCTGAGGTTTTCCCTCAAGCTTTTTACGACCACTTATGTCAAATCCGTAGACATTTACGCATTCTTGTTCAGGAGAGAGATGAAAAACAATAAAGTATACTTTTTTACCCAGGGTAACCTCTATTTTTTCGATGTTTTTCCGAGAAATTGTTCTTTGAACAAAAATTTCGAGATATGGAGGCACTTTTTCTCCAACTCTCACACCCCAATCATACAGTAAAGGCTCCCCCGCCTTATTGGAATAAAGAACAACACCATCCTTTGCTACACTGAGCACAGGGTTCGAATTTATTGCTGGGAATTGATCCATTTTAGCTGTCATTATCCCTTTAGTCTCCCTCTCTTAGGCGACAAAACACCTAACATTCAATAGTTATTTACAGGTTATTTCTAACTATCATACTATTATTTATTTCTTTTTACATATAATAAAAATCTTAATAATTTGTGAAGTTGTTTTAAACTTTAAAATAACTCAATAGTACCATTTCTTAATCTGCATTATTATTTTAGTCTTCTTCTTTTAGATTGCTTAACAATTTATAACCTATATATAATACTTTTAGACCTATAAAACATATTATTAATACTTTTGTACTTGCTTTTGATTAAAACTATAGAAAATCAGCTGAAACTTTGATACCTCTTAGAATTAAGTTAAAGCTTTCAAATGGCGAAGCTTTTACCAAAATTGAAAAGTTGTCAGTCCTGAATTTGGAAATATAATAACTCATTACCGGTCAGTATTTTCCATTTTTCTCTCCAATATGTATTCTAATATTTACTGTTCCTGCTCAGGCAGGAAAATATTTTCCATTAGACTTATTGTTGAACAGCAAATAATTATCAATAATCCATGCAGCTCTAAAATTCAAAGACATTTTTATGAACGGTTACGCTGGAGCAAAAGCGGCGCCAGGAAAGCTGTAAGTGCTACAGCAATTGCAGAAACGGAAACTCCCTGCCAATCTGCCACCTTCCAGGCCAGCATTGCACCTCCAGATCCAAGGCTGCCGCCAATAAACATCCCAACCATAAACAAACTATTCACCCGGTTGCGTACTTGCGGCTTAAGCCCGTAGATTATCTGCTGATTGGCAACCATGGCACTCTGCATCCCGAAATCCAGAAGAATAACTCCGAAGATTAAGCCGGCAAGGGAGTTCCAGCCGGCAAGGACGAGCCAGGCCAGCAGAGCGGAAAACGCACCTGTAGAAACAACCCGGCCTGGTCCCCGTCGGTCAGCTAGACGTCCGGCTATGGGAGCTGCAAGCACTCCAACTACTCCAATAATGCCAAAAAGTCCTGCGATATCAGCGCCAAGATGGAAAGGAGGCTGTTCAAGATGTAGCGCAAGGATCGTCCAGAAAGCACTGAATACGGCAAAGAGTAAACCCTGTGTCAAGGTAGCTCGACGTAACCTGGGTTCCTCGCTCCAGAGTCGTAGAAGCGAACGAAGCAGAAGACCATATTTCATCGAAGTTGCGGGGCGGTTGAGCGGCAATAACAGCGCCATTGCTGCCGCACCGGCCAGAACAAGGGGAATACCAAGCCAGAACATGGTTCTCCAGCCGTAGTGAGTAGCAATAAAACCGGCGAGAATCCGGCTCAAAAGCATACCGCTCAGCAATCCACTCATAACGCTGCCGATGACTGCACCTCGGCGGTTGTCAGAAACTAGCGATGCGGCAGCCGGTATTATCTGCTGCGTGACAGAGGCTGTGAAACCAATGCAAAGTGAGGCACCTAACAGAGCCCAACCAGTAGATGCAACGGCGGCAAAAAGCAGTGATAAGGCCAAAACAAAGAATTGTGAGACAATTAAACGGCGACGTTCTATCAGATCTCCCAGGGGTACCAGAAGCAACAACCCGAGTGCGTAACCGAGTTGGGTAGCAGTCGGAATAAGGCTGGGAGCCAATTCGCCTGGGAAGGAGCGAGTAATAACCCCAATCATTGGCTGGTTATAGTAGATGTTCGCTACTGCAATTCCACATGCACAGGCCATCGCAAAGACAAGCCCTTTACCTAGCTTAGAGATATTTCCTGTCTGGAATGAACTCTTTTTCAAATAATAATTTCCTTCTTCCGACATTAGTGCGATTTACAGCAATCAAATACCTTATTTATTTCCCTCAGGTACAGGTTGCATCATATAACCCGTGACAAAAATCACATCTTTGTCATTTCTTACTTAATCCTATGAAGCTAAGAAAATGCCAGGTATCGAGGACTAACGTATTCTGAACATAAAACGATAGTAACCTGATAAGCAAAAGCTTAAAGGAATAAATGGAAGCTGAAGCATCCTGATTATTATTGTTCAGGCTTCAACTTCCAGCTGGTTAAGTTTATTGTAAAAATCAACTATCAACTTTGCAGCTTCACTTTCCATGTTCAACTGGAAAATTCGAGTTTGCTTTCCTAAGGGTTTTTCTATAACAACCCCCGATCCAACCAAAGGTGTGATAACCCTTGATACGCTTGCGTGTGACAATCCGGTTTCCTCGGCTATTCCTGAAAGATAAGTTGGTTCATTTTGCCGTTCAATAAGGTTCTTAAGGACTGTCATCTGTGCAGTTTTTCCAAATATTTTTTCTAATTTATCCATGTTTTTCATCTCAGAAGTGGCTTTTCTCTATTATATTAGTCTCAGCTTCTAATACTAGATATGATCATTATATTTATTTATTTCTTTTCATTAATATAAAATTACTGACATTTTAGGGTGTAGATAAAAGGGATTAGAAGCAGTCTATACATATGAAAATAATAATGAAAACCATAGAACAATATATATTTTTCTATCTTTTGCACTAAATCCAAGACTGAAGATTTCATAGCCCAGGGTGGAAACTTTACAATTCAGGACTAAAAAGAGATTTCTTTTTTCAGATCTCTTTAAATAAGTCATAGTTTTAAATGAGCATAATTTTAATAAGTCATAGTTTTAAACAAGTCATAGCTTTAAATAAGTTATAGTTTTAATTTAGAACTTATTAGAGAAGTTTTGTACCCTGTGTCTAATAAGAGAAGTGAGAGAGTAGACAAATAGACTAAGACCTACCATCTCCATTTTATTACATTACTACTTTCTGATAGCCAACTGATCAGACAGATATATCTTAGATGTTTCCAAAGTCTCAATAGTTTTACTTATATTTATGTAGATCATTTAAAATAGTTTCCATTTCCGGATAAGTTAATTTATCCACTTTTATCCACTTTCCCTCAAGATCTAAAAAATACCTTTTTCATTTTTAAAATCGTTTTCAATCTTATATCTATAAATCATTTTCAATCATATGATCACGGATAAAAGTTCTTTTCCGTTGATTCAACTTCTCGCCTGGTTAATGATATTACTCATAAGAAAAAGCGCATGAACAGTTATAGTAGTTATATCTGCTATACCCATAATTATATTACTACTATTAAGTATAAAAAATCATTATTATGCTTTTTATCCTTTCTCAGGAAAAAATTAAGAGCCGGAGTTGAAACGAAGATTCCTTTTCTTCTATTTTCTTGATGTGCTATTTAATTGTCGAGTTTGTTTAAATCAGGTTTGTTTAAATCAACTTCTCTGAAAACTTACCTCCATACTCGCGTATTCACGAAGTGAGTAAATATTGGGCAGTCACTGGCAAAAAAGAAGAAAAGTATAAAAGAAGAAAAGTATAAAAGAAGAAAAGTATAAAAGAAGAAAAGTATAAAAGAAGAAAAGTATAAAAGAAGAAAAGTATAAAAGAAGAAAAGTATAAAAGAAGAAAAGTATAAAAAACTGAGTAGACCATTAAAGGCATAATACAGATTTAAGAGCTTTATAAGGCTTTAAAAGCTCAGTAAAGCTTTAAAAACCTGAATAAAGCATTAAAATGTGATTTTTATACTTCTTTTGGGTTAATCGGTAAAGTAAAGTAGAAGGTTGCACCTTTACCAAGTTCGGATTCTACCCATATATGTCCACCATGTCGCTCTACAATTTTCTTACAAATTGCAAGCCCTATTCCTGTTCCCTGGTATTCTTCCTTTTTATGAAGCCGTTTGAAAACTTCAAAAATTTTCTCCGAATACTTGGGATCAATTCCAATTCCATTATCCTGTACTGAAAATAACCATTCACCCACTTTATTTTCTACAGAAATTTTCTTTGCAGAAATATGGATTTTCGGTGCTTCCTCACCGTGGAATTTTATCCCATTGGCGATCAGGTTTTGAAATATCTGCGCTAGCTGGGTGTTATCTACCGTTACTTGAGGTAAAGGATCACAGGTAACAGTAGCTTTATTCTGTTTAATATAAAGATATAAACTGGATAGTACCTGATTCAAAATGAGTTCGGAATCCGTAGGTTCAGGTTCTCTTGCTCTTGTAGTCACTCGAGAAAACTCTAAAAGATCACTTATCAGGACTTGCATACGAGAAGCCCCATCGACTGCAAAATAGATGTATTTATCAGCTTTTTCATCAAGTTTGCCCTGATATCTTCTTTGTAAAAGCTGCAAATAACTTGATATCATCCTCAAGGGCTCTTGTAAATCGTGAGATGAAACGTATGCAAACTGTTCTAACTCATCGTTTGAACGTTGAAGTTCTTCTAATTTCAGTTTTAGGGTCTCTTCTGCTTTTTTACGCTCGGTGATATCTCTAATTATCACTGCTATCTTTACAGTACCGTTTTTATCGTGGAATAATGCACTTGACATCTCACCGGGAAAGATTGTACCGTCTTTCCTTCTGTAATTTAGTTCCCCCTTGAACTTGCCTGTCCTGGCTCTCTCCTCCAGAACAAACTGTAGTCTAGGGTCGGATGTATCTACAACCCCATCCCTTCCAACTTTGATGATCTCTTTCTCGGTCATCCCGAAGATCCGGCAAGCTTCGGGATTAGCTGCATGAATGGTTCCATCCGGCGAAGTAAGAACAACTGCATCAATGCTGCTTTCGAAGAAAGTCCTGTACTTCTCCTCACTTTCTAGCAAAGCTTCCTCTGCCTTTTTACGCTCGGTAACGTCAATACTCATCTCAAGAATTAATGGCGAACCATCAACATCAGTGAACGGGAAATTGTAAACATCAAGCACGCTTCCATTCTGAGTGGTGACTTCCCAATTGTGGGGTTGGCCTGTTTCAAGTACTTTATATGCCTCACAGAACTCGCAGGGCCTGGTAAACCCAAAACGAAGTTCATAACAGTGCTGATTCTCACTATATTCGCCAAATTTCTCACGGAAGCTACGGTTGGTGAAGGCGTAATGGTGGTCAGGTGTTAATAAGCATATCATTGTTGGCAGCGTTTCTAGCACATCAAAGAGCCGGCGCCGTTCAACCACGACAGCTTCGGCAACTTTACGACGTGCTTCACTCTCCAGCAGCGCCTCTTCGGCCCTCTTGCGTTCAGTGATGTCGTTCCAGGCAACGATGCCACCGGCAATATTTCCTTCGGCATCTCGAATGGGAGCAGCATTGCAAAGCAGGGATAACTTCCCTCCAAATGTGTTCAACTGGACTAGCTCGACGTCCCTGACTACCTCACCTTTTTGGATTGTTCTGGCAAGCGGTACATCATCGATTGCCAGGGGAGTTATCCCATCAGGTTGATAAACCGCCCATTGATTAATTACCTCCCCGACAGACTTGTGGACATGAGCGCTGCCCAGTAGTCTCTCACCATGTCGGCTGACCATACGCATCCGACCTGATGCGTCGGCTATGCTAATGCCTACAGGCACGTGTTCCATCAGAGCTGCGAGCAACCGATCACCCTCTTCCGCCTTCATTAACGCATTCCGTAGGTTTTCCTCAGCTCGCTTGCGCTCGATAGCCACGGATACCTGGTCGGCTACTGTACTCATGAGGGCAAGCTCGTCTTCCTTAAAGCCCTTCTTGCTCCTCGTACCAAAGGATAATGTGCCTACTGTATGATTTCCAATATGAAGTGGTTGACATGAATATGCCTGGATCCCCATTGACCGAACAAGATCAGCACGCTTATCCTCGTTATTCTGCACATCTTCGGAGACAATACGGCAGCCCTCAAGGGCCACACAACCACAAATTGCCACCCCTTTATCCAGCCACTCAATCTCTTTAGCTGCCTCCGTGTTTATCCCGGCGTAAGCGTTGAGACGTAGCCTGCCCTCAGTCTCATCGAAGACGTAATTAAAGAATACATTACAGTTCAGGTGGTGCATCACTTTCTCGGCGATGCTCTGGATCGTTTTCTCGGGGTCTTTGCTAGAAAGGAGAAGAGCATTAGCTTCACTCAGTAGTTTAAAGCGTTTCTCGCTTTCTCGCAACATCTCCTCAGATCGTTTACGCTCGGTGATGTCGCGCACGATAGCCCACATCGAGATTGGTTGGCCTGCTGCATCGACTGATAATATGGCTCGCAGTTCCACTGGAATGACCGTTCCATCTTTCAGCCGATACTCCTTCTCGTAAACATCAGAGTATCCGCGCGGGATGATCTGTTCCCTGACAATGCGATCTTCGACAGCATGCCAGCACTCAGGAGTCAGTTTCTGATAAGTCAGAGTGCACAGTTCCTCGGGTGAGTATCCTAGCATCTGGCAATAGATATTATTGAAGTTAATAATTCGTCCGTCCATGCTGACCTGCACAAAGGCATCACGTAAGTTATCGTGCAACAGCCGATAACGTGCCTCAGATTGGCTTAGTGCCTTATTTGCTTTCTGGAGTTCTTGAGATTGAGTTTGCAATTCCTCAGATTTCACCTGAAGGTTTTCATATGCCTGCTGTAATGCGTCTTCGATTTTTTTGTATTTCGTCGTTTCACGTAACGAAAGAACCAGACCTGTTATGGTTCCGCAGTCGTCCTTGACCGGTGCAAGGCTCCAGTCCCAATATGTGATTCCGCATTCGGGTTGATCAGGATAGACAAATTGCTTGTCCTTGTAGAAGACCCCTTTACCGGTGTCTCGGACCTGCCGGAAAATTGCTTCATTTTCCTCATTGGGATATAGAGCAAAATGGTTTTTCCCGACCATATCTTCAGGTTTCATATTGCACGCTTCGGCATAAGCGGAGTTGACCCATACAAAGTTGAACTGAGAATCTAAAAGGACCAGCATAACGTCAGTGGCCTGCATGATACTCTCAAGTAAATTCCGTTCTCGTTGCAGGGCTTCTTCGGTCTGCTTACGCTCGGTGATATCTTCTATCAGGGCAAGACCAGAAGCCTCATTATTACTTCCGAGAAAATTAGTACCAATAAGTCGTATCCAGATTATCCTGCCATCTTTACGAACATAGCGTTTCTCAATTTCGTAATGATCACGTTTACAGGCTTTTAACTCTAAAATTAAAGGCATTTCAATGTTCAGATCGTCCGGATAAGTGAATTCCGAAAAGAACTTATTTTGAAGTTCCTCCTTTTCATAGCCTAGCATGCGTTCTACTGCAGGATTGCTTTGTATTACTCGCCCTTCCAGGTCCCCTACTATAATACCCATTTTAGAACGCTCGAAAATAGAGCGGAAATTTTTTTCACTTATATCCAAAACCTTTTCTGCTCGCTTTCGGTCGGTAACGTCTCTCCAGAATACGGAAATACCTGATCCAGATGGATAGATGCTTACCCAGTACCATTTTTCCAGAACCAGACTTTTGATCTCGAAATTAGCTGGCAGCCGAGTTTCCATGACCTTCCTATACGTTTCCTCAAACTTGCTATTAACCATATAAGGAAACTTTTCCCAAATGCATTCCCCTATTAACTCTTCAGGCTCGAAATTACCATTACATGCAGCACGCTGGTTGATATATGTGAATCGCCACTCCTTATCCAGCTCAAAAAACCCATCTTGAATACTGCTCAATAAATCGTTAAGATGTTGTTCGCTTCTTATTAAAGCGATTTCCATCTGTTTGCGCTCAGTAACATCCTGGGCAGTACCGATTAGCTTCATCGGCCTGCCGTTATCATATATCGTTATCGCTTCGGCATGGATGAGCCGTTTTTTATTGTTAGGCAAAATCACCTGATAGTCTAGATTATAAGGTGTGTTTCTCTTGATTGCCTCGTCCAGAGCATCCAGAACCCTTTGCCTGTCTTCCGGAACAAGCAAGTTAATGTACTGCTGGAAGAACGTATTCGGGTCAGGTACGAGGCCGAAAATACGATAAAATTCGTCAGAACCGGTTACCAAATTGCTTTCCAGATCCAACTCCCAGCTGCCCACATGAGCAATTTCCTGGGCTTTTTTCAGATCGGACTCATTCTTTCGCAGTTTTTCTTCAGTCTCTTTCTGCTCACTTATGTCGAATCCATAAATGTTTACGCATTCTTCTTCGGGTAACGGGTGAAACGAGACCGAGTATGTCTTTTTTCCCACATTAAGCTCTATTTTTTCAGAGCTATTCTGGAAAATTACTTTCTGTATAATTTTTTCGACATGTAGAGGTATCCTTTCTCCAACTCTCACTCTCCACTCTTGCAGTATGGGCTCACCAGCCTCATTTGAGTAAATAAGTGTTCCGTTATTTGCTACACTAAGTACAGGATTTGGATTTTTTGCAGGAAATTGTTCCATTTTTGTTTTCATATTTCCCTTCAGACTCCCTTGTTTAACGGCAATAGGCTTACATTCAATAACCGCTAAGAATTATTCTTATCTGTATATTAGTCTTTATTTATTTTCTATTAAATTAAAACCGTTTATTAACTGTACATTAAAAATAGCTTTTATAAAAGGAAAGGATCAGAATTTGATTTGGAATAAAAATACCCGACAATTGATCGGACAAGCTATGAATATTAAATAAAAAGGGGTACAATAATTGTTTTAGAAATTTTTACTTTAAACTCGTATTTAATGACTCAAGGCTAGGTTGTAAGTATCATATAATGAGGAAATGGTACCAAGTACTGAGACAATAAACCAGTTTAATGATTGCTGGAGTGTTAAAGAGATCAGTCACATTGTAAGACCCCAGCTAAAAAAGTAGCTACTGATTTTGCAGGCTTATACAAATGGAAAAAAATTCTTAGTATAGGTAGTATAGCGGGACCATATGGAAAAAGCAGTGCCGTAAATTTGCAGTAAATTCAAATTCAGATTTTTGTGTATCATAGGTAATGAATCTTAAGATATGGAATTTTCTACCCAATAACTTTTTGAGATTTGCGATTTTTCAGAATGATATTTTAGAATGGTTATCTAGAATGATTATTCTAATAAAATGTTAAGTATCTTCTGCGTATTATTTAGAAAAGATTTCATAACTTGATAATGTTCTGTTTCTTCATAACCTATTTGTTCAAATCCGTCTTTAATCTGGTAGATCACGGCCTGGGGGTATGCCATTATTATCGGTGAATGCGTCGCAATAATAAACTGGGACCCTTCTGTTACTAACTCATGAATTCTGGTAAGCATAGACATTTGCCGTGACGGTGATAACGCTGCTTCAGGCTCGTCTAATATATAGATACCTTCACCAGTAAATCTATTTAAAAATACTGAGAAGAACGCTTCTCCATGGGATTGTTCGTGTAACGAACGGCCACCATAAGAATTGATTGCGCCCAAATCATCTACATTTGAAGCAAAATTGTAAAAGCTTTCTGCCCTTAAGAAAAAACCAGTACGAGGTTTTCTGGTACCTTTAATAACTTTTATATAGTTACTTAAGTTGGAATGTGTTGCTCTAGATGTAAAATTAAAATTTTTTGTTCCACCTTCTGCATTAAACCCATATGCAACAGCTATTGATTCTAAAATTGTAGATTTCCCGGAACCATTTTCTCCAATAATAAATGTGACTTTAGGATGAAATGATAGTGAATGTAGATCTCTTATAGCAGGTAAATTAAACGGGTATTCAGAAAAAGAAGGTATATTTTCTCTATTTAATTCTATAGATCTTATGTATTGTTCTAGTTTACTGGATTTCATAATCTTATCTCCACAATAATAAGTCTATGAAGCCGTTCTTAAGTAATTGACGACATTGATGTCGTGATAGACTCTATCCTTTGGAAAAAAATACATTTATCTAAGAAGAAATATATAATAAGTGGATGTGCCAAAAAGTCAGCAAACTCTCCAGCAAACTCTTTTACTCATATATTTCTTGAAATTACAAAAAAGAATGAGAGGTTTACAGTCTTTGTTCTTCCTTTAGAGCAGAACAAAACACTGGTTGAACCTCTCTTGTTTCTCGATCTTATCAAACGACTGAGTTTCAACTCTCCCACTTTTATTTCTATAGCAATATGTTCAATTATTTTCATCCTTCATAGTGTTCTTAATAGTCTTAATCATCTCCTCAAACTCACCGTCATCAGGCATATGTTTTGCAAATTCGACGAGGCTGGACAGTTGTAAGTATCTGTCGAATTTCTCGTATTCTATGCCTTTATTTTTCAGATAATTTATCAGTTCGGAGTTTGTAACTTCTTTCTTTAATCCGTATTTATAGCTCAGGTACAACCGCAGGGCCTGTGCAGCAGTTCCATAAGCTTCTTTGAACTGCTTTTCTTCATAGAGCGATACTGCTTTTTCAACAAGTTTTCCTGCTTCTTCCCTGAAGTCAAAATTTTCTTGCTTAAGTTGTATCTTTTCCTCAACTAACATTTTTTGTTCCTTTTTACCTGAATATTTGTTGTACACCAGATAAGCAAGAACAAGCAATATCAGAATTCCTATAAGATAGATAGGATAAAGGTTCCTTTCCTGCTCTCTTACAAGTTCGACATTATCAACACTGCCGTTTACAAATCCGGCATTTATCTGAGCTGTTTCATTGTTGGCATTTTCATATTGTATCTGAAGAGCAGTAGTGTTGTTCTCCTGTGAAAACGTTGAATCCACTTCGTTAAAACCATCATCTTGCAATTGCTTCAGATACTTTTGGAAGTCCTTATTCTGAGAAAGCGAGTCTCTCATTTTTTGCCTGTCTTCTGCCGTATCCGTCTGCAGATTCTTCATTGTACCATTATTCATATCTCCTTGAATGCTTGCCTTATCACCATTTTGTTTTTCATAGCTTGCCGTAAAGGTTCCTGTATTATTTGATGAAGGATTAGCATTCATGGACGTCAAATTGTATCCTCGATCCGATAATTCCTGATTTGCCTTTTGGAAGTCCTGGGAAGCTGCAATTTGCTGCTGGAACTGCTGCTGCGTTTCTTGCTGTTGTTGTACCTGCTTTTGCATCTGCTCTTTTAGTGCTGAAGTATCCTGGTCCGGTTGACTGTTTTGTGCAGCCTGCTGGGGGGTTTGCGCTGAAGATTGCTGATTGGCCATCTGTTGCATCATTTGCTGCATTTGCTGTTCTTGTTGTGCCATTTGCTGTTCTTGTTGTGCAAACGGGTCCGTTGTTTGCTGTGTGGAGGATGCTTCCTGTGAAGAACTCTGCATCGGATTGGCCTGATTTTGTTTATCGGATTCATTTTCAACAAAGTGTATGGCGATATTACCAAGATTGACAACTTTGCTTCCGTTATCATCGTAATTGAAATTGAGTGATACATTCAAAGTTTCAGGCTTATCGCTGCTACCGAACCCAAGATTAACCGTGGAATTGCCTTTGTTTACCTGGAGGCTCGTTGATTTGGAATTGGAGCTTGAAAAGTGAACCGATCCGCTGTTAATTTCCTGTGTGATTGTGTATCCCAGGATGCCGTTTATATCATTATTACCTGAATTAGAAATATTAAGAGGAATATAGGCTTGTTCTCCGACCAGGAAATAATAATCTTTTTGAGGAATTGAAAATGTTATATTCCCTTCGGCATAAGCTACAGGTGCCAGTAGCAAGAAAAGTGAAAAAATGGCAATGGATTTTCTTATCATTGCAGTATCCTTCCTTTTCCGTATCTATAATATATCTGGATAAGTAATGCCAGAAGCGCTGCAAAGAAGAACCAGTCTTTGATGTTTGTTTCTTCTTTCTCTCTTTTTATGTTCTCGCTGATGTTCTTGTAAATTTCATCCAGTGTTTTGTCATCGACAGATTTGAAATATTTTCCTCCGGTATCATTTGCAATGGCCTGCAGTGTAGCTTCATCAAGTTCTGCATACTGAGGGTTCCCAAACCAGTCGTACCCAAGTAACACATTATTGTTTGAACCCATACCGATAGTGTAGACCTGAATGTTGTTAGCTTTCGCATACCGGATCGCTTCATCAGGGCTAATATAACCTGCATTACTCACACCGTCACTTAACAATATGATTACTTTTTTCTTGTTCGGAATGGAAGAAGCCATGTCAATCCCAAGGCTAAGCCCATCCCCTATAGCAGTGCTGCCTTCTTTCGGTGCAATATTGCGAAGTTTTTCAATTACTTTATCTTTATCAGGACTCAAATAAGCTGCAGTGGTAGCTCCGGACTCAAAAGTAACAATTCCCGCATAATCCTTACTTTTAAGAGAATTAATCAGTATTTCAGCCGAGGATTTCGCTGCTTCCAGCCTTGATGGGGTGTAATCCTGGGCCTGCATACTTCCTGAAACATCCATTACCAGTACAACATTTACTCCTTCTTTGGTCTGTTCCAGAGGGATATGAGGATTTGCAAAACCTATTATCATCAAGCCGATGGCTACCAGCGACAGATAAAAAAGATGTACATCTCTTTTTGACTTTTTAGTGTCACCTAATGCGGATTTGATAAAGGCGAGGTTACTGAATTTTATCGCTTCGTTCTTTTTCCGTATCCTGGCCTTTTTATGAAAATAATAAATAAGAGGAATTATCAGCAAGAATGCAAGAATATAAGGAGAGTCAAAACCTGTCATTATCTTATCTCCTTACTTTTCTGGTCCTGAAGAATTTCTTAAGTGCGATTTCATATGGTTCATCCGTAACAAGGTCAACCATGTCGACCTTCATTTTTCTGAATAGTTTTTGTAAGGATTCATTATGTTCCATGACAAGTTCTGCATAGCGTATCCTGAACTCTTCGTTGGAAGTATCTACCAGAAGTTGCTCACCGGTTTCTTCATCTTCCAGTTCGATAAAACCAACGTCAGGAAGTTCATGTTCACGCTTGTCAGTTACTCTTAATGCTACGATATCATGCCTGTTTTTCATCACTTTAAGAGGTTTTGAAAAGTCATCAGAACAAAAATCCGAGATTACAAAAACGATACTTCTTCTTTTGAGCAGCATAGCAATGGCTTCCATACTGTTCATGATGTCTGTTCTTTTTGCAACAGGTTCATAAGAAATCAATGTGCTGAGCAATTTAAGAACATGTTTCCTGCCTTTTCTGGCCGGGATGTACTTTTCAATCCCTTCGGTAAAAATAAAAAGCCCGACATTATCATTATTTTCCATAGCTGCAAACATCAAGCTTGCTGCTATATCTATTGCTTTTTGCTTTTTTGTGATGTTACTTCCGAAACTTCCGGAAGCCGACATATCTATAGCAAAATATACACGCAGGTCTCTTTCTTCAACAAACTCTTTAATAAAAGGACGATTGAACCTTGCAGTAACCTTCCAGTCAATTGCACGGACATCGTCACCTGCCCTGTATTCTCTGATCTCGGAAAAATCGATACCCTGACCCTTGAACACAGAATGATAGTTTCCAGTGATCAGTCCCTCTACCTGTTGTTTTGTGCTGATCTCTATACGCTTTACTTGCTGAATAACTTCTTTTGCACGCTGCATATAGCACACAACCCGATGTGATTTGTAAAATATGTGATTTGTAAACTATGTGATTCGTAAACTATGTGATTAGTAGACTATGTGATTCGTAGACTATGTGATTCGTAGACTATGTGATTTATAGACTTTTTCACTAGCGGAAAATTTGCAGATTAGTCCTTCTTCAGATTAGTCCTTTTTCACTGGTGAAAATCTTGATTTTGTCGCTCTTTGGTCACTCTTTGGTTGCTCTATGGTCGTTTAAGGCACTTTTACTTTGTTCAGTATCTGTGCAATTATCCGGTCGCTGGTGACCTCTTCAACTTCCGCCTCGTAGTTAAGAAGTATACGATGCCGAAGCACATTGTATGCAACAGCTTTCACGTCTTCAGGAATCACATATCCTCTTCCGTCAAGCATTGCATGTGCTTTTGCAGCAAGTATAAGCCATAAGGATGCACGTGGAGAAGCTCCGTATTCTATGTACCCTTCGGCGTCAACACCATAAGCCTGCGGGTGTCTTGTTGCATCCACAACCTGTGCCACATAGTCTTTGATCTTTCTGTCAGCGTATATTAGGGGATTGAAATCCTGAATCTCAATAATCTGTCCGGACGTTAGTATCTTCGATATATGCGGCTGTATACCCTGAGTAAACCTCTCAATGATCTCAATTTCATTGTCCTTTGTAGGATAATCAATAAGAAGTTTAAACATGAACCTGTCTACCTGTGCTTCAGGCAGCTTATAGGTACCTTCTGACTCTATAGGATTCTGTGTTGCCATTACAAGGAAAGGACGCTCGAGTTTGAAGGTTTCTCCCTGTATACTTACCTGTCTTTCCTGCATCGCTTCCAAAAGTGCTGACTGGACCTTTGGAGGAGCACGGTTTATCTCGTCGGCAAGGATAAAGTTAGCAAAAATCGGGCCTTTAAGTGTAAAAAAGGAAGCTTCATTGTGGTTGTAGATTTTGGTACCTGTTATATCTGCAGGCAACAAGTCAGGTGTGAATTGAAGTCTCACAAACTCACAGTCAAGGCATTCTGCCATTGTCCTGGCCATAAGGGTCTTTGCAAGTCCGGGAACCCCTTCAAGTAGAATATGACCCTGAGAGATCAATGCTATAAGCATATTGTCAATAATGTCGTCCTGTCCGATTATCGTGTTTTTGATTTCAACTCTTAGTTTTGAAATCTGCTCGGAATAATAGCTCGCTCTTTCATTGAGCTTCTGAATGTTTTCGTCCATTTACCCACCTGCGGTGAAGAATAGCTAATAGCATAACAAATCTATATAAAATGTTAAATTAGAAAGTCAAAAAAATTTTGGTACAACAATCGAATTACACATGTTTATGAATTATTTTGACATACGATATACTATAATGTGTATTTATATTTGTTATAAAATGTCCAGATATCCCATAAAACATAACAAACTATTATGATTTTTTATTATATGTATAAAGTATAAAAACCTTTTATGAAAAGTTTTTGCGAAAAACTTTTATAATTTTATGATGAAGTATTATATAGAAAATTAATAAGACAGATGTTGACAGGACAGATTTTGATAGGATATATTCCGATAAGAAAGATTTTGATAAGAAAGATTTTGATAAGAAAGATTTCGATAAGACAGATTTTTCGATAAGACAGATTTTGTAGGACAGATTTAAATTGGGAAATGAAACCACTCACTTGAACTCTTCTCCTGCGAGCCTGCAGGAAAACAAAATTCTTAAGGCCCGAGCCAGCCTTCTTTTCGATAGGGAGACACTTAAACTTGTATCAGCAGTTGGTATTATATTTGCAGTTGGTATTTTCGCAGAAACTGCCTCTACGCTTCTATGGGTACATGCTCCAGACGGCCCTTTTTTAATTTTTTTAATTGTATTTTTATTTTCAGGCCTTATCTGGTTACTTATTCCTCTTTCAATATTATTTTATAATTATCCCAGTACCGTTGAAGTAATATCTGAAAAAATCATAATCAAGAAACCCATGCGTAATCCCGTTGTGATCGAAAAAACAGATATCATGGAGATCTCAATAACAGAGAGTAAAATTCATTCTCTACGCTGGGTGGTCCGCTTAACGTATATTATTTTGTTAGTATTTTTCCTTAAAGATACGGTAACGAAAGCTTTACAAGATCTGCAAAAAGAATTTCCATACTATATTGTACTCAACCTGTTTCTGATGAATTTTATTTTAGTAGCATTTTTAATTGTGCAACTTTATAAATTCGAGCTTATGGCACCTTACCAGCAGATGGTTAGCGTTACTACGTACTCAAATCTGAAACTTAAGTTCTTCACTGATAACCCTGAAGAGCTTACAGGTCTTCTTAAAACATAAACTTAACAAGAAAGTTTCGATAATGAGAGAAAGGATAAGTTTGTAGGCATAGGAATCACGCAGCACCTTGTTGATCCTTAGGAGTAGTTAAATTTCTGTTTTAAATCCAAATTAAAACTTTCTCCACGTCCGCATGCTGCGAAGCAGCAGATATCGGGCGGTCGCTGGCAGATATAGATGACAAATTTGCTAACCCTACTTTGGCATGAAAGTACAGAATAAAACTGGCTCCCCATGCTCTTTTTAATCTCTGCTCCAATCACATCTAAGCCTTGTATGGAAATTCACTGGTTAGTTTAGCTACGGCTTCGAAGAACAAAAATTAGGACAACCTTACGTCAAAAAATGTTGAGATAAAAAGTACTTTCATTTGTTTGTGCCTGTTATTCGAAGAATATCATGTGTGCTTAGTCAGAAAGTACAGGATACTGTAATATATTTAACAATAGATTTTCCAGCTAGATAATTACTATGTAGTCGCTTGAAATTGTTTATTGTTTTCGAGTTTTGAAGTTATGATTGTTGAAATTTGTAACTGGTGGCTTGCTCGAAAAAAAGAAAAAGCTTTTAGAGTTGAAGTTTAAAGTAAAGGAGAAATCGAACGTTTTTCAATTCATTTCTGTGTATAAATGAGGCAGAAAAATGACGAAAAGAAAGGATATAAGGCTTACTAGAGTTAGAAATCTTATTAAAGAGGCTTGTGAAAATAATGTTAATATACTTGACTTATCCCATAACCAGCTAACTCAACTGCCACCTGAAATTAAAGAAATCGATACCCTGAAAAAACTCAATCTTTCATACAATCAGTTTTCATATTTTTCATCTGATATTGCAGAACTTAACAACCTTACAGTCCTTGATTTATCTCACAACCAACTAACAGAACTACCACTTGAAATTACAAAACTAAATAGCCTTACAACACTTGATTTGTCTTACAATCAATTGATTCAAATACCATCTAAAATTTCGAAACTCATCAATCTTAAAAAACTTAATTTGTCATATAACCAGTTTTCATATTATTTTTCATTTAAAATTGAAGGACTTAAAAACCTTACAACACTGGATATATCTCATAACCATCTTTCAGAACTGTCACATGAAATTACAAAACTTGACAACCTAAGTGAAATTTATTTATCTAATAACCAACTAACTCACCTGCCACTTGAGATTGAAAAAATCAAAATTCTTAAAAAACTTGATTTATCTCATAACCAGTTGACCAAATTATCTTCTGAAATTACAAAACTTAATAATCTTGTTACACTTGATTTATCCCATAACCAACTGACTCAACTGCCACCTGAAATTAAAGAACTTAAGAATCTTACAGCACTTGGCTTATATGGAAATCAACTGACTGAACTACCACTTGAAATTACAGAACTTCACAACCTTAAGACACTTGACTTATCAGGAAACCCTTTAACTGTACCTCCTCCTGAAATCGTCTCAATGGGTTTAGAAGCAATTTTTGCTTACCTAAAACAGTCAAAAACCACAGAACATAATGAAGCAAAATTAATATTGGTTGGTAATGGGGAAGTTGGAAAAACATGTCTAGCTAATAGATTAATTACAGATAAATTTGTGGAAGGTATGATCACCGAAGGAATTAACATATCTAGGTGGTTCGTTTCTGCACCATCTTCAGAAAATAGTAAAATCAAGCTAAACATATGGGATTTTGGGGGACAGGAAATTTATCATGCGACTCACCAGTTTTTCTTGACAAAAAGATCAGTTTATCTACTTGTATGGAATGCAAGGAAAACAAAGGACTATGATCACATTTACTATTGGTTGCATACAATTGAAGCTTTTGGAGAGGATAGTCCAATAATTCTTGTAATGAGTAAAATGAATGAAAGCGATGATGACCTGAACCTTAAAGATTTAAAAAGCAAGTTCCCTCAAATTACAGGATATTTAAAAATTGACAGTGAAGATGGTAAAGGAATCTCTGCTTTAAAAGATAAAATCCGTGAAACTGCATGGAGTCTTCCACTAATGAGAGTACAGTGGGTAGATTCATGGTATAAAGTGCGGGAAAAACTTGAAAAGCTCGAAAAATATTGGATTACATATGATGAATTTCATACAATATGTGTTTCAGAGGGTTTAGATGAGACAAACATTAGTATATTGGACGAATACTTGCATGAACTCGGAGTAACTCTTAGTTTTAAAGATAGAATCGCGTTAAAAAACATTGTGATTTTAAAACCTGAATGGGCTACAGAAGCATTTTATCGGATATTGTCTACAAAATCTGTTTTCCATCGTGAGGGAGTACTACTACATAGCGAGTTAGACCAGATATGGGACAACGAAACGTATCCAAAAAAGATTTATCCCCAGCTCATGGAGTTAATGAATAAATTTGAGCTTTCATATGAACTTCCAGATAAAAAAAGCTATCTAGTTGCTGAGCTTTTACCAAAAAATGCACCTGATTTTGAGTGGGATGAGAAAGATAACCTTTACTTCTATTATTGTTATGAATACTTTTTGCCTCCGGGCATAATTCCTCGCTTTATAGTCCGCATGCATCAAGACATTGAGAAAAAAGAAAATGGTATGCCTCTCTGCTGGAGAGAAGGAGCAGTATTAAAACTCCAAAATTCGCGTGCTCTTGTAGAGATGAAGTCCGATGAAAGGCAAATTGAGATAAGAGTAAAAGGTGATAATAAAAGAGGAGCTCTCGGAGCAATTTGTAACCAGCTTGACCAAATAAACGATTCTATAAAAAAAATAAATGTGACTAAACAAATCCCTTGTAATTGTTCAAAAAATTGTCTTGAGAGATACTCCTTTGAAAAGTTGTTAAAAGCTGAAATGAAAGAAGAAGAGACAATTCAATGCCATGAAAGCTATATACATGTGCCAGTTTCATCATTATTAGATGGTTACAAAAGAAGAGAAGAAAGGTTTAAAGAATATGAAAAATTATTCGGTAAAGTACCTTTTTTTATAGTAAACCAAGCACTAGCTAACTCAGAAGCAAACCCAAACATTAAAGTCAAACAAAAGACACGTACCAAACAGAAAACAAGTGTAAAACAAAAGACAAATGTCAAGCAAAGGACAAATGTGAATGTAAATTTAGAAATAGAGCTACCGCAAATTCAAACCGATTTTGATAACTTAAGAAGGGAAATTATAAAATATAACCCAGAACTTAAAGATGAAATGGATGAAACTCAGGATAGTTTAGATGAAGTAAGCTCAGACGATGAAAAAGAGAGACTGACTAAGCCGTTTAATAAACTACGTAGATTTCTCGTTAAATTGGGTGACCCTGACTCTGATTATAACAAAATAATTACAGGAACTCAAAAAGGCACAGAACTTGCGCAAAAGGTTGTAGAAACATTTAACAAAGTTGCTCCTATGCTTGGAATACTTTCACTACATGGATTACATTAAGTTCAGACTGTTTTCTTTGGAAAACGAGCCTTGAACTCTTTCCGGTTTTAAAGCTCTGTTGCCAAATAAAAATAGAAGTATAAGTTAACTAGATAAAAGCATTTTTTGAAATAGGACTTACGCATTTGAGGTACAAAATTAAGTACAGAAAACACTGTGGATTAAAGTCACATTTCAGACAATAAACGGTCTGATTATGTTGATTTTTCAGTTTAACTGCGTAAGCCCTATAAAATCAAAGTTGCGCTAGCACACCCCATTGCTTGCATCGGGGTATGTTTGCGCCACCGCTCGAAAATTCTGTTAAAGGAAATAGTAATCCTAAGCGGTTAGTTTGAGCAGAAGTTAACAACCGAAAAATGGAATTGAGAAATTTATAATCATCAACAGTTACTGGGGAAGTTTTCATCCCCGCAGCAAGCTAGCGGGGTATTCGACTGAAATAAAGAGACATAATCTTGAGTTATGGGATGAGCTCCATTTTACTATTGTTCCTAATTATTTTTCTTATAGCTCTAAGTCAATAAAGCTCTTTTTCTCACTAGAAAAACTGGATGAAACTTTAGGTATATCTCTATAGGTTTTCCTAAAGCTGAGTTCTTTGTCCGGTCTTTCCCTGCGGGCAGGGTAGCAAAAAGAAGTATTTTTCTTTAATCCTCCCTATATTTGGTACATATTGACTGAATAAATTGGTAAAAGACGAAGTTAAGACGGAGCGGAAGGGAAGGCTTGCCTTCCCTCCTTTCAAAATTTAGTTTATTTGTATCTTTCTAATGAGAAAAAGAGGTCTGTTAGCTGTTTTAATATCTTGTACATTAATAAAGTTGGGTTATGGAATTATAGCGATGGGATACATTGGAAAGTAGATATAATAACTTTCAATTATCAGTTTAAATACTTTAATTAAATAGATGTATCGTTAACTGATAATTAGAAATAATCCACTTCAAATTAACTGCTCAATAATATCTTCTCTGTCTTTCATACTAAATGAGCTAAATAAGCTTTAATTTTGGTATTATGTAAAATCTGACGAAATCAAGGCTAAAAGCGTATTTAAAATGAAGAAGGTAACGTAAAACGCATAAGTATCTAAATGAATAAAAAATCTATAAATAGTTTTATGAGATTCTTTCATTAAGGTGTTTATTGTGGCGAAGTTATCTAATGTTTTTATTTCTGGTGGTCAACCTACTGTAACATATAATCCAAGAGCACAACTTCATCTAGAAGACAAACTTGATGAATATTTAGATATGGGACATAAAATTTTAGCGATAACTGGTCCAACTAAAAGTGGAAAAACAGTATTAGTTCGCTCAAAGATAAATTTGGAAAAAAGTTGCTGGGTTTCTGGTGGTCAAATAAGCACTGAAAACGATTTCTGGGAAACCGTAATTGAAAAATATGAAGGATATACGGATTATTCAAAGACTGAAAGTGATTCTACAGAACTTAGTGACGAGTCTGGTGTAGATAGTGGATTCGATGTAAAGTTATTAAAAATGAATGGAAAAACTTCCTCAACAGAAACTTTTTCAACAGAAAAAAGTATTTCTCGATCCAGAAAATTGTCTACAAAAGCAATATCAACTAGACTTTTAATTGAGAATCTAAATAATCCAATAATTATCGATGACTTCCATTATATTGATCAAGAAGTTCAGACAAAAATTATTAGATACTTAAAAGATCTAATCTTTGATGGATTAAGAGTAATCATTATCTCGGTTCCCCATAGGGCATATGATGCAGTGAAAGTTGAGAGAGAAATGACTGGTCGATTAATCCAAATGGAGATACCTATTTGGGAAAAAGAGGAACTCGAATACATTATGCGACTAGGTTTTGAGGAGTTAAATCTTGTAGTTCCACAAGAGTTAATTGATTCTTTTGCAAAAGAGAGTTTTGGTAGTCCACATTTGACTCAAGATTTTTGTTATAAATTCTGCAGCAGAAATTGTATTAGAGAAACATTAGAAACTGAAACTTCCTTAGAAAAACTAAATAATGAATCTATATTTTTCAGAGAAATGGCATCAGATACTTCAAAAGTTGCTTTCGATCGCCTTTCGAGGGGTCCTCGACAGAGAACGGATAGAAAGGAAAGAACTTTTGTAGATGGAACTAAAGGTGACATCTATCAAGCAATACTTTTAGCTATAGCAAAAACTGGACCTAAGACTTCTCTTACGTATGAGGAAATAAGAAATGCACTAAGGAATATACTTGAAGATCAGGTTCCAGAAGCACATGAAATTACAAGAGTCCTTGATATGATGACGGAAATTTCCAAAACACATATTGAGGGGGAACCTGTTGTTGACTATGATAAAGAATTAAGTACATTATATATATCTGATCCATTTTTTGCTTATTACTTGAGATGGGGAACAAACATTCCCAAATTATATGATTAACTTTTCAATTTTTGCTTTTCATTTTTGAATTAGGTATATTACCCAAAAGTCATAAATACTGCCCGATATCTGCTGCTTTGCAGCATGCGGGCGTTGAGAAAGTTTTTAAATAATTTGAATAAGGTACTTTAGGGCAGATATCTGAATTTATAGGCACTGTGTAGTCTACGAAGGATGAACACTTTATAAACTCGAGCATGAGTTCAAGTTCCACGTTTGAAGATGAGTTCAACCCTGTATCATTTTTCCTATCAATTTTTCCTGAGTTTCCATCCTCCGTAAAGGCAGGTTAAGCTTCCCAATAATCCAAAACCTGGAGTAGAGTTATTTTTGCTTGGTTTATCCTCAGTATCAGATTCAGAATCACTATTGTTTGAATTGTTAGATTCTTTCATGGAGTCTTCTTCAGATGTTGTAAAAACAACCGGAACATTGGTAATATTTTGTTTTCTTGCTTCTTCGTCAATGACCGGATAAATCTCTCTAATTATAGTGTTCTTTTCTTCGGAAGATAAAGTATCGTTAATTACTATTTCCAGCCTTATCCTTGCCCCATAAGTTATTATCTGACCTTTTTCCACATATGGCGTAATTTTTTCCTGGATGCGATCGGTAATCGTATACAGCTTTCCCTGCCATAGGTATATCTCATTCGGGTCTTTTAACAAAGGAATTTTTCCATAGGCTGCAATTGTTTTATTCAAGGGCATGGTAGGTCTGTGCTCCATATCGCCTTCAAGAGTATCGATATCCGATTCGGACAGATTCTCCGTATTTTCTCCAAGCCAGTACCAGCGGTTAATGCCTTCCAGGTAAATTTTCTCCCAATAAGTTCCGTAACCAAACTCGACCGGGATATCCTGGACGCCCATCTCTTTTGCAGAATCGTTTATTAGAGCGTATATTTCATTCATCAAAGGCTCATCAACACTGCCGTACTTGAATAAAATTACAAAGTATCCTCTGGAATTAGTCCCGCATGACATTACTTCTCCATGAGGATACATGTACTTTGAGGCAACTGTGTCTTTTATCCTGTTATTGAGTTCTTCAAGAGTAGAGTTCCAGTTTTCTTTCTGTTCTTCAGTTTCCAGTACAGGAAGTTTGCCATATCTGCTAATTACTGTATTCCCCAGTGAGTAAAGTCCAAAAAAGTAAGAATAGTAATCATAATTTACATTAGTTACGTCATAATTCAGGTAATTATCCAATGTCACTGGCACACTAATACAAATTCCTTTACTAGCCATTTCTTGTTCTATGGATTTAGTAAACTGATCGCTTGCCTGCCAGCCTTTTAAATTCTCTTCCACCCCGTTCTTTAATCGTCGGTCAAAAACCGACCAAGTTCCAGGCTCTGTTTCAGTTGCAGGTCTATCAGGTATCACTTCAAGAGTATATAAGTCTACAAATATCCGATGCTCATTTCCTGAAGCTCTGTCTTTTATTACTGTCATCGCCCCAATGCTTGGGTAACTATATACAACTATCTCGGTTGACTTTACTTCGCCATCTGGATATTCATTTCTAGCAGTTTCAGTTGATTTCTTCATTGCTTCAGTTGTATTATACAGAACCGGAGTTAGTTCAATAACTTGAATTGACTGCCCCAGAGTTTTATTAGCCCCTACGTCGACTCTACCTATCAGGCTGTTATTTTTATATACGGAAAATTGATAATACAGTTTCTGCCCGTTTGGATCATAGAGTTCCAATGGCTTGGGATCGATAGATGCCCCTTTCCATCCTTCAAACTCGGTATCATCTGCAATAAAATTTATTATTTGCGCATTTGCATGTTCAAAAGCTACCTCTTTAGTTACAGAATAATTAGTCTCATTTTGAGCACTAACAGTAGGTACCAATGCGATGGCAACCAGAAGCACTGCCAAAAGCATTACTCTTGCTCCAATTTTGTTCCTGATCATCTACGTCATTCCTGAGAACCTATTTTCCTTAGGAGGCAGAATAACGCAAGCTTAAAACACGCAAAGCTAACTAGATAATGCCTCTTAGAGATTATCTTATGAAATTTGGGGGTCTGGCAAACTACATTTGAACTTTACAAAATCCTCGTTTCGGATTCTTTATAAGTTTTCCGTGCAGGTGTTACATTACGCAATTTTCGTACTTATTTGAACATGAAGTCATTTTTTCATCTTTGTTTATTAGAAGATTTGCACGGAAGAAATATATAGGACCCAACTGCCGCAAGTAAGCTCACAGAATATTAACAAAAAGGAAAAAGTTCTTATTTTTATTCTTAATTTGTCCTTTAATTATGAATTATTTCCAAATTTTATCACTTAATTGAATATTTATTTTAAAAATATAATAATGCTAAACTTCGCCCTTAGCTGGAAAGAATTCTTGTTCTCCAGAGATTGCACAATACCACGAAAGGTAGAATTATCAACACCTGGAATTTTCCGAAATAATTATTTATGATTGTTTGAAAACGGGCTTTGTAATAATATTTATATAGTATTCATGCCGATGAAAAGTAGATCGAAAAAAACAGCTTAAGTTTGGATCAAATTAAGGCACTAAATTAGACATGGAACAAAAATTGGAAAATCAATTATTTTGAGCTCTGAAAGTTTAATTCCATTCTTACTAGAGATTTTGGGGAACTTCTTAAACCTATACTTGGCGATTTCTTAAGGAATGGTTTCGAGCTTTTTAGATGCTCTTATCGAGCGTTTAAAGAGGGATGTATATTGTTAAAAAATCGCAATTCTGCAATAAATAAAGTTAGCAGACATTTCGCCCTTCTATTCCTGGTAATGCTTGTCTCTATTGCTTTGCTGAGCAGTCTGGGGGCTTCAAAACCTGATAAGAGTACGATAGAAGTCCAGATCCTGGCTATAAATGATCTTCATGGCCAGCTTGAGCCTCCAGTGAGTGAGATAGTTACAGGCTATAACGAGACAGGCGCCCCCATACGTGTTAATGCAGGGGGTTCGGAATACCTGGCTACTCACATAAAGAAACTCAGATCTGAGAACCCTAATACATTTGTGGTCTCGGCAGGAGACAATATTGGTGCAAGTCCGATTATTTCATCCCGATTCCACGACGAACCAACAATAAAGGCTCTCAACATGATAGGAGTCAACTTTTCGGCAGTGGGCAATCACGAGCTGGATAACGGGTTAAACGAGCTCATGCGCATTCAAAACGGTGGATGCCATCCGACTGATGGCTGCCTGGATAATTCGTCCTTTGAAGGGGCAGATTTCCAGTATCTGGCTGCTAACATAGTCAATGAAAGTACTAACGCCACAATATTCCCTGCCTACAAAATCGCCTGCGTCCAGGGTGTACCTATAGGATTTATTGGAGTGGCCCTGGAAGATACGCCGTCCATACTGACTCCTTCCAAAGTGAAGGGACTCAGGTTCCTGGATGAAGCCGAGACCATCAACAAATATGCCAAAAAACTGAAGCATATGGGCGTAAAAACCATAGTTGTGATCATACACGACGGCGGCTACCAGGACGGACTATATAACGAGAGCCTGAACATGAGCGGCCCCATTCTGGACATTGTCAACGCCACAAACGATGAAGTAGATGTTTTCATCACCGGCCACACCCATCAGGCCTATAATGCCAATATCGACGGCCGCATAGTGACTCAGGCGGGTTCGGCAAGTACTCTGCTCACGGATATCGATCTGGTAATAAGCAAAAAGACTCATGATGTGGTCAAAGAAAAGTCAAGAAATATTATAGTATCCAGAGATGTTCCTGAAGATCCTGAAGTATCCGAGCTTATCACGGAATATAAAGATCTGGTTGCAGCCCTTGCTAACCAGGTGATAGGTAACATTACAAGCGATATTACAGCAGTAATGAGTGATTCAGGCGAATCTGCTCTTGGCGATGTCATAGCCGATGCTCAACTCCATGCAACTTCCGACCCGGAAGACGGCGGTGCTGTTATAGCTTTCGCGAACCCAGGAGGTATTCGCGCGGATCTGATATATAATCAACAAAGTGCCAGCGAACTGCCAGGCCAGGTCACCTATGGCGAGGCCTTCAGCGTCCAACCCTCTGAAATCAGCCTGGTCACAATGACCTTGAACGGCACTCAAATCGACACTTTACTGGAGCAACAGATCGACAACCCAACTCCGCGCATACTGCAGGTCTCAAAGGGCTTTAGTTATGCCTGGAACGAAAGCGCCTCCCCAGGTAATATGATCGATATCTCCGACATAAAGATAAACGGCACTTCTATCAATCCGAACGACCTTTACCGCGTAACAGTTAACAACCGCATGGCTGATGGAAGCTATAATCTCTTTGTTCTGAAGGAAGGGGTCAATAGGACAGAAGGTCCTCTGGTTAGAGATGCTCTCGTCAATTACTTAACAGCTTTCTCTCCGGTGGCTCCGGGACCCATGAATCGTATTGCCGTAGTGAAATAACCGAGTGCTTAACCAGGGAAAGTGCGGAAAACTCAGAAATAGGGAAAAGGCAAGATTTTTTCACGTTTTTCCGTGCTTTCTGTGGTTATAAAAATTCGATTGACTTTTTGCCTGCCCCTCATTACTTTCCATGGTTGTAAATAATGTCCAACAAAATATTTTGACAAAATAAGTGTTTCTTATCCATTTTCCAGCTTTTAAAGCATTTACGTCAATTATGGCGAAACTTAAGTTGTCAAATTTTTTAATCGCCTCATATGAAAACTTTCTCAACGCCTGCGTGCTGCGAAGCAGAAGATATCGGGTGGTTACTGGCAGAAAAGAAGAAAAAGCAGAGAAGCAAAAGATCAGCAATGAGTATTTTCACTCCTGATAATTGTTGTAATTTTTTATACAGAATCATGTAAAACCTATGCAAAAATGATGTGTAAAAGTGTTTGTGAGGAAAAACAGATTAAATCCTAACTTCGTAAATGATGTTTCCACCTTCAAGATAAGATTATACGGCATTAAGACTAAATGATATTTATGGGATCAACAGCAGATATCGAGAAGAGACTTGTCGAACTCGATAGGGAAATTCACTCTATCCTCAACATGGTTAGAAAAAAAAACGGAAGAAGCTCAAAGGAACTTGTAGAATCGGCCTGTGGAGCCTGGGGTTACGATGTAGATAGCGAAGAGTTTGTTGACCAGTTGCGGAAATCTTCACGTCTGGACTGGATAGAATGAAGTTTTTTGTAGATACATCAATTTTTGTTGATTGTCTTCGAAAGGAGGTCATCCCGTCCTCCAGAAGCTTTCTAGAACGAATGGGAGACGAACATTCAGGCTACACCTCATCAATAACCGCTGCTGAACTGAGTGTCGGTGCTCATCTTTCAAGATCCCAGGATGCCCTTGAAAAAACATTTGAACTACTTAATATTGTTGAAGTAATAGATCTTGATTCGAGAATAGCAATAGATGCAGGAAAAATTTATGCTGATCTCATCAGAAGGGGAAAGAGAATTGAATTAAATGACTGCCTGATTGCAGCAACAGCTCTGTCTCTGGGAATAAACAGAATAGTAACCAGAAATAAAAAGCATTTCTTTCGAATAGAAGATATTGAAGCAATAACTCCGGAAGAAACTTTAATTTGATCTTGAATTTAATCAATTGAAAACTTAATTACAAGACTTTTTACTGTTTTCTATTCTTATATTTTCTTTTGAGTTCATGCTATACAATAAAATATATAGGTTTATAAGGTAAAATCAATGCTTCTTAGCTGCTTTAGCCTTGATTTTGAGAGCATTCTTATCTAGAAAAAGGGAAAAAGCACAGAACTTTTGTCAAAATCTACATTAAGTGAAAATCAGAGTGTTATTTTTTCTCCTGGGTAAATTAGTTTAGTTCTTCACTACTTCTTCTCTCTAAATAATAAAATGCTTTATAGACAGCTACCGATTCTTTTTTCTTCTTTTCTGCCAGTAGCCACCCGATATTTGCTCACAAGTAGCATGCTAGCGTTGAGGGAAGCTTTTGGATGATATTGAATAGGGTACTTTAGTGTAGATATCTGAAGGATCGGCTCAGGACAGGCAGCTGCTGGTCTTCTTTAGTTATTTCCATCCTTGTTATTTCCGTCCTTTAAGTATTCCTTATCATTCTTAACAGTTTTATCATCTCTTTTTCCTACCGTATGGACAAACATATAAACATAATCCGCACACAGGTGCTTGCCCATTATTTTTCAGTTCGTTAAAATACTCCTGACATTTCTTTGCATCATATCTTAACTCTCTTTTTTCAGTTTCATCGAAATTTCTTCCGGTAAAAGCTTGAACCGGACAAATCTTTACACATTCATTACATGTGCCACACCTTTCATCCAATTTGTTCCCTGTTGGGGTGAGAGGTGCATCTGTCAATACTGTTGTCCATCTAACCCGTGGTCCGTTTTCCGGTGTGATTAAGAGACAACTCTTTCCTATCCAACCCAGTCCTGCCAAGTGTGCCCCTAACTTATGAGAAAACTGAGCACAGATTTTCTCATCATTAATTCTTTCCGCTGCAGGAATAGGTAATACTCTATGCCCATGTTCCTGGATATAACTGCTTAGAATTGAAGCAATAAGGTCAAGTCTTTGATTTATTACATCATAAGCATGGAGCTGGTAATTCAATGCTACTGATCTTTCATTTCTAAACGGTAGTTTATCTACAATGGGATGAATTAGTTTTATGCCAAGTGAAATTGCATATGGATATGAAACCAATTCATCTCCACCTTGTTCGACAATGAACTCCCTTTCGTTTGATAAGTCTGATACACCGAAATAATAAACTCCGTTATCTAAGGCAATTTTTTTTAATTCATCCTGAAGAGTCGTAAATATCACTCCTTATTTTATAATTACGAAGACTTTGCATAACAGCAATGTGATCTTTTGAACCATATCCGACCTTGATGGCATTCAAAATTTTCATTCAAAATCTTATTAGTACGGTCATCAGTATTTATAATTGAGTTTATCCCAAACCTCAAAATCGGCTCTCTGGATCTTGGATCTGAAATTGTCAATTGAGTCAAAGATAATGAAAATAATTTTAAACTTGATCGATGTAGGAGTAAAATAAGTTTTGGGATAAGCTTGAAACAAGCAAATCCACTATAATAAAGATAGAATATTATAGGCAGTACAAACAACTGATAGTATGCTTCATAGATAGTATACTTCATACGTCCAATGATACGGTTTTCTATAAGCATATACCTTCTTAAGCATATACCTATGAGTACCATTAGCTCCTGAGCAGTTTTTTTGCCCAAGAGCAGTTTTTACCCAAGATGTGTTTTTGAAATTATTTGTTCATGAAATCTTCTATGAGTTTTACTCTGTCCATCCGTTCCCTTCTTTTGTTTACGTTTATTTGAAGTTCCAGAGGTGGGACCTTTATCTCATATCCGTTCCACTCTATGGTCTCAAGGTTCTCTTTTGCATACGGACCACAGTCTACTGGCTCAGGAATGTCCAGGATATCCTGAGGATCGGATGCAATATCTATTCTTGCATGCAGAAAAATTACCCCGAAATCCCTGGTTAACCATCCGTTTGTATCAACAATGGGTTCAATTAAATAGTCTGAGAAAACGTCGGTAATTTCTTCAATGCTCCTGGAATCAGTCATAATGTCTACGTCATGAGGACTCATTTTTATGCCGCGAATACATGCAGCACAACTTCCGGTTAACCACCAGTTAATTTTTGTCACTTGAGTTCTTTGGCAAAACTCTTTTAGCGCTTCTTCCCATGGAACAGGAGCAAAATAACCAAGTTGATCAAACATCAATTTTGCATTATCAAAATACCGTTTTTTTATTTTATCTAAATATTTGGCATCTTTCGGATAGGTTTTAATGTATCCCTTACCATCGTTATCATAATAGCACATTTGTAAGATTTCTTCGTATTTTGGATGGAACTCCGAAATCCTGAATATTACCTTCCCGTCTGTTTCTTCAAAAGACACTCTCATCTACTCAATCTCCTAATCCGATATAGTTTCTTAACCCTCCTGAGCTCATTTAGAATGGTTTGTGAAAATATAATATTTTCGGCAGTATACAGGATCCGGTTAGGATATATAAAGGAAAATCTATAAATTTTAAGTGATTTCATAATTCTTATTGAATGAGATGGTGACTACGTTCCTGCAGTCAGTGTAAATTCCAGTTGAGACTACTCGAAGCCTGAATAAAGAAATTCCTGAAGAGGAGTACAGAACAGTATTCAAAGAAATGTTCGAAAACGTTGGCCTACCTGCCGAGAAACTTGATGAAATCGAATTAAATTACACTCCAAGTATCTGGTGAGACTGATTTTCCTGTCTTTATTTCTGTTTATTGATGTCGCAGGCATGGCAGGTAGCTGCAAAGAGGGATTTCAGTCCACAGGAAACAGTGATGAGTCATCTAATTCATTAGGATCACCATGATATTCCCGATAAACTACATATTTGCCGTTTGTCTTTTTTATGCACCTGACTCCAAGCCCATTCTTCTTCCACATAGATTTGCGCTTTTCCGCATCTGATTTACAAACACCGGAATAGCTGAATTCGTCGAGCATAAAGGTTTTGCCATTAAATTTTCTGAAGGTCTTTTGCATTGAAATCAGTCCTGAAAGTTTATCTGAAACCTGCACACTAAAATGAGTAGTCCTTGACGTTAGGGTTTTTCCCTTACCTCTATAGAAGCAAAAAAACTGTTCATGTAAAAAACTGTTCATTTAATAGAAGATAATATGCCTGTTACTACTGTTTGTATGAGGATTGAGTACGAGTTTTATAGGAGATTAGATTAAAAAATTATAATAAGGTATAAGGAAGTTGGGTTAAGGTATAAGGAAGTTAGGTTAAGGTATAAGGAAGTTGGGTTAAGGTATAAGGAAGTTAGGTTAAAGTGTGAGGAAGTTGGGTTAAGGTATAAGGAAATTGGGTTAAGGTGTGAGGAAGTTGGGTAAAAGTAGTTGTGTGTGGCCAATTGTAAAATGTCACTTGGTCACAACATTTTTCAGATAAACTCTAAGTCCGAAGACCAACAGAAAACAACCATTTACTTTTTCAGTGCTTCCAGAGCCTGCTGAAAGCTCTGATTCGCATACTGAATATACATTTCCTTTGGAAGGAGTTCACGGCTCACGACATTAAGGGTTTCCTGTGACATTTTTTGATTCTCTACAAGCTGACGCCCTGCCTCTTTAGCTGCTTCAAATATATCACCTATGGGTATACCCATTTTTAGCATACCAGACATTGCTTCACCATGTGGACGTAAAAGTGCTCCTGCAAATTCAGAGCCTGTGTTCTTGCAATAAGTTTCCATGTATGAAATAAGAGGATCAAAATTATCCTTTTCCCAGAAACCGCAGTTGGAGACGAGCACATACTTGCAAGTTTTGGGTTTTTCCCTTGAAGGATGGTGACTGTGTCCGTCGCGCAACTCTATGAAGGGGTGTACCCTGGGAATTATCCGATCAAATAGATTCTTCATAGGGCCCGTGATTCCAAATACATAAACAGGAGAAGCAATTACTATAACGTCGGCCTCAACGAACTTCGGAAGTATTATTTTCATATCGTCGTCGTGGTAACATTTTCCTGGTGTCTTCAGCCAGCAGTTGAACTCGCCTGTACAGGGATTGATGTTTAATTTTCTCGTATAGAATAATTCTACCTCTGCTCCGGCCTTTTCCATCCCTTCAAGAAAAGGGTTCAGTATCAAGGCAGTATTTCCTTTGTCCATCCTGGGACTGGAGTTTACTGCAAGAACTTTCATGTGTCATTCCTCCGATTTGCATGTTATTTTTTAAAGTAATACTTTGGTTAAAGTAATACTTTAGTTAAAGTAATGCTTTGGTTAAAGTAATATTTTGATTCTGACTGCATAAGCCAATATTCGAACTTTCTGTTAATGAATATATTTTCAAGTTTTTCATTAGTTTCAAAAAGGTATAATTAACCTGAAAAAGGCATAATTAACCAGAAAAAGATATAATTAACCAAAAGAAGATTTAATTAACCTGAAAAAGGCATAATTAACTGAAAAAGGTATAATTAACCAGAAAAGTATCATTTTACTGTAAGTTTATTGTGCACTATTCTATACTCATGTGCATGAGTTCCTTTTGTGAGATCTCTCCAGTACCATTTAGGGAACCAGAAAGTAAACAGCAAAAAGAGTGGAGTGCTAACGCTTCCATAAACTGAACTTATTGAATAATAAACCGCTGGAGAAGCAGTATGTAGCAGTGCCAATCTCAACAGTGCCTGAGACATACACATCAAACCCCATCCGGCCGTCAATATTCTCCATGCAGAAACATACTTCGGGTGCATGCGCAGTTTTTGTGAAAAAGAATCCTTCATTTCATATTCCGCAAAGACCTGAATCAAAGGTTTCCCTATGAACAAAGAACCAAAGAATATACATCCGAACACCAGATCCGTAAGTATTGGAGATTCCAGATAAAAAGTCGGACTGTGAAAAACTATCGTCCCAAATAATCCAATAGCAGAGCAAATTGCTGATAAGGCTACTATTATCGCAAATACGTTAACTTTGCGACTTCCGGTATACTGAAAAACGATTGCAGCCAGAGCCCAGCTACCTGCCAGAATAGTTCCCAGCAGAACCATATTAAAATGGCTCAGAGCATAAAAGATAATGATCGGGATAACCACACTCAATAAGAAGTTCAGGTCGAATATTTTTCTAATTGTGTCCTTCAATTCCATTGCAAACACCTGACCAATTTTAATTTAAATTTCTCGTAAGTATAAAAGAAGAATCTTTATACCTTAACCAAAAGCACTGCTCTACTGAAGAGAACCTTAGGTTCGCAAATTTGTTTTAGTCCTGTAGATAGGGCAACCCTTAAGGTACTGTCAAAGTCAGGTTTTGAAACATGGAATTTCGGTTCGACTATCAATAACCTTCCATCAGGCTTGAGGTGTGAAGCAACTTCACTCAAAAAACTCTTTTTATCCGGTACTTCGTGAACCATATAGAAAGCAAGAGCAAAATCCACCATCTCCGATATACCTATTTTATCAGGCTGGGACTTATGTGGGATAATACGAGATCTAAGTCCTGCACGCTCGCTTTTATCCCTTAGCATTTGAAGCATCTCTTCCTGAATATCCACAGAAACAACTCTTCCCTTTTCACCGACCATCTCCGCCATTGACAGGGAAAAAAATCCTGGTCCGCAGCCCAGGTCCAGAGCGATCTGTCCTTCTTTGATATAGTCACCGCAGATTTTGTAAGGGTTATGTATATAATTACGAACCCATGTGTCCAGTGCCCAGGCTCTCTTATATGAACATACATCGGTCGAGCAATTCGCCATATTATGCTTTCTCCCTTATTTTCCATTAAAATTTATTATTGAGTTTACCGTACTAGTATTTGATTGATAGTCAATCCGTTTCAGTTCACAAAAAAATTTGCTGGACCCAGATTAAATCTCCAGATGGAACCGGTAATCTTTTACCCCAAGGACTCTTGCAGTAATTTCCTCCAAAGCGGCACGCATTCTCTCACGAGCTTCATGATCCCAGGTGGAATGATGGGAAAGATATAGCGTTGAGGACAGCAGAAGTATGAAGGACTCTTTAGGATAGCTCATATTCAAAAAACCTTCATCCATGCCTTTTGATATCACCTCAGCTATAATGGGTGATATTTTAGTTTCGAGAGCTTTCTCAAGTTTATCATGAAGCAAATAGTTGCCCTTCTGGTGCATGAGTTTCATGAAACCTGTTTCAGAGTTGCCAGCCTTTAAAATACTGTTTAGTATGGAGTTAACTTTCGTAGCTGAGTCTTCGTTGCCTTTTGCAATATTCCGTACATCTTCGGCAATAGGAGCTACAACTTTCTCCGCTACTGCTTCAAGAATATCTTCCTTGGACTTAAAGTAGTGATAAAACGTTCCCTGACCAACATTGATCTTTTTGACTATATCACTGACTGCAGTGTATTCATATCCTTTTTGAAAAAAAAGGCTTTCAGCTGTTTCAATCAGTTCCGTTCTTCTCTCCTCAGGGTTTTTAACTATCCTTACCATTGCTAACATCCATTTTGATAAATTGATTGGCTGCCAAATTCGTAGATTGACAGTCAGTCAATTAGATTTTATGGTACAAATAGTTTTCTGCATAAAGCCTTTTTTGTAATCTGCAAAATATTGAAAAATTTCTAACAATAGGACTTACGCACTTGAGGAACAAAATCAATTACTGAAAGGACTGTAGATAATGTTACGTTTTGGACAGTTAACGGTTTGATGCTGTTGATTTTTCAGTTCAACTATGTAAGTCCTATTAAGATTTATACAATTTATACAATTTATACAATTTATACAATTTATACAATTTATACAATTTATACAATATTGATATAATGCCTTTCAGCTCTTTGTTAAACGTTTGAAATACTGCCTAACCAAGGATCTCTATCTTTAGACTGGCACCTGATCTTCATATTCTGGTTTTGAGACAAAAATATTTTTTGCTTCAGTACATTTTCCATAAAAATTTGCAGTGAAAATTGCGCCTGTAAAAATCAAAGCCGGTATGCCTATAAGTACAACTGAGAGAACCAAAAAGATAATCGCAAGTGCATACTGTTTCAAGATTGCCACAACATAACTTCCGAGGTTGTCCTTAACAATGTTCAGTATATCAAACTCAAAGTAAGACTCAATGGTCTGTTTCCTATAGAAGTTAACCTGAAGAATTGGAATTATAAAGAAAGAAAGTAACAAATTGAGGAGAATTCCAATGGTTTCACTGACATAGCTTACAGCAGAAATTAGGATAACATATACAATTATGAAGGGAAGAGACTTCAAGAAGATAGTGAATCCAAGACTCATATCATCCATAATATTGAGTTTAATGGGCCCTTCATATCTACCCTCAATAAATTCATTAACCAATCTTGCAAGATAACCAAAGAGTATAAGCCATCCAAAAATCGGGATTAGCAAAAATAGTGCATATATAAGTCTTTTTGGTCTTTTAAAAGGATACCTAAAGGCATCTGAAAAACTTACATTCTCTATAATTATCACCATAGGTACTAGAACTGACATGTATATAATATTTACGGAGTTTTAAAAATAGAATGTTAAGATTCAGGACTTATGCACTTGAAGAATAAAATCAATTACCGAAAAGACTGTAGATTATAGCTACGTTTTAGACAGTTACCGGTTTGATGCTGTTTCATTTTTCAGCTCAACTGCATAACTCCTATCAGAACTTACAGAACTTAGAGGACTTCGATAAACCTCTGATTTCAACATATTACTTATAACTTATATATCCATTATAAGCAACTAGCCAAAAAGCTGGGTTTATCGAAGTCCTCTTTAATACATTGAATTTCAGCTCTTTGTTAAACGTTTGAAATACTGCTCAGTCGAGAATCTCCATATTTAGACTGGCACTTGATCTTCATATTCTGGTTTTGAGACAAAAATGTTTTTTGCTTCAGTATATTTTCCATAAAAATTTGCAACGAAAATTGTGCCTGTAAAAAACAAAGCCGGTATGCCTATAAGTACAATTGAGAGAATTAAAAAGATAATCGTAAGTGCATACTGTTTCAGGATTACTGCAACATAACTTCCGAGGTTGTCCTTAACAATGTTCAGGACATCAAACTCAAAGTAAGATTTAATGGTCTGTTTCCTATAGAAGTTAACTTGCAGAATTGGAATTACAAAGACAGAAAGTAGCAAATTGAGGAGAATTCCAAAGGTTTCACTGAAATAGTTTACCGCAGAAATTACGATAACGTACACAATTATGAAGGGAAGAGACTTCAAGAAGATAGTAAATCCAAGACTCATATCGTCTATAATATTGAGTTTAATTGGCCCTTCATACCTACCCTCAATAAATTCATTAATTAATCTTACAAGATAACCAAAGAGTATAAGCCATCCAAAAATTGGAATAAGCAATAGTAGTGCATATAGAAGTCTTTTTGGTTTTTTAAAAGGATACCTAAAAGCATCTGATAAACTTATATTCTCTATAATTATCACCATAAGTAATAGAATTGGATATATATAATATTTACTAAGTTTTAAAATAGAGTGTTAAGATTGTTTCATGCAACGCTGATTATAGTTGTGTGTAGTTGTGTTGCAAAAATACTCCTCTCACACTTGATATTTTTAATTTTTGCCTAACAACTTTGGCATTTGTTTAACCAAAGTATTCCCTCCTTACTGTATCAATTTATTTGAGGATATACTCAATTAATGAAGAAATTAGAATCAAACAATATAACATAGATCTCATTCCAACCCTCCGGCCTCTTTTCAAATTTCATCGAGCCTAAATGTTTGAACTACGATCCAAAATAATATCCCTACTTTTTGGCTTTCATAGCTACTGCTCCTTCATAGCTTTGAGTCTCCACATAAAAGCCTGCTTTTTCAAAAAGTTCTTTCCATTCGATTTCAGAAAGGTGAGGTCCGTTGTGATATTGATGTTCGAGAGGTTCTACTACGGTTAATATCCCATCTTTTTTCAATACTCTCTTGATTTCCATAAGGGCTAGTTTTAAATCTTCAAGATGGTGGAGCATGTAAAAACAGGTAACAGAATCCATAAAATTATTTTCAAAAGGAAGTGAATATACACTGCCTGTCTTAAACTCCAGGTTCCGTACACCAAGGATCTCTGCATTCATTCGTGCCTGATCGGTATGAGAATCGTGAATATCGATACCGTAGACCTTTGAATCAGGATTATTTTTTGCAATCTCAAGAGTGAGTGTTCCGAAACCACTGCCTATATCCAGAATCGTATCTCCTTTTATTTCTCGAAGCACAGCAGGAAGCACTCTTGATCTCACGCGGAAGATCTGATCTTCAGGAAAGCTTGCCTTTTCCGCTTTTTCTGCATCTATTGATGTAAAGGGAAGGATTGCATAGATTTTGGATTCATTAACTGCCATCAAACCTTTTACGTAAGCTATACCAGCTTTTATTGTAAAAAGTTCCACAACCGAAACTCCGACATCTCTGCAAAACCGCAGGTTCCACTCTGTTCTATTTTCAGGATCTTTATATTTTAATGGAGTATGTACCACAAGGTAATGGGAGTATTCTGAATTGAAGTATGCAGAAACGAACTCAGATTCATTCAGTAATATCCCACTGATGCTGTCTCTGAAAAGTGAAAGGATTTGTGATGTCTCATCAGCTTCATTTCTAACGCTTCCAATTTCTCTGAACATATTTTAAATCACCTCCATGTAACGTGAGGGGGATTCCTCCTGGGAATAAATTGAGGCGCGTACTGAGGATATCCAAAGAGCATGGCATTTACAATCCTCCGTCCCTCAGGTAGATTCAGATATTCAAGGAGAGAAGACCGATTCTGAGATGCTATTAGGAGAACTCTAGCCCAACATGCTCCTATACCAAAGGCTTGCGCTGCAATTTCGAAGTGGGTCAATGCAATAATTGCATCGCCAGTAATTACATCGCCCATTGCCATCACTTTGTCCTCAGCCATAAGAGCGAGAATTATATGCGGAGCCCCTCGACAGATCACATCAGTTCCTTTGTCCCAGGCCGCAACCATCGCTGAAGCCCTGGGAGCCATGGGAAGACTGCTCTTAGCTACTTCCCTCTCCCAATCAATAGTTTGCTCAGCAATATTTCGCACAACACGGGGATCATGAATAACAAGCCATTCAACCAATTGAGAATTTCCACCTGAGGGGGCGTACCGGACAATATCTAAGATCGACTCAATAGTTGCGTAAGGTACTTCTGTGGGTTTATATGTCCGAATCGAACGCCGGCTTTTGAGGAAAAGGCCAAGATTTTCTGGAGAGATCGCTCCTTTTGAGATTACACTTTCATGAGTTTTATCTCCCATATCAGTAAACGTAAGCGCTCCTGATGGACAGAATGCTTCACAGTGCCCACAGGACAAACAAACTGCATCCATCCCCTCATGTACTCGAGGAAGCTGTACTTCATCTGCGGGATCGATAATACCCATTGGGCAAACCTTAGAGCATACACCGCACTGTGAACAGAGATCAGAATCAACGTTTATATTCATAAATTACCTTCTAGAGTCCATTTTACCTATATGTTAATATTCTACCTATACATTAATATATTAACTAGGATAACTTTTGTAACAATGTATCCAATAAGTATGTATTGGGGAATTTTACGTGAAATCTGAAAAAGAGTCGAAATGCAACGTAGAAGAGTATGTTGAAGTGTTTGGAAGTAAGTGGAATCTCCTTATAATCTCGCACTTACGGGAAAGTACTCTACGATATACAGAACTGCAAAAAAGAATGAATGGAATCAACGCTAAAACGATAACAACGCATCTCAGAAAACTTGAGGAACATGCGATCATTGAAAGAAAAGTCTATGCGGAAGTTCCACCAAGGGTAGAATATTCATTGACAGAACGCGGGAAGGCACTCCTCCCTGTTCTTGGGGCGATGTCGGAATGGAGTAAAAAAAATCCCTTGTTGAAAATGACTGATAGTGAAGCAAATGGTAAAACGGAAATATGATTCTTTTTAACCGGAACTTGAAAACTTTTCGTGATCAGAAGCGGTTTACGATGATAAAATCATAATGAATATGCAAGAAATAAAAAATATCATCTTCGTTGAAAGTTAATTGCTCTACTGGAAAATTAATATCTTTTTTATCCTCACTAAGCTCTGGTTCAAACCAGTTTTGAATAAAAAATCAGCTATAGTAAGACAATTATCAGTGATTCTGGTACTGGAACCGTTTGTAAATACACACAATACCAAATAGTACAGTACATTACAAATTTAATATTGCTGCCTTTGCAAAACCTCATTTTTTACTTTTCCGAATGTGATTTGGTGATTTAAATACCCGACAAGGTCAGGCAAGCTACTAATGTTTAAATAAAAATGCCACAATAATTATCATATAAATTCCTGCCCGGAGCTCGTACTTAGTGATTCAAGGTAAAATTGTAAGCGTCGCACAGTGGGGGATGATGCCAAACGCTGAGAAAAACAGGAACAATTACAAGTTCATCGAGGACTACGGGCAAGATGTGTTTCCGATTATTCGGGAGAGTTACCGTCCGATAGCTGCAGCAACTTTATAAAGTCACTGTATAAAACCACTGTATAAAACCCTGAATAAACTTAACTCTTATAAAATTGAACTCTGGATTGTAAGGAATTTTTCATGTTAGAGTCTTCCGAAAGAGAGGGAATTCGCGAAGCTTGGGATATATACAAGAAGCATACCCTTTCCAACAGCATTATCAACGAGCTGGTTATACGTGACAATGAGCTGACGTTCGTAATGCAAGAGAATGGCGAGATACCCATTAAAGAAAATTACGGGTATGGCCTCTATTATCATGATTGCAGGTACCTGAGTGGTTTTCTCATACGGCTCATGGACATACCTCCAACGCAGGTTCTATCCAGCGACGAGAGAGGCTTCAGGTCGACGCTTATTGTCACTAATCCGGAACTAAAGGACTGTACAGGTACCACTATCTCCAAAGAAACGCTTCTTGGCACCCTGACAACAATTATACCGGGCTGCGTCCGACATTGCCATACTATCCAGAACTTCAACACATTCCCAGTGACATTGAACCTGACTTTTGAGTTCGACGCAGATTTTGAGGATATGTTCACAATCAGGGGCATATCTCCACCGACTGCTGCGAAAGTGTTGCCGGCCAGATATGATGGTAAAAATCTTTACTTATCCTACAAGGGGGAGGACAAGCATCGTCGCAACACGATTATTACATTTGATCCACTGCCCACGAGAGTAGAAGGGAAAAAATGCACCTTCGAGCTGAGGATAAAACCTCACGGGTCAGAGACTGTAAACGTGGAGATCTCAGTTGAGGAGATGAAACCCGGCCAGGAGCCGGAACGGCCAGTGGAAAACCCCGATCAGAGAATGAACCAGATCATGAGGTCCTACATCACGGCCCTCGAATGCTGCGACAACATACCGACCAGCAATAACATTCTCAATAGCATCATGGTGCGCTCGCTTGCCGACCTGAATATGATGCGAATGAGCCTAAAAGGAGACATGTTCCATTCGGCAGGGGTACCCTGGTATGACACATTATTCGGGCGGGATAGCGTCATCTCGGCACTCCAGCTATTGCCATTCGAGGCGAAGCTGGCAAAAAGCACACTGCTGGTAAACGCAAAATTCCAAAGCAACAAATTAGATGATTGGAGGGATCAGGAGCCTGGTAAAATGCTCCACGAACTGAGGCAGGGAGAACTGGCCAACCTGAACCTGATACCTCATACACCGTATTACGGTACTGTCGACGCAACTCCCCTGTTCCTGATTCTTTTGGCTGAATACGTGAACTGGACAGGGGACCTCGAATTGGTCAAGCAGCTGGAAGACAACATGGACCAGGCCCTGAAATGGATCGATGTGTACGCCAATATGAAAGGAGATGGCTTTGCCTACTATGCGGTAAAATCCCCACTGGGTATTTACAACCAGGGATGGAAGGACTCACCTGACTCGATCAGCCGTTCAGATGGCACGCTGGCGAAAAAACCGATTGCTGTGGCCGAAGTACAGGGATACGTGTATATGGCAAAAATACGTCTTGCACCTTTGTTCAGGAAGCTGGGTCGAGAAAGTGAAGCAGCCAGACTTGAAAAGGAAGCCGGGGAACTGAAAAAGAGGTTCAACCGTGAGTTCTGGATGAAAGACAGGCAATTTTTCGCCCAGGCACTGGATGCGGAAGGCTTATGCGATGTGATATCGTCGAACCCGGCTCAATGCCTGTGGACAGGAATCATTGATCAAAAATACGTAAAATACCTGGTAAACAGGATCTTCAAAGAAGATATGTTCACAGAATGGGGCATTCGTACTCTGTCATCGAAAGAGCAGCGGTACAATCCGCTAGGGTACCACAACGGTACGGTCTGGCCGCATGAAAACGCAATAATTGCCATGGGCTTGAGAAATTACGGGTTCATCAATGAGATGTCCCTACTGTTCACAGGCATGTATGAAGCAGCAAGGACATTTGAGTATTACCGTCTGCCGGAATGCTTCGGTGGACTGACGCGCTCTGAGTACAGCATCCCTGTAAAATATCCTGTAGCCTGTAGTCCGCAGGCTTGGGCATCCGGAACCATGCCGTTTATGCTTACTGCCAGCCTGGGCATAGTTCCCGATGCCCTGAATAACCGGCTTGTCATTAACAAGCCCCATTTGCCTTCATGGCTGGATAACGTGCAATTTAACAACGTAAAGGTCGGCAACACGCTTACTGATCTGAGTTTCAGGCGAGTCGAGTACGAGACGCTAGTTAACGTATCCAAGAAGAGTGGAGACATCAATGTGCTCATTGAGTATTAACTACCTGAAATAAACGGAAAAAATTGAAGGAAACATAATTAATAATGGAATTCGGAGATCGTATGTCAAAAGTATCAATGTACACCATAAGCACATGCCCGGTGTGCCAGAAAACAAAGGAATTTTTTCGAACCAGAGGCGTAACATTCGATTTCATCGATTACGATCTCGCTAACGAGAACGAGCAAAACAAAATTGCAGTTGAGATGATGACTGGAGCCGGTCGTATCGGCTTCCCGTTTGTAAGGATAGGCGATGTTGTAGTTGTCGGGTTCAACCCAGAGAGGTTTGAGCAGCTTTTGAAATCGGAGAATCTCGAACCAGCAACCAACCAGGCTTAACGGAGACAATATTATGGCAGGGCACAAGGACATTTTTTCACAGTATCGAATGGGAGATCTAACACTGCCAAACCGCATGGTAATGGCGCCGATGACCCGTAACCGTGCAGGGGATGCCGATGTTCCGGTCTCACTGACGGTAACATATTATGTGCAGCGAGCTTCAGCCGGCATGATTATCACCGAGGGCTCGCAGGTTAGCCCTCAGGGAGTGGGCTACATGCATACACCGGGCATATACTCTGAAGAACAGGTAGCCGGCTGGAAGAAAGTGACAGATGCCGTCCATCAGGTTGGAGGCAGGATTTTCATTCAGCTCTGGCACGTAGGACGGGTATCCCATTCCGACTTTCTGGGTGATGATTTACCGGTTGCGCCGTCCGCACTGCCCGTTGAAGGCTTTGTCCACACACCAAATGGGAAAAAGCCAATTCCGATGCCCAGGGCTCTCGAGACCGATGAGATACCAGACATCGTCAAGCAGTTTCGACATGCGGCTGAGAATGCCAGAAAAGCAGGCTTCGATGGTGTGGAAATCCATGGTGCTAACGGCTACCTGCTTGACCAATTTCTGCGGAGCGGGTCCAACAAGCGAACCGATAATTACGGCGGAAACCTTGAGAATAGAACACGTCTGCCGCTTGAGGTCACGAAAGCCGTTATTGAAGTATGGGGCGATGACCGTGTCGGCTATCGCATATCTCCTCACAATATCGCACATTCCATGTCGGATGTAAATCCAATGGAAACCTTTTCTTATTTTACCAAAGAGCTGAACAAAATAGGCCTGGGCTACCTTCATTTAATCGAGGCCATTGGAGGCCGGTCTGGGTTCGTGCCACCAGAAGCACGTCTTGGGCCTATGCTGCGCAAAATTTTCGAAAGGACTTTCATACTGAACGGCGGCTATGGCCTTCAGAGCGGAAATGAGGCCATTGCAAAAGGAGAGGCCGACCTGATCGCCTTCGGAGTGCCGTTCCTGGCCAATCCTGACCTGCCAGAACGCTTCAGGCAAAATGCGCCATTGAACAGGCCGGATGTAGCCACCTTCTACGCAGGAGGTGTGAGAGGCTACATAGACTATCCGGCTCTGATCCGTAGATGATATGGCTTAAAACCTGGTATTGTAAAGCCTTAGGAGAATGGATAAATTGTAGGTCCTACTAGCATCGATTCCAAAAAACAGTATCAATTCCAAAAACATTCATAAACCTGCACTTTTAAATAAATCTATTCGACTTCTAAATGACCTTTTTCGATTTTTAAATGAATTTATTCTATTTTTAAATGGATGTATTCGGAAAAAAAGAAACTATGTCTTGAAAGGGTTTTAATAAACTTTATTCCGTGTCAAAAAGACACGGAATATTAATATTCGAATTTAATGTTCAAATTGAGTTCCTGATTATTTCTTCGGAGGCCAGTTCTTTTCCATAAAGCCTGGGAGTCTTCCAGAGTCCATAGGACCAACAAGAACCTTTGCACCGAGTTTATCCTCAAGGTCACCCTGCAAACGAGCAGCAAGACCAGGAGTAATTACAGTATTGTGGTTAACATCCGTCTTGAGGTCAAAGCCAGACTTCTCAAAAGCATCCTTTACTTTATCAGCAGTCAACTGGCCGCCGGCAACCGCAGCTTCAACACCGATACCATCGGTGTTAACTGCAAGCAGATAGCAGTTGATCCCGTTTGAAGAAAGGTCGCTCTCGACTGTATAATAAGTCAAAGCGAAATTTGTCGTGAAAAGCACTGGAGAATTCTCATCCGGAGTTCCTACCTTGTACATCTTGGAATCTACAGCAACAGGAGTTCTCGGGTCAGTATAGATAGTCTCGGCAAGGTGAACCTCAGGAAGAGTAGCATAGGGCTCAAGGCTGTGCAGAATCATAACATCGCCATAACGGATAGTAAACACAGCAGCCATTGCGGTTTCCCAGTATGAAGCACTCACAGGATCGGAAATACCGGACATCCAGGCAGTAAACGGAAGAGCAAGAATAGGATAGGCAATCTCGGTGTCTCCCATAATACCTGCTCTCCTGATCTTAAGGAAATTGGTGAAGCTGTCCTTCATACCCTTCCCGCTAGGATAAGTTCCAGGGTCAAGCACAATATTCTTAACACCTGCATCTGAAAAGGTCTTTGTAAGACTCTTCAGTGTATCAAGGTCATTAATAGCGGAAACAACTACAGGAACATTGTATTCAAGAGCAAGCTCACCTACTTCCTTCCAGTTATCCTTATTTGCAGCGTAGAGCAGAGGGTTGGCATCCTTTGCAGCTTCAAGGCCGGCTTTAAGAACAGCAGGGTTGAAGGAACAGAAGATCATAGGGATGCCAACCTCGGAAACTTTCTTGACAGCAGCAGAAAACTTAGCAGGGTCATTGGACACGGACCTGATAGCTACACCGTCAATAAGCAGGTTGCGACCGACATAGAACTTCTTGAAGTTAGCAATGCTCTTTACCCTATCAACAAGGGCAGCATCTTCCATTGTGTCCGTCACATCAAAGAACATCTTAGTTTTGTTGAAGAAGGTCAGTTTATGACGGTAAAGAACATCGTCACCACCAATCTTGACTGCTCTATCGCCAACACCTATCACAACTTCACGAATCTCAGGAGCAAGAAGCCTGTCAAGTTCTGCGAGTTTCTTTGCAAACTTCTTCTCCTTAATAAGAGGCAGGCAGTCTGTTGTCTTCCCGGACCTATCAATCAGTTTGGAAGCAAAAGCCATACAGGTTGCTTCACCACATTCTCCACAGTTGGTCTGCGGCAGGTACTTGTAAGCTTCTAATGGGCTGTTTATCTTCATGTTTTACACCTCCGCTCCGATCCAGTTGCTAATGTCAACAGGCTCTGCCTCAATGGAACCAAACAGGGTCTGGGTGATGTGTTTCAGGACAGCAACAGAAGTCGGGTGCATCATCATAAAGAGGTCATTTCCTGCAATAGCAAGGGAAAGACCTGTAATGATTTCCCAGATAGGACCTCTGTACTCTCTCGGACCCCAGTCAGAGTCCTCCTTCAAGGGAGAGCTAACCATCCAGGACTCACGGGCACCCCAGGCGTTGGTAGTACCTGAGGACATCGGGAAAGTAAGTTCCTCGTCACCCATAAGAGCTGCAAGACGGATACGCTCCATGTTGGTGTAGGCATAATCAAGACCATAACCGAGTGCGGCAGTAGTCGGGTCCATGATAATCCTGTCTCTTGGAACGTTGCACTGCTTCATGAGTTTCCTGTTAAGTTCCTTCTGGGCATTCATATCCAGCTGGGTCCAGGAAAGGATATCGTGGTCGTACTTTACTGCAGCTTCTGCAATCTTGGCATAGTCAAGGTTCAGGCTGGCAGATGCAATAAGGCAGCGTTCGCCTTCGGCAACTTCGGCAGCTTTAGCAAGAACCTCAGGATCTTTCTGCGGGTTACCGGACCCACCGATTGCAATTGGCACATCAACAGCCTGAAGGACTTCTTCTACAGTCTTAGCTGCATCTTTGGGTGAGGTGTCCTTGATAAGAGGGTCGGTTGAAATAAGGTGAATAGTAATCATGTCAGCGTTGAATTTCTCAACGTTCTTCTTTGCCCATTCACCAGGGTTGTCCATTACATCGTCGTAGTTCTCCTTGACAGCTTTTGCAAGACCCAGTCTCATGTCGAAAACGTCAATGGTAACCTGGTTCCTGTTGGGCATGGGAGCGTCAGGGAAGAAAGGAAGGGCTTTCTCGCCACCGAGCAGCACTCTCTTGCCACGGCTTCCGCCGTCTGCAGAGGTGTTGCCGATTGGAACTTCCTGAATCTGGTTTGTCCATTCGGCAATGTTCGCAACATCGAACTTGGCAGGAATGAGATCCTTAAATTTGGGAGCTGCAAGAGCAGGGGAAATTCCAGGAGCAGCGCCAGGAGCACCAGCAACAGGGGCACCAATGCCGACAGGGACGCCAAACATGTTAGCAAGCCGTGCAAAGTGCTGGGCAAGTATTGCATTCTCCTGACCGAGAAGAGCAGCAAGCATCGGGTCAAAGCCGCCTCCGAGGCCACTAAGATCAAGCTCAATGTCACCTTCAATGGTCACACCTTCAAGGGACAGTATTTCCATATCCTTGAACATGTCTGTCATTTCTGATAACTTAACTTTCTTTGCCATGTAAACCTCACCTTTTACGTAAGTTTTCCGTTTTGAGGAGTGAATAGATAAATAAAGAAATTACAGAATTTACTTCCGGATTCTTCCTTAGAGGAAAGAAAAATGGGGCAGAAGTAAACTCTGCTCCGTTATTTCACATTATTTTGAATAAATTTCAAGCCCGGAAAACGGGCAAAGGAATCTTTATCTCTTTCCTTGTGTTCTGCAACGTTCAAAAGAAAACGGGATTAGAATCCCAGTTCTTTTACAATACTTTCAATTTCAATTGCAGCAACCGAGTCATCCGAGATTTCAAAGAGAGGTATACCTTTTATATCCATTTCCTCGATTTTAGGGTCGAGAGGAATCATACCTATCATATTGAGTTTAAGATCCTCTGCCAGTTTGACAAGCTTTTCGCGGTTAGCATCCGTAACCTTGTTTGCAATAACGTGAATTTTACCAACGTTTGAGTCAAGCTCATCAACAAGTTCATGAATTCTTTCAGCAGTCCTGAATCCCCTGCGAGAAGCATCTGTTACGACAATAAGGTCATCGATATCACGGATAATCTTCCGGCTGAAATGCTCAAGACCGGCCTCTGCATCAATGATAACCACATCATAATTCACGATCAGTTTATCCATGATGCCCCTGAGGAGGTTGTTTACATAACAGTAACAACCTGAACCTTCGGGACGGCCCATGACCAGCAGGTCGTATCCGGGCATTTCCTCGATGATCTCATAAACCTTGCTTTTGAGTACGGACTCTTTATTCATATCGGGGTTGTCAGGCCTTGGTTTGGTGATCTCAGCCTGTAAATACTCCTTTGCATCCCCGATTGTTTTTACGTCCTCACAGCCAAGGGTTTCAGGCAGGTTAGTGTCTGCATCAGCATCAACTGCAAGCAGAAACTTACCCTTTTTGGAAAGGGAGCGGATCAGAAGAGCCGCTACCGCTGTTTTACCAGTCCCACCTTTTCCCGTTATTGCAATTACTTTTGTCACAGAATACCCCATTGGATTGTTTTTCGTTGCAGACGATTAAGTATCGTCACCAAACTGCGTTTATTCCTTCTTCTCGCTGATGACCATTCTGTCGATGGAGATCTTTGCATTCTTGAAGGTGATCTTTATTCCACCGGCTTTACCAGCAGGCATCATTGGCATTGAAGCCATTGCAGGCATCTGGAACCCAGCTGCAGGCATCATCATCGGAGCGGCTGCAACAGCTGTTTCTTCGGCTTCTTCCTCTTCTTCCTCTTCTTCCTCTTCTTCTGCAGCTGCCCAGGTAGCAACAACAGGGTGGTTCTTCTCCTGCAGGAAAGCCTTCAGGGACTCAATGTCAGTTGCATCGTTCTCAGTTGCAATCTTATCTTTGAGGTCTTCAGGAATGGTGTCGGCAATCTTTTCCTTGAGCATGGCAGGGAGCCAGACAACTCTGTTCCAGCCGCCGTCAGCCTGGATGAACTTGGGGGAATAGAAGTAGGCAACACCGATACCCAGGAAACCTACTATCTGTTTTCCGCCGCCTGTCTGGCCAGCCATGGTTGAGAAACCAATACCATTAGGAGCCATTCCCTGGTATTCTCTGTTAACCCAGCCAATACCGTCAACTTCAGGGATGTAGAACCCGACTACTTCGAAGCAGCCACAGGAAGTGTGTGGGGAGTCAAAGAAGGAGTGGAGTTTGATTTTGCTGAATTCGCCACTGGAAAGCTTTACAGCAATGTCGTTGACACCGGAGTACTCACCTGTATTGGCATCAAGAAGGTCACCCTTTGCAATTGCGAACTGTGGGCCTTCTGGGTCTACTTTTGCTGCTGCACGGCCGTCGAACCAGTTAATTGCACCACAGAGGGAAACTCTGTCAGGGGAAACTACACAGACGTTGGTCGGAGCAAAGGACTGGCAGAGGGTACATCCGTAGAAGACATCGACATCCTCATCGCGGAGGTCCTTTGTCCTGGCGTCTCTTGCCTTGAAGATCTCTTTTGCTTCTGCCAGCTGTTTCTCAACTTCGGCCTGGTCGGTGTAGAAGGTCACCTGCATCTTCTCGATAAAGGGAAGTTCGGTCTTGAAGAGCATCATGACAGCCTGCCCGAAGGGCTTGAAGGAGTCCATCTTTGCAGCTGTATCCTTGGAAACTCTCATCCAGACGTCGTACCTCTGGTTCAGGTGCATAATGCCCTGGCAGTAGTTTATGAAGTCGTGGACACGTCTTTCGACGACAGACTCAAGGTCAGGCTCTACAAGTTCTCCGCCGATGTTGAAGATCATTGCCCAGGGATAGGTTTTGCCCTCTTCCATATCTTTGAGATCGGGACCAATAATTGTAACCTTGTCATCTTCAATCTCGTCCATGGCCTTTGCACGGACAAGCTCGAGACCAAGGGACTTTGGGCCGCCGAGTTCAACAAACATTCCTTCCTTTCTTACTCTTTCTCCTTCAAACATTGGGGAAATCTCAAATGGGAATTCTGCCATTATATTTCGCCTCCTAAATCCAAATTATAATGCATTAATAAGTTCATCCAGGGCAGCATAGTGGTCTGCCTTACTAAGGTTTCCGAAAGACATCGTTGCGTTCTGGATATAGTTTCTGTCAATTGCAATTGATTTCATATCGCTGAAGTTTTTAGTTCCGGACAGTACCTGGTTGATGTAGTATTTTATGTGTCCCAAGACAATGAGGGTATCATAGGTCCCATTGCCATCAAGTCCAGGCCAGTTCTTGTCTATTACATAAAAGCCCAGCTGGTGCAGGTTAATGTACTTTGCATCTACATCCTTGTCAACAAAACCAGGCATAGAGCTACCGGTGGCTGCAATTGGGATATTTTTTGCTTTTGCAATCTTCACTGCCCTATCAAGAAGTTCCGGGTCAAGCGCTTTGGTCCCAACCACAAGAAGTGGCCTCTTTGCTTTTCCAATCAGTTTAGCTGCGATCTCGGGAGTTGTTGCTTTTGCAGTTGTTACTCCGTAGCTGGTGAAGAGCTTGGTGTTTTTGGTAGTGTCTACCATTTTCAGGCCCCCTTGCAAAGTCTCTTAAGGTTAGTTGGCTGTGCTGAGACATCGAACTTGATCTTCGGACCGGAGATAATCTTCCTTCGCTTCCAGTCAATTTCCCAGCCGTGCTCTGATTCCAGTCTCTTGAGGAGCTCTTCACGCTTGGCAAGCGGGAGGTCAGCCTCGCTTCTGACGAACTTCCACCAGTCATCGGGTTCCACACCGAGGTACTTCTTGGAAAGCTCCATCCAGTGGGTGAGCTTGATGGATCTACCCATGTTGTTATCTGACGGGCGGATGCAAGCCTTTGCCATCATCGGGAGTGCTTCTTGCCAGGTTTCTGCAGTTGTCAGCAGGAATTCCGGTGCTGGTGGGATGTTCATCTCTGAGCCGTCTCTTGCATCATAGACTTTCCACTTGGACTCGTCATAGTTTTTGGCAATCAGAGCTCTCCTATACTTGGAACCGTGGGGGCCGAGCACTGCAGGGATACCATAGATATTACATCCGGTACCTATTGAAGCAGCCTTCTGTGAGTATCCACCCCAGGCAAGTCCGCATGCACCTACACGGTTGAGAGTATAGTCCGCAATTTCAGCAAGGTTTCCTGCCAGGTTTCTCTGAGCAAAGATTCCGGCAACTTTCTCGGCAGCCCCACTGATGTGTGCGTTGGACACACAGGAACCAGTGTTAAGCAGTCCGCCGCCTGCGAATGTACCTGGGTACCTTTCGTAAAGTGTTTTGCCTTCTTCGTCCTTGTACATACCGATGTCCATTGCAGAACAACCGCTTACAGCCAGGAGGTAGTTTCTCTTCAGGAACTCTTCGGCAATCAGGTAGACATCTTTAGTACCGCTCGGGTAATTCGGGCATCCGATAATAGCGATGATACCAGGAGTAGTTCCCATAACAAGGTTCAGGCCTTCTTTCCTGATTTCTGCGTCACTTGCCTGTCCTCTGCCCGCTCTAACCAATCCTTTCTCTTCGCTGATAGCTTTCTGTGCAGCTTTCTCAATTACATTTAAGATTGGGATATCCTTCTTACAGACCTGTTCGCAGCGGCGGCACCCGATACAGACATCGTGGATAGCTTCAAGGTACTCGTAGCTTCCTTTTGCTGCATATTCCATGGCTTCTGGAATATCCTGCTCTTCTGGGCATGCAAGCAAGCATTCTCCACACTTGGCACATTTGTCGATATATGCTTTGAATTCCTCATCAGTCGGAATTGCTGTTATGCCTTCTGCATCGCGGATTGGAGCCATTACTTCGGCAATCTTCGGGACAAGTTCTCCAAGCTTGTCATAGTCCAGCATTACACAACCAGGAATTGCCCCTGACTTGATTTCCTCAACTATTGAATCTACATCTGCGTCTGTACGGTCTGGCAAGCCCATCAGAATTTTTTCGTTAGAAGCGATCACAGGGATCTTGAGTTTCTGGGACTCGGATAAAACATCACCACGGACGCACTGTTCGTCGACAACAATAACATCAGGCATTCCGGAGCGGATAACCTTCAGTTCTTTTGCTAGCGACCCAACGATCTTGGCGTATGGGACTCTCTTGTCAGCCTCTTTGTACCTGGTCATATCGAATGCGGTACAGCAAAGGCCGGCAATTTCCATCTTGTCGACCAGATTGTTGTCTTCCATGTAGTCCATAATATAGGTTACACCGGCAACGTTGTGTCCGATTGCAACAATAAGTGGCTTGGACTTGTCTATGGTTCCCATACCGATTTCAATAAGTGGAGCTTCAGGATCAGCTTTCGGGAAGTCATATGCTGAGATCTGAGCAATATCGGAAATCTCCATACCGACGTGGTCAAGACTGCCGCTGAAAAGGGCTTTTGAATCGTAGTCAATTTCTGCGCTTTCCTGTCCTGCGTGAATGGTTGCAAGAAGTTGAGTGAGCTGTTCCTCAACGTACTCCATTGGGGCTCTGCATTCTCCAAGGGTCTTCGGGCTGTATCCTGTACAGATTGTGACGTTTGGAGTCAGGACATTAGATTCTCCGAGGTTGATAGGATAGTCTTCACCAAAGACTTCTATTACATGATCAAGCAGGTGGCGACCGTGAGCAGCGTGGCATGCAGTACCTGTAATTACACGGAGGAAAAATTCCCTTCCTGTTTGGCCTGCCATGTCAATACCACAGGCACCTCTCTTGTTTCCAGATAGGTCACATGGTCCATAAGTACAGTAGCAGCACTGGTCACACATGGGGGTCAAGACAGGCTCATAGCGTTTGAGCAGGAGTAAGTTCCAGTCATTTCTATAAGCTGCCATGCTTGCAAGAGGAGTCGGGCCCATTGGTCCTAGCTCTTTTTCTTCTGCTTCTTTGGCAACCTCCTTTGCTGCTCCTACAATATTATTGATAGTGATCTGAACGGATTCTAGATCTTCTATAGAAAAACTCCCGGTAGTTAATTTACTCATTTTAGCTTTACCTCCTAAATACGTTTAAAGTCGCTTTGCAGACGATTGCGTTTACAATATTTAGCATACAGATAATGATTATCCAATTATTGGTGTCTGCTTGAAAGTTCCAGCTATTTAAATGACATTTTTAGTAGGTCGTTTTTAACTTTTTATAGAATTTACACACTCACAAAACAAAATCAAGTACAGTAAATTAAGCAGTTAAAACTTGAATTTTTAGAGAGTTGGAAGTTCACTGCTTTTATTTTAGACATCAAGTGAGTAAGTTCTATAATGGGAAGCGTTGTGATCTCAGAATAAAAGAGATCCTGGAGACTATCCGAAAAGTTCTATGCATGTTGTAAATTTACAATTAGACAATTAGTGTTCATTATCCGGAATCCGTTCACTTATGATCTGCCGATTGTAGAAGTTACAGTAGGTCACAGCACTTTTCAGATAAACTCTTAAATTACACATAAGCGACGTGTTATAAATAGCTTCCATTTTTGTTCGGTATAAATATAAAAATAAAAATAAGCGTTAAAATATGAACTTGTAGAGAGTTGGAAGTTCACTGCTTTTATTTTAGACATCAAGTGAGTAAGTTCTATAATGGGAAGCGTTGTGATCTCAGATAATAAAAGAGATCCTGGAGACTATCCAAAAAGTCCTACGCATGCTGTATAATTTACAACTGGGCAATTGGCGGTTATTATCCGGGATCATTCATTTGGGATCGGCCGATTGTAAAAGGTATAGTAGTCACAGCACTTTTCAGATAAACGTATAAATTACACATACGCGCGCAGTATAAATAGTTTCCATTTTTGATCGATTAAAATATAAAATAAAAAAGTAAGCAGTTAACTCTTTGATTATTAAGGAGTTGAGAGTCCACTGCCTTATAAAGATTTCAAGTGGGCAAGTTATTAAATGGTAAATATTGTGATCTCAGAATAAAAGAGATCTTAGAGATTACCCGAAAAGTCCACGCATGTTGTATAATTACAACTGGACAATTAGTGTTTATTATCCGGAATCCGTTCATTGTGATCGCTGATTGTAGAAATTACAGTAGGTCACAGCACTTTTCAGATAACCTCTAAATTACACATAAGCGACGTGGTATATATAGTTTTCATTTCTGTTTAGATTAAATATAAAAACAAAAGTCCATAGTATAATAAATTCTATATAAACTCATAAGAACCGTCAATCTATGGTAGATCGTAAAAAACAGCATTATGCACTTATTTTTCATAAGGGTAGTACATTAAATAACTGAATAAGATGTAAAAAGAAAGTACATTAAATAACTGAATAAGATGTAAAAAGAAAGTACATTAATTAGCAGGATTTTTACGTTAAATCAGATGTAAGAGGTAGAAAACAACCTCAGGATTAAAAAACATATGATATAAAGATATTAAGTAAACGTCGCAGTTGTAATCGAGTTTATACAATTAGGAACTTACAGCTATTGTATTTGTACTTAAAACGCAGAGTTGTAAAAATGAATTTAGAGTTTATTAATTTATCAAGAGTTAAAGGTTGTAGCGTTAGTTATATATAATACTACACATTTGCGTATTTTGACGATCAACTAAATAAAGTGAAGTGTCAAAAGTCACGAAAACTGTCCAAGTTATGGTTTCGGTCTAATTAAATCTAAGAATTAATTTTGGAAGTATGTTGCCATTGATTGACGATAGTTTGTATTTTAAGAGTAATTTGTGTTTAAGAGTAATCTGTGTTTAAGGGTAGTCTATGTTTTAAGAGTAGTTGATATTCACTCTAGTCCTTTAATGACGATGTTATGGTCAATACTTAAAACGATTTAATGAAATATATCGATCGATAGATATTTATTACGTGTCACATAGTGTAGTCTGATGGTCAATAGAGTTAAGCGCAGGATATCTTGTTTTCCAAAGGCCACCTATTATAAACCCAGAGAGATCCCTCTTTGCTGTCTGGAGATCACCAACCTATCCATAGAAGAGATTGAGGCTATTCGTCTTTGCGACCTTCTTAAGATAGAGCAGAATGAGGCTGCTGACAGGATGGGAGTATCACGGAAAACTTTCTGGAGTGACCTCCAAAAGGCACGACAGAAGGTGGCTGATGCTCTTGTCAACGGAAAAGCGATCGAGATTTCCGGAGGAGAATATGTTAGTACTGGTGAATGCAAGGTCGATTATATCTGTAAAGAGTGTGATCATATATGGGAACCAGAAGACAAACAGAATCGGCCCACAAGCTGTCCGAACTGTGGTTCCAATCTAATTTTCCGACTCGGTGGCGATGGAAGAGGAATGAGGTTTATTGAGAATAATTATTGTTGCCCTAAAAAAAAGGAAAGCAGTAGAGACACCGGTGAAGTAAGCAAATAAAATGACAGTAAAATTGGACTTTGAAATCAACACTGATCAATGAGTTATCCATAAAATACTAAGTGGACATAGATAAAAACAAATTGAAGCTGCCTACATTCGTCTGCATTGCTGTGGTGGAATAAGGGAATGGAGAAAACAATCTCCCTTTTATGGAGGGAGAACTAAAGAAATACTTTTTAGTAAGGGACTTCTACCCCGCCTAAGTGTTGAATTACAGAAAATCAACCACGCTGCCTTAGGTTAACAGTGAATCTCTTTGCAACAGTTATTTTTATCCCGAGTACTACTAGCGCAATTAAAAGCAAAAGACCGAGAAAGATGGTAACCACAGCGTAGAATGTGTACAAAATCAACATCCTTTATAATAACTTAATATTCACTGGTTTCTTCGGGGTGTGCAGTGAAAGGGAATGCTTCAGCCCATCCAAACCCACCAGGAATAAAGATATGGAACGTTTCCCTTCTTTCCCCTTTCTCGATTTCCAGCTTTTCATTATGACCCAGATTTGTTTCAAAACCCTCTTTAGGTTCCTCGAAATCCTTGATATCTTCAAGGTCAAGTACTCCACTGGTGCAGTACAACATTTGAACGTTATCTAAAATCCATCTCTTACTCACTGATACCATAATCCCACCACTCTACTGTTTAACTTTTAAACCGTTAAAATGTCCCTTGATTTTCCAGATACCGAGAATGCATGGAGCACTTCGGTAATAATAAATCGTTTCTATTCTCTATTTAACGTTTAAGGATCCAAAAATATAATGAAATTCAACTCCTGCATATACACATAGTTATCAGACTCTTCAGATAAAACTCAGACATTTAATATGGTTTGTTGCAAAAAATAATCCTGCAGTTTCGCTCAATTACAAAAGAAAATGTGTTAGCATCTTATCTATGTGTCACATGTCCTGTAGAGGAAAATCTACTAAAAAGAGACAGACCTGCCTGATAAACTATTACCTTTGAATACAGAATAATTTTACAAAAATCAGGCAAGAGCTACCAGAGAGCAGGTAAGAAAATGCGGTGATCCAGGTTACTGCCGATAACCAAACTATTGGATGAGAAATTGTCAGTAAGATAGTTACTGAATAATAATTATCAATAGTTTTTTATACTTATAGTTCTATGTAAATCCAGCGGGTCGACCAGTCTACTTGTTAGAAGAAAAAATTTCCTCCTTTAAATTCCCTAACTAGTAATAATAAACACCACCAATAATATCCCTAATTTGTCGGCCTGTCAATCCTCCTTTTTTGAAATTAAAGTTAAAAATGTTTTCATTTGGAAAATGGCTTCGTTTTTATCTGAACATCTTGCTATGTCTCTAGTTTCAAAAGGTTGCTTATATTATACTGTAATCTTCTACCTGATTTGTTGGAAAATGCGATAATTTCAAAACAGTAGGATAATTTCAAAGCATTATCTACCTAGAAGTAAAACACTAATAATAAAAATTATGAAACCGAGAGCTATAAAATATATAATCACTTTAACTAACTTTTCCGTAATTAACACTTCTTTAGAGTTTATTATAGTTCAATTTACAAACACGAAAGCGTTTCTTTGATGATTCGATTTGTTGCTTTCCTAGAATTTACTTTAATTTATTATTTACTTGAATAAGTTTATGCCATTGACCAATATACTGGTATATATAACAACACAAAATATTATAAACATTTAGTATAACTAATTAATCGAATGGTACTATCAATCTACAAGGGCTGGGTATTTTATAAGTTCAATAGTAGTTGGAGAATTTTATAATCCTGAAAAATAATCATTCTTTATATCATAAAAGCTTGAACAAATAAAGTTGCGCTAGCGTTCTGGTTTTAATGGCTACTATAGTTCGATTATTTTCACTTGGTGGTATGCTTCTTTTTCTTCCTGATTTCCCTCATTTCAACATAGCTTTTGATTACATCGGAAGTTGTTCCAGAATCAAACTCAAAACAGTACCTTTCACCAATCTCAAAGCATAAGGTTTTCAAAAAGCTAATGATTCAAATTTCAACGACGAAAACTGGTACAGACAATATTTCTTATATTCATAGAATGCTGATTAATAGTGAAATATGAATATAAATATGAATATGAATATAAATATGAATATGAATATAAATATGAATATAATAATTGAGTTGAAAAAGTGGGATACGATTCAACATTGTTTTATGGCACTTATGAATATTATGCAAAATATAGGCCAAATGTTCCAGAAGAAGCAGTCCAAATAATTGTTGAACAGTTTGATATTAAACCGGTAGATAGAATTTTGGATATCGGATGTGGTACTTGCCAAATGGCAATTGCTATGGATGGTAAATGCAATGAAATGGTTTGTTTGGATTCAGACCTGGAGATGTTAAAGCAAGCCAAAAAAGAAATGGAAAGAATGAATTTAAAGCAAAAGATTATTTTAGTAAATTGTTATGCTGAAGATTTAATGAAGAGAAAAAATGGATTAGGAATTTTCAAACTTGCAACTATTTGTAGAGCTTTTCATTGGATGGATCAAAATAAAGTGCTAACAGATCTTGATAGCCTTATTAGCGAGGATGGCGGAATAGCTATTATTAGTGATGGAAGTTTTTGGACTGGCGAAGAAGAATGGCAACATGCAGTTAAAAAGGTTGTTCAAAAATATTTGGGCGAGGAACGCCGTGCTGGAAAAGGAATCTTCAAAGAATCGCCTGAGCCGTGGGAGAATATAATTAGTCGTTCAGCTTTTAGTGTTGTTGAATCAAAGGAAATCGAAATTGTTCGAACCTGGACTGTTGAGAGTATCATAGGGTGGTTATTTTCCAGTTCCTTTGCCTCACCTAAATATTTTGGTAATCGAATTAAAACATTTAAAAAAGATATTAATGAAACCCTTTTGTCTATTAATCCTGGCGGAATTTTTAATGAACATGATTATTTTAACCTTATTTTAGCATCAAGACCGAGGAAATAATATGGAAAATTTATATTATCCATAAATTAGTTTCCAATGAAAAAAATTATGAAAGGCGTTTACTGAAATAATAGAGATTTACTAAACTCTCATTCGACTGATAAGTTTCTACACTTTCCATAATCTGTCTCACCCATCAGTCACTCCTCTGTAGAGCTCAAGATCGACAGTTGGAAAAAATTATATACGTTTGTGCTGTAGGACTCTTGCAGAAATTTACCATAGTGATTAATGAATTTCTGAAGGAGAAAATAACAATGACTATGAACGCAACTGTGACAAGTTCCGTAGTGGGTTCTCAAACCCGAGAAAGACAACTTCTGATGGATGTTCTCGTGCATTTGCAAGATATAGGAGATTTAGCCTTCCATGAAGATGAATTTGCAGGCACACGTGGCCAGAGTAGACGTTTAGAAGGATTTCAACTTTCATTCAATCCCCGACTGGATGGCCTGAGCATGCAATACATGGCACACCTGGAAGACATTGGAGATGTCCCGTGGGTATCAGAAGGACAGTTTATAGGCACACGCGGACAGAGTAGGCGACTTGAAGGGTTTGCAATTAAATTAACCGGAAAGCATGCTTCTGAATTCACTGTAAAATATATGGCTCACCTTCAGGGCACCGGAGATACAAGCTGGTTTAGTGATGGGGAGTTTTGTGGTACACGCGGTCAGAGTAGACGTGTTGAAGGGATTTGCGTAAAAGTAGTTAAAAAATAATTAAATTAGTGTGAAGTGAGATTAACTCTTTCTTTTTCCATGTATAGGTTTTTTAATAAAGCCTATACATTTTTCCCAAGTAGGTGAGCATCTAATCTGTGTGGCACGTGCCCGGGTAGAGTGAAATCTACTAAGGTCAGGCCAGATCAGCCTGATAAACTATTACTTCTATACGCAGAGAATAATCGTGTAATCGAGAGAGTTAGATCCTGCAAATATACTAAAAAACTTAATTCAATTTCTTTTATTTTTTCATGGTTACAGTGTCCGATATTCCCCTCTTTTTAGCTGGAATATCCTTTGTATCAGTAAAAAAAAGAGAAAGATCTGTTTCTTCAATTCGTAACCTTTGTTTAAAAGTTCATTGAAAATCTTCTGATAGATACAATGTTCACACAGATATAGATGGAATTTATGCACTGTTGACTTAGATCCATATTTTCAATGAATGTCTTTCCACATACAACCTGTCATAACAACGTACAAAATACCGTTAATTAACTTCCTCGTATTTTCACGTGGCCCTCCTTTATATGGTTTCTGTGAAGGAAGAGAAGGTTCCATGGATTCCCATAGAATATCATCGATTTCACGTGAATGACATGAAGATAAATTTATAATTTCAACCAATATTGCTTTTGGAATAGGCTCATTCATAATTTTATAGATGGAACAGGTTCATTCATAATTTTATAGATGGAACAGGTTCATTCATAATTTTACAGATGAAATAAGCTCATTCACAATTCTACAGAAGTTTTTAGAAACTAAATAAACTTCATTTGGACCAACATACTTATAATAAAAATCAGATTTGGTAAAGTTGTAATTGTGCGTAGGTCCTTTTATACTGAAAGTTGGGAAATTTTAAATAACTTAACGTTGGAAAAAGTAAACTGACCTTGATATAACCGAATACAATGAAGGCAGTGTAGCCAATTTGCTGTAGATTTGAAGTCCAGTATTTATATACAATAGATAAAATTGATCTCATGATATTGAATTTTTAACTCTAAGACTGCTAGAAATTTCGTAATTTTGCAGCAAATTTGCTATACTACCAGTGGAATAATAACCAACTATTGGCTGAGATAAAAAATGAAATTCACATTAAACACAAGAAAAGTATTGGAATTTAATAGAATTTTAAATCCATTACAAAATTGCCTCAGAATGCTTGTAAGCAAGCATGAATTAATTTCTTTGTTCACATTATTTTTTTTAGTTTATAACCTGAATATGAGATCAATCATTAGTGGGGATACCCTTCCTACATCTCTATTGCCATTTTGTATTTTGGAGCACCGTTGTGTGAACTTAGACAGCTTCGGAGCATATATCGAGACAATTAATAATCCATATATGTTTAGACAAATTGATGGCCATTACTTATCTCAATATCCAATAGTTACCCCTTTAATAATCACTCCTTTGTATTTAGTTACATATATCTTGCTGAAAATTTCCTCTTGTCCAATAGATATGTTTAATCCGAGTTTTCAATCTATTGTGCTTTTAATGGAAAAGTTAAGCGCGTCTTCAATTGCTTCACTTTCTTGCATTTTCGTTTACTTATCTATAAAAAATTTAACAAATAAAAAAATCGGAATCATTTCAGCATTAATCTATGGTTTTGGGACCGACACATGGACAATAAGTAGTCAGGCTCTTTGGCAGCACGGCACGGTAGAACTACTCCTTGCCGCTATGATCTATATTACAATTAAAAATGAATTGCTTGAAAACAAATTAAATTATGTTTTCTTAGGATTTCTTTCGGGGCTATATATATTAAATAGACCTTCTGATTCGATCCTTGCTTTACCTGTAATATTATATATTTTTCTTAAGATGAATAAAGAAAATATAAAGTGGTTTTTTGCCTTAGTAATCATATCAGGCAGCTTTCTTTTAATTTATAATATTTATTATTTTGGTAATTTTTTGGGTGGCTATTCCAGTTTAAGTGATGGGATGGAGTTAAATATGGAAGTTCTTTCTCGTCTAGTTGGGTTACTGTTTAGTCCAAGTCGTGGATTATTCATATATACTCCAGTATTTTTATTTTCAGTTTTTGGGTATTTAACAATAAAGGACCTTCCAAATGAAAAACTTAGATTTCTCCTTTATGCTCTTGGTTTAGCATGCATACTCGAAATAATGGTATATAGCATTTTTTTCTGGTGGTGGGGAGGACATTGTTATGGTCCCCGTTATTTAACTGGAATTTTGCCTGTTCTTGCCATATATTTAGGGCTATATATGAATAAAGTATCCAAAGAACCAAATAGATATTTTAAGTTTTTAATATTTGGGCTTATTGGAGTATTTATTATATGGTCACTGTTTGTGCAATTCGTTGGAGCATTTTACTATCCAATGGGTAATTGGGATAGCAAACCAAATGTTGATGAAAACCCTCAAAGACTATGGGATTGGAATGATACTCAGATCATGAGAAGCTTTCATGCAGGCCCCTATGCTTATGACTCACGATGGATTTTGTTATTTCATCACGGTTTTGGAAATATATACAATAAAATCACAAAAATATCTAACTATTAAATTTATAACACTAATTATGTGTTTTATTTCTTCCTTTCTTCATCGTAATTCATACACTGTTAAGATAAGTTATTGCATAAATACACCAGGGATTCAATAAAATGAAAGTGCTCCAAAGGTTCTGTAAATTCTAATTGAACTTTTAATTCCAATTCATTTGTATTCGGTTAAGGAACCCGTTAACTTTAAAGTGACTACTGTAATTATCGAACCATCTTGGTTTGCGTTTATAGGTTTACAGACAATAACAACGAAAATAACACATTTCTTATAGATCTATCTTAACCGAACACAAATGAAACGAAATTGTATATGGTAAGGTACTTAAGTCTTCGGGAAGCGGCTATAATTGCATGTTCGCCTGTAGCTGGAAAAATTTTTATCCCCCTAAGACTTAACAGTACCAAAGAAGGAAAAGATAAAATGAAACCAACGCAAGTTCCTAAAAATCCTTGTTTTTCTTCAGGGCCCTGTGCCAAACATCCAGGGTATTCTGTTGAAGAGCTTAAGGATACACCTTTTGGCCGGTCACACCGGAGCAAACCTGGCAAGGAAAAATTAGCTGAAGCAATTAAAAGAACAAGAGATATGCTTGGCCTTCCTGATGATTATCTGGTAGGTATTGTACCGGCTTCCGATACAGGCGCTTTTGAAATGTGCATGTGGTCTATGCTGGGGTGCCGTGGAGTTGATGTTCTGGTTTGGGAATCATTCAGTAAAGAATGGGCAACCGACATCACTAAACAGTTAAAATTAAAAGATACCCGAGTTTTAGAGGCAGAATACGGAAAATTACCGGATTTAAAGAAGGTCGACTTCAAGAATGATGTCGTCTTTGTCTGGAATGGTACTACTAGCGGAGTCAAAGTACCCAACGGCGACTGGATTCCTGACAACCGGGAAGGGCTTACGCTTTGCGATGCCACCTCTGCTATATTTGCTATGGATATACCCTACCATAAATTGGATGTCATTACCTTCTCATGGCAGAAGGTTTTAGGTGGGGAAGGTGGGCACGGAATGCTGATTTTATCTCCGCGGGCTGTTCAGCGCTTAGAAAGCTATACTCCTGCCTGGCCATTGCCCAAAATTTTCCGACTGACCAAAGGCGGTAAACTGAATAAGGATATTTTTGAAGGCTCTACTATTAACACCCCATCCATGCTGGCTAATGAAGACTGGCTGGCAACACTAAAATGGGCAGAGTCTGTCGGAGGGCTTAAACAACTTATCCAGCGGACAAATGAAAATCTGGAGGTCTTAGAGGCATTTGTTGCTAAAAACGACTGGATTCATTTTTTAGCGGAAACAAAAGAGACAAGGTCCAGTACCAGTGTCTGCTTTAAAGTTGATTTATCCGACGAAAAGCTTAAAGAACTGATTAAAACACTTGAAAAAGAAAAAGTTGCTTATGATATCGGTTCTTACCGTGATGCTCCTTCGGGTTTGCGTATCTGGTGCGGTGCTACCGTCGAGAAAGAGGATTTACAATGCCTCTGTGAATGGATCGAATGGGCTTACAATTTGGTGAAGTAATATAATCTTCTTGTTATCAGCAAAAAAGGTTCGTGAGAGACCGTTAATACCTTTTTTGCTGATGGCAAAGGGATCTTTTATCCCAAAATAATTTCACTTTTTAAATATATAAAACGTTATTTGCAATAATATTCAGGTTCTCTTGTGAAACTTATACTTTCGCAACTTTAAAATACGAACGTTGTATCTCAAAACGTTCGTATCTTAAGCAAAAAACCACTTACTTTTCTGTCAATTTTCATGAAATTATTCATAATACAAGCTTTCCAATATTTTGTTCGTATACTATTTTGTTCGTATACTTCTTTCATGAATATGGACTTGTTATCTTTGGCTAAAAAAGGTTCTCACAGTTGCAGAAATGACCGATTTGTTAATTTCATCCCTATAAGTTCAGGCCTATTTTTGAAATCCATTATTTCTCATGCAGAGATCACTTTTGCTTCTTTTTTAATTCCTTCAATAAGGTATGGGCTTATCGATCCTTCGGTTAGTAAATCTACTTTTACTCCAAGAAACTCCGATAACTCTCTCTCAATTCTAACCATAGTGAGCAGACCTTTCGTTTCGGAAAACCTTACAAGAACGTCGATATCACATTCCGGTCTTTCTTCTTCTCTTGCATAAAAGCCAAAAATAGCTACCTTTATTGCTCCTTCTTTCTTGAGGAATGAAGATATTTTTTCGAATAACTCTTTACTCTGGGAAGCACTCTCCATATCAGCATAATTTCGTTTGTTACAATTTAAACAGACCCTGATGAAAGAGAGCCACTTTTTTATCTTAGAATAATTTTGTTTTATTAATTATAACTTCAAAAACTTGTATACTACTCGAGAATTTTACATAAAGTGTAACTTTTTTGACAATTTTTTAATCTTCTCTGATTTTTTAAAACATTTTTAAAGTAAAGTAACACTTAAAGGCTATTGTGACTTTTTACTGTATGGGATATAATAAAAAAGACGGATTGAGCACAAATTCTCTGCATGAAAGTTAAGCAAAC